>CAZYKI010000017.1:2679-26832 GCA_964648035.1 uncultured Candidatus Puniceispirillum sp. | reverse complement strand
TGCAACAACACGGTTATGAGCCGTGGGTTCTAACCAATTGAACTACAGGCCCCCAAAGACTTGCCCGCAAGCGGATATAGTCTGATAAATCTTTCGGCGCGATACCGCAACCGCAAGTTTTGTCACGTTGCCACACGCCATCGCCGCATCGCGGCGGCAACGGCATCAATTTTCCAAAAAGCTACGCAATTTGCGCGAGCGCGATGGGTGTTTCAGCTTGCGAAGGGCTTTGGCTTCAATCTGCCGGATCCGTTCGCGGGTCACGCTAAACTGTTGGCCCACTTCCTCCAACGTATGGTCGGTATTCATACCGATCCCAAAGCGCATCCGCAACACGCGTTCCTCACGCGCGGTCAGGCTGGCCAGAACGCGGGTTGTGGTTTCGCGTAAATTTGCATGAATTGCCGCATCCAGCGGCTGCACCGCGTTTTTGTCCTCGATAAAGTCACCAAGATGGCTGTCTTCCTCATCCCCGATCGGCGTTTCAAGACTGATCGGTTCCTTGGCGATTTTCAGGACCTTGCGGACCTTGTCGATGGGCATCGACAGCTTTTCGGCAAGCTCTTCTGGTGTTGGCTCGCGGCCAATTTCATGCAGCATCTGGCGCGATGTCCGGACCAGCTTGTTGATCGTCTCGATCATATGCACCGGAATCCGGATGGTGCGCGCTTGGTCGGCAATCGAACGGGTAATCGCCTGCCGGATCCACCAGGTCGCATAGGTCGAAAATTTATAGCCGCGGCGATATTCAAATTTATCAACCGCCTTCATCAGACCAATATTGCCTTCTTGAATCAGATCAAGGAACTGCAATCCTCGATTGGTATATTTTTTGGCAATCGAGATAACCAGTCGCAAATTGGCCTCGACCATCTCCTTTTTTGCCCGCGCCGCTTCACGCTGGCCACGCTGGATGGTCTGGATCACGTCGCGAAATTCAGGCACCGACAGGCCAATATCATCGACCACCAGCTTGATCTTGTCGCGCAATTCCTCAAGTTCGGCGCCATGATCGGCTTGCAGTTTTTTCCATGCCTTGCTGCTACAGCCGGTACCCGGCCACGCCTCGCATACCTCACGCCCAACCCATGCATCAAGCACCTGGGCGCGGGGAATGCCGCAATCGGTTGCCAGCCGCATCAACCGACCCTCAACCTGCGTGACATGCCGGTTCAGTGTAAACAACTGCTCACTCAGCGCCTCGATCCGGTTGGGGTTGAAAATCACCCCTTCCATCAGTTCACACAGTCGAATTTTGGTATCCAGATGGCTGGCTTCTGATTTGGCGACAAGCCCCTGTTCTTTGGCCATCCGCACCAACCGCCGGTCTTGGCTCTTGGTAAATTCCTTAAAGCAGGTGCCCACTTCGTCAAACAGCGCCATCACATCGTCACGAACCGCATCCTCCAATGCCGCCAGCGACATGTTCAGATCGTCATTATCGTCACCTTCGCGGTTTGAGTCGCGGGTCGAGGTGTCAGTATCGCTATCGCCGCTTTCATCATCCTCGTCGTCATCATCCTCATCATCAAGGTCGTCGTCTTCCGGTTCGTCTGCCTCGTCATCCTGAAGGTCATCTTCCGGGATATCATCGCCAAGCGGGTTGATTTCATTTTGATCGATCAGCGGATTGCCATTGATGCGGGCAAAGGTTGCCTCCAAATCGATGATATCGCGCAGTGGCACCACACCATCGGCAATCTGGTCACGCCAGTGCATCAGCGCCCGCACCGTCAGCGGTGATTCGCAAATGCCGCCAATCATCATTTCGCGGCCCGCCTCGATGCGCTTGGCAATTGCAATTTCGCCCTCGCGTGACAACAGCTCAACACTGCCCATCTCGCGAAGATACATGCGCACCGGATCATCGGTGCCAGACACATCGCTGTCGCTCAAATTGCCTGATGACGGGCTGTCATCGTCATTGTCATCATCACTGTCGGTATCGGCGTTATCAACCACCGACACGCCCATTTCGCTGAGCGCTGACATCACATCGTCAATTTGTTCCGAGGTGAAATCTTCGGCCGGCAAGGCAGCATTCAATTCGTCATGCGTGACAAATCCGCGCTCTTTGCCAATCTTCATCAAGGCCTTGATGGTTTGCTGGGCAGCGTCCAGTCCGGTGACTTCGCTGGCGTCCGGCTTATCCTGATCTGCCTCGACCTGTTTTTTTGCTTTGCTGGCCATACTCTCTCAATTTCCTGTTCAGATCACCCGGCGCATACAGTTTTATCCGGTAATGCACCATGTCACAGTACCGGCCTTGTCGTGGTCAAACGACCGGCACGGCCACATCGTTAGTCATGTTACGCTTTTGGGCGATTGCCCGTTGAAAACAGTCCTGACTTGCCGCCGACAAGATGCAGCAATTCATCCAGATATGCCGCTGCCTTGTCACTGGTCAGGCTGTCTGGATTGAACGGAAGTCTGGCTTTCATGTCGTCCCCCGTCACTGCCGCCAACGTATTGTCGAAATTCAACCCTTTTAGATGATAGCTTAACGCCGTGGCGTCAAGGTCTGGCTCGCGGATTACCGCATCAATCAGTGCTTTTTTCAGCGATTCGAGAGACTCATCTCCCGAATCGAGCATCGACAAGGCCTCGAAATGCGCCGGAACCAGCACCGGATGCGCCAGAATCAGCGCCAGAATGGCCCGGTGCCGGGCGACCAGACCGGTTTGCGGCCGGCGGCTTCGTTGTGGTGGCATCACCGCCGCTGACAGGCCGCGCATTTCGGCCCGCATCGCGGCGATTCGTGATTCGATCTCGTCACCATAGGCCCCGCGCACCTGATTATTGGCAATGCCGCGGACATGACCGCGTACCGCCTGCCAAAAACTAGCCCGCGATTCCGGTTGCTGTAAATCGAACCCGGCCGCCATTTGCCCCCACAGACTGTCAATCAATGATCGCGCCATACCAACAATTTTCCGGAACCCGTCAGGGCCTGCGGCGGCAATCACATCATCCGGGTCCTTGCCGTCGGGCAAGGTGGCAAATCTGGCCGATTTTCCCGGCTCCAGCAGCGGCAATATCCGTTCAAGCGCGCGCAGCTGTGCACGCTGACCGGCCGCATCACCATCAAAACACAGCACCGGTTCATCATGGAGTTTCCACAAAAGCTGGATCTGTTCGGGCGTTAAGGCTGTCCCCAGCGGGGCAACGGCCGCTGCCGCCCCACTTTTCTGTATCGCAATCACATCCATATAGCCTTCGGCGACCACCAGCGGCAGGCCGCGCCGCATCCCATCGCGGGCCTGCACCCACCCGTAAAGCACCGCCTTTTTCGAAAAGGTCGGCCCTTCGGCCGAATTGAGATATTTTGGCTGTGCATCGCCAAGCGCGCGCGCGCCAAAAGCAATAATCTTGCCTTGCCGATTTTCAATCGGGAACATCACCCGATCACGAAAATAGTCATAGAGGCTCGAATCCCGATCTGATTTCCGCAACACGCCGGCGGCCAGCATATCGGCATCGGTAAATCCCTTTGCCGCAAGCCGCTGACGCAAGCCGCTACGCGGCGCATAGCCAAGCCGGTAGGATTTAACCGTCGCCGCATCAAGGCCACGCTGTTTTAGATATTGCGCGGCACCGCGGCCGTCCTCGCTTCTAAGGGCAGACTCAAAAAACAATGTCGTTTCTTCAAGAATATCAAGCGCCGCTTTGCGCTGGCGGGCGGCAGCCGGGTCGGCCGGCGCCGATCGCGGCACCGCCAGTCCGGCCATCTCGGCAAGCCGTTCGACCGCCTCCATAAATTCCAACCCATCCATTTCCCGCAAAAATGAAATGGCATCACCATGAACGCCACAGCCAAAACAATGGTAAAAGCCGTCATCATCGACAACCGAAAAAGACGGGGTTTTTTCTGAATGGAACGGGCAAAGACCGCTAAAGCGCCGGCCCTTTCTGGTCAGCTTGACCCGCCGCCCGATCACATCGGACAGCGGCACCCGCTGTCGCAGATCCTCGATAAATTCGGGTGGCACCGCCATCTTATGCTCCGCTGGACCTACCCATTGCCCGCCGGCTGGGTCAGTTTTTTGCCATCAGCGCTGCTTTGACCGCCTGACTGGCAGCCGAAAAATCCATCTGTCCGGCAAAATTGCCTTTCAGATAGCCCATCACCTGCCCCATATCCTTGACCGACGCCGCGCCGGTTTCAGCAATCGCCCCGGCAACCGCTTCCTGCATTTCATCGGCGCTTAGCTGCGCCGGCAAAAACCCTTGAATGATAACAATCTCGGCGTCTTCCGCATCGGCCAATTCAGGCCGACCACCATCGCGGTACATTTTGGCCGATTCGGTCCGCTGCTTGATCATGGTTTGCAGCATGCCAAGAATATCGTCGTCGCTGATCCCATCGGGATTACCGTTACCCCGCGCTGCGATATCGCGGTCTTTCAGCGCCGCCATGATCAGCCGCATGGTTGACAACGCCGCTTGATCCTTGTCTTTCAGCGCCTGTTTCATCGCTGCCGTAATATTTTCACGCATCAGGTTGAACCCTCTGTTGTGATGTGCTGTGCCGGTTCTATCCGCCTCGCCGGACGCGCCTTTTACGCGACCCGTCCAAAACAGGCAAGTGTTCCTGTGCAAGCGCTTGACCAAATTCACATGGTCGGTTAAGAACACAGCCGTCCGGCAGTCGGCAGCTGCCGCACCGCACTCTATATAACAGGATATGGGATCAAATGGGGCAGAAATTCAACTCTGGCCAATATTTTGCTGCGCTTCGCGCACATCAGGACAAACCCACCGCGGCGCTGGTCCTTGATGATGGATCCATTTTTCCGGGCTTTGGGTTCGGGGCCGAAACCACCACTGTTGGTGAGGTATGCTTCAATACATCGATGACCGGTTATCAGGAAATCCTGACCGACCCGTCTTATGCCGGACAGATCATCACCTTCACCTTTCCGCATATTGGCAATGTTGGGGTCAATGACAAAGACAATGAAACCGGCGCCCCGGCGGCGTTGGGACTAATTGTGCGCCAGCCGGTGACCAACCCGGCAAACTGGCGCGCTGTCAAGCATCTCGACGCGTGGTTGAAAGACATTAACCTGCCCGGGATCAGCGGCATCGATACCCGCGCGCTGACCCGCCGGATTCGCGACCTTGGCGCACCACGCGGCGCGCTGTGCTACGCGGCTGACGGGGCCATTGATTTTGATGCGCTTCATGCCAAGGCCACCGCATGGCCCGGCCTTAAAAATATGGATCTGGCCCGTACGGTTACCAGCGCCACCAGCCATGACTGGGATGAAGGCACATGGCAGTTTGAACAGGGCGCACACCGTGAAACCCCCGCCAAATACAAGGTGGTGGCGATGGATTTCGGATGTAAACAGAATATTTTGCGCTGCCTTCAAGACGCGGGATGCGCGGTGCATGTGGTGCCAGCCGAAACCAGCGCTGACACCATTTTGGCACTGCAGCCGGACGGCGTGTTCCTGTCTAATGGGCCGGGCGACCCGGCGGCAACGGCCGCCTATGCCGGCCCCGAAATTGCCAAGCTGATTGCCGCCGATATGCCGGTATTCGGCATTTGTATCGGGCACCAGTTAATGGCATTGGCGCTTGGTGCCACCACCTTCAAGATGGATCGTGGCCATCGTGGGGCCAACCATCCGGTCAAGGACCTCGCCACCGGCAAAATTGAAATCACCAGTCAAAATCACGGCTTTGCTGTTGATCCCGACAGTTTGCCTGCCGATCTGGAGGTCTCACATCTGTCGTTGTTTGACCAGTCTGTCGAGGGATTGCGGCACCGCACCAAACCGGCTTTTTGCGTCCAATACCACCCTGAATCGTCACCCGGACCACATGATTCGCGCTATTTATTCACGCGGTTTACCGAGATGATGGAAAAAGCGAGACACTGATATGCCGCGCCGTAATGATATCGCCTCTATCCTGATTATCGGCGCCGGACCAATCATCATTGGCCAGGCTTGTGAATTTGACTATTCAGGCGCGCAGGCCTGTAAAGCACTCAAAGCCGATGGCTATCGCGTCATTCTGGTGAATTCCAATCCGGCCACCATCATGACCGACCCGGAAATGGCCGATGCAACCTACATCGAGCCAATCACCCCGCAGACCGTCGCCAAGATCATCGAGGCCGAACGCCCTGATGCGCTGCTGCCGACAATGGGCGGGCAAACCGCGCTGAACACCGCATTGGCGCTTTATCGTGATGGTACCTTGGCGCAATATGGTGTCGAGATGATCGGCGCACGGACCGAGTCGATTGAAAAGGCCGAAGACCGCGAATTATTCCGCATCGCCATGGAAAAGATTGGGGTCGGCTGTGCGCGGGCCAGCACGGTAAATAATTTTGATGATGCGCTTGTTGCGCTTGAAAAAGTCGGCTTGCCGGCGATTATCCGCCCGTCATTCACGCTTGGCGGCGAAGGCGGCGGCATTGCCTATAATCGGGCCGAATTCGAAACCATTGTCGCCAACGGCTTGCGGCTGTCACCAGTCTCCGAAGTTTTGATCGAGGAATCACTTCTTGGCTGGAAAGAATTCGAGATGGAGGTGGTGCGCGACACCGCCGATAATTGCATCATTGTCTGTTCGATCGAAAATGTTGATCCGATGGGGGTGCATACTGGCGATTCGATGACCGTTGCCCCGGCCTTGACCTTGACCGACAAGGAATATCAATCCTTGCGTGACATTTCGATCGCCGTTCTACGCGAAATTGGGGTGGATACCGGCGGCTCGAATGTGCAATTCGCGATCTGCCCAAAAACCGGACGGATCATCGTCATCGAAATGAACCCACGGGTTAGCCGGTCGTCGGCGCTGGCGTCCAAAGCCACTGGCTTTCCGATTGCCAAAGTCGCAGCGAAACTGGCTGTTGGCTACCGGTTGGATGAGCTGGCGAATGACATCACCGGCGTGACCCCGGCCAGCTTTGAGCCGACGATTGATTACATCGTCACCAAGATCCCCCGCTTTACCTTTGAAAAATTCGCCGGTGCCGAGCCGTTCTTGTCAACATCGATGAAATCGGTCGGCGAGGCGATGGCCGTTGGCCGGTCATTTGAAGAAAGCCTGCAAAAAGCCCTGCGGTCTATGGAAACCGGCCTTGCCGGGCTGGACCCGGTCGACATGCCGGCCCTCGACAGCACGCTTGGCGAAGATCCGCTGCGGGGCTGGCTTGGCGAATTGGTACCCTATCGTGTGTTGCGGATTGCCATGGCGATCCGTAGTGGTATGTCGCTGGCCGAAATCAACGCCGCCACCGGCTGGGATATCTGGTTCCTTGAACGCTTGGCCGCGATTATCGAGGCTGAACAAGCCGTCATTGACGAGGGATTGCCGGATGATGCGGCATCATTACGGCATCTAAAATCGATGGGCTTTTCCGATGCACGGCTTGCCGCGCTTGCCGATACTGACGCGGCGCGCATCCGTCAACAGCGTCACGCCGTCGGCGTTGTCCCGTCCTTCAAACGGATTGACACATGCGCCGCCGAATTCGCGTCGGACACCGCCTATATGTATTCGACCTATGAGCCGTCAGCCGCCGGCGAATGCGAGGCAAACCCCTCCGATCGGCCAAAGGTGGTGATCTTGGGTGGGGGGCCAAACCGCATCGGCCAAGGGATTGAGTTTGACTATTGCTGTGTTCATGCCTGCTATGCGCTATCTGACGCTGGCTATGAAACCATTATGATCAACTGCAACCCGGAAACTGTATCAACCGACTATGATACCTCTGACCGTCTGTATTTTGAGCCATTGACCGAAGAAGACGTGATCTCGGTGATCCGGCGTGAATCGGAAAATGGCGATTTACGGGGCGTGATTGTGCAGCTTGGCGGGCAAACCCCGTTGAAAATTGCCGCCGCACTCGAGGCTGAGGGCATCCCCATTCTTGGCACCAGTCCGGATGCGATCGACCTTGCCGAAGACCGGGAACGGTTTCAAAAACTTCTGCAAAAGCTGGATTTATTGCAGCCGGAAAATGGCATTGCCCATTCGGCCGACGAAGCGCGCGCGATTGTCGAGACCATCGGCCTGCCCGTGGTGATCCGCCCCTCCTATGTGCTTGGCGGACGGGCCATGGAAATCGTCTATCAGATGGCCGATCTTGAACGCTATATGCGCGATGCGGTTGTGGTATCCGGCAAAAACCCGGTCTTGATCGACCGGTTCTTGAATAACGCTGTCGAGGTTGACGTTGATGCGCTGTGTGATGGCACCGAGGTTTATATCGGTGGCATTATGGAACATATTGAGGAAGCCGGCATCCATTCGGGTGACTCGGCCTGTTCACTGCCGCCACAGCATTTGTCAGACGAGATTATTGCCGAGATCCGGCGCCAGACAACAGCCTTGGCATTTGCGCTCAAAGTTGTTGGGCTAATGAATGTGCAATTCGCTATTCGCGAGGATAAAATTTACCTTCTCGAGGTCAATCCGCGCGGCAGCCGCACCGTACCTTTTGTCGCCAAAACCACCGGGGTGCCCTTGGCCAAGATTGCCTCACGGGTGATGGCCGGTGAAAAGCTGGCCAGCTTTGCCTTGCGCGAACGGGTGCTGCCGCATGTCGCGGTCAAAGAAGCGGTCTTCCCCTTTGCCCGCTTCCCCGGCGTTGACATTTTCCTTGGGCCAGAAATGAAATCAACCGGCGAGGTGATGGGGATCGACAGTGATTTTGGTCGGGCCTTTGCCAAAAGCCAGCAAGGCGCCGGTGTTGATCTACCATTGTCAGGCACGGTGTTCATTTCGGTCAAAGATGAAGACAAGGCCGAATTTATTGAAATATGCCGCGGCCTTGTGACTAACGGGTTTGATATTCTGGCCACCGGCGGCACCACCGACGCCCTAGAGGCTGCCGGCGTTCCGGCACGCCGTATCAACAAGGTGATGGAAGGCCGGCCACACGCCGTTGATGCGATGCTGTCAGGCGATATCCAACTGGTCTTCAACACCGCCAAAGGTGCGGGGGCCATTAAGGACTCGTTCTCGCTACGCCAGACCGCATTGACCAACAAGATCCCGTATTACACCACCGTTTCGGGGGCCCGCGCTGCGGCCGAGGCCATTCGGGCTTTGCAACAAGGCCGCCTTGATGTGCGTACTTTGCAGGATTATCTTGCGGTTATTGCATCTTAACAGCTATCGTTAATCTCAGCATTATAACCAATATATGTCACAACGCCGTCAGGGGCGCAGAACGCTTATGGAAAAGATACCTTTCACACCGCAGGGCCTTGCTCAGATCAAGAAAGAACTGGCCCATCTTAAAGGCACCGAACGCCAAGCGGTGATCAATGCGATCGCTGTCGCACGCGAACATGGTGATTTGTCGGAAAATGCCGAATATCACGCGGCACGCGAAAAACAGTCATTCATTGAGGGTCGCATTTCCGAGTTAGAGGATGTGACCAGCCGTGCCGAGGTCATTGATGCGGCCAAGTTAAGTGGTGACAAAGTCACCTTTGGCACCACCGTTGGATTGGTTGACGAAGACACTGACGAGGAATCATCCTACCATATTGTCGGCCCATATGAGACCGACCTGACCAAGCGGATGATTTCAACATCGTCACCAATTGCACGGGCGGTTGTCGGCAAAGGGGTTGGCGACTCGGTTGAGGTGCAAACGCCGGGCGGCATTAAGACCTACGAAATTTTGTCAATCGACCTATTTAACCGCGACGCCGTTTAGGCCCAGCCGGCTAGTCATCAGATGCTTTGACAGCAGCTGCTGTGTCATCACCGACCGGAACGCCGGGCATTTGCTTGGCAGACCGGATGGCCAGCGCGGTTTTGACATGGCTGACATTTTTTGCCGGGGTCAGATGCGTTGTCAGAAACTTCTGAAAATCATCCCAGTCATGGGCAACAATTTTCAACAGAAAATCGGTCTCTCCCATCAGCATATGACATTCGCGGACCGCAGGCCAGGACGACACCAACCTTTCGAAATCCTGCAAATCCGCTTCGGCCTGGCTGGTTAAACCGACAAAGGCAAACACCAGCACACTATAGCCAAGCGCATCGGGGTCAATATCGGCATGGTACCCCCGGATGATTCCCGCCTCTTCCAAAACACGAACACGACGCAGGCACGGCGGTGCAGAAATCCCGGCCCGCTTGGCAAGGTCCACATTGGTCATGCGGCCGTCAGCCTGCAAATCATGCAGGATTTGGCGATCAACGATGTCGAGCTTTACTTTGTCTGCCATGCCGGATGGATTCTTTGCGCCGGATAAACCACAAAGCCGCTAAAGCCTGTGGCGTTAAAAGATGATGATAGACGGGGCAAACGCGGTTCGACAAGTGAATTCGCGTAATATTATTGCCGGCAGCCGCCGTGCAAGTTACTTATAGTTAGTCCCGTCCCATCGATCTGGCCGATCATGTGACCGTTTCATGCCGAGGAGTATGGCTTGTCAGCCAGTCAAACATCCACCCGCACCACCCTGCCAGCCAACATCGGCACGATTTGGACGATCAGTGACGGCACTGCAGGCATGCGTTTACAATCCGTGGCCCTCGCCGATGCGCTGGCCGCAGCGCGCCACACAAAGACCGGAAAAACAGCGCGAACGCGAGCCAAAACACCACAGGATTTTGTGGTGACGCCGCCGCCCCTGTGCCGTTATCTGCCACGGCTTAGCCAAATCTGGCCGGTTGCCGCCCTTGACCGCATGCTGGCATCGGGTTGCCCGGCGCTGCCTGTTGGGCAGGAATTTCCGGATATTCTCATCACCTGTGGGCGACGTATGGCCGGACTGTCTATCGCGATGCGGCGTCTGGCGCGCTATCACGGTGCCCCCACACGGACGATCCATATTCAAGACCCGCGCTTGCCGGCCCATTATTTTGATATTTTGATCGTACCCCAGCATGACCCGACACGCGGCCCGAATGTGATCACCTGCATGGCCTCGCTGAACCGGTTGACCATGCCCCAGATTGCCGATGCCGCGGCGCGCCTTGCCCCGCAATGGACCGGCCTTCCGGCACCATGCGTGGCGGTTCTTCTTGGTGGCGACAACCGGCGTTATCGGATAACCGACCCTATGGCCACCGCTATGGCAGCCCGGCTTGCCGATTTTGCCCGCAGCAATAAGGCCAGCCTTGCGCTGATCCCGTCACGGCGCACCCCGGCGTCAGTCGTCAATATTTTGATGACCCAGCTAGGCGACAGCCGCGTGACCATCGCAACGGCCGCTGATGCCAACCCCTATCCCGGAATTTTGGGCATCGCCGATGCGGTGATTGTGACCTCGGATTCGGTCAATATGGCATCTGAGGCGGCGCTGACCGGCAAACCCCTATTGATTGCCGCATGGCAGCCGGAAACCGGTCGCATCGCCGCCTTTCATCAGGCGATGGCTAGCGCCGGCCACAGCGCGCCGCTTGGCACCACACTGCCCACAGCCGGATTCACCCCCCTAGCGGAAATGCCCGACATTGTCGCCAAGGTCAGCGCCTTGCTGGCAAACGCCCCAGCCCCCGCGAGGATATGCTGACGAAGCTGACCAACCCATCAATGATAGAGCTTACGCGGGTCATCCGGGAACATGCCGTCATAAAGCCCCGCTACCTCGGCCCCATAGCCGTTGAATTTTTGGGTTGGCACCGTCTTGTTACTGCCAAGCATTCGCTCGGTGGCCTGTGACCAGCGCGGATGCGGTACGGCGGGATTTACATTGGCCCAAAACCCGTATTCACGGGCGTTTAACTGCTCCCAGAATGAGACAGGCTGTTCGTCGGTAAAGGTAAAACGGGTGATTGATTTGATCGATTTGAAACCGTATTTCCATGGCGTCACCAGCCGGATCGGGGCGCCGTTTTGGGCCGGCATGGGCTTGCCATAGATACCGGTTGCCAAAAACGCCAGCTCATGCGTTGCCTCGGCCAGCGTCAAGCCTTCAACATAGGGCCAAGGATACCAGTCTTGGCGTTGACCAGGGGCAATATCGGGCTGCAAAAACGTCTCCATCCGCAGATAACGGGCGGCGGCGCTTGGGCGGGCCAGCGCCACCAGATTCGCCAGCGGCACACCGGTCCAAGGCACAGCCATCGCCCACGCCTCAACACAGCGGTGGCGATAAAGCCGCTCTTGAAATCCGCCGGCCCGCGCGATCAATGTCGCCGCATCTAGGGTCATTTCGGTCTCGACAAGCCCGTCAATCGTGACCGCCCACGGGTCAGTCACCAGTTTCTGGGCGCGGCGATAGATATTTTTTGTCGACCCAAATTCATAAAAATTCGTATAGGTGGTGGCGTCTTCTTCCGGCGTAATATCGCGGTCAAGCCGATAGGCCATATTTTGTGGTGCCGGATAGCCGTCAATGGCCGCCAATGCGGTATCGCCCAATCCGGCCAGCGCGCCAGCCAGACCAAGCCCGGTAAAACCAGCCGCCCGCAACCAGTGACGCCGGTTCATATAGACCGCTTCCGGTGTCACCTCAGTCTCAGAAATTGCCCATGACGGGCGCTGCTTTATCAGCATCCTACGTCTCCTTTGGCTATAGGCAGTCTTGGCCCGCTTTTATCCCCAGCGGTATTCCATGCCCAAACCAAATCATAGGCCGCTATTATGGCGATTCTACGGCAGGTCCGGCGGGTCTCAGCCGTGCGATAAATCCGCCGTCACCCGGGCGATCCGCATCATCGCGTCAGCCAACACGTCATCAGCCGCCGCATAGGACACACGAAAGCAGGGCGACAGACCAAAAGCGATCCCCGGCACCACCGCCACTTCAGCGGTTTCCAGCACATAGGCGACATAATCACTGTCGGTTTCAATGATTTGACCATCAGGCCGACGGCGACCGATCAGGCCGGCAATCGACGGATAGACATAAAACGCCCCATCCGGCAGCGGGCAATCAATGCCGTCAATCGCGTTAAGCGCATCGCACACAAGACGCCGCCGCCGCGCAAAGGCAGTGCGGTTGGCGGCCATAAAATCAAGCGGCCCATCAAGTGCCGCAATCGCCGCATATTGGGCGATTGAATTCGGACTGGAGGTTGATTGTGACTGAACTTTGGCCATCGCCTTGATCAGGGGCGTCGGGCCGGCCCCATAGCCAATCCGCCATCCCGTCATACAATAGGATTTTGACACCCCATTGACGGTTAAAATACGGTCCTGCAAATCGGGCGCCACCGCCGCCAGCGTGGCAAAGCGAAACGCGTCATAGGTCAGATGCTCATAGATATCATCACTGATGACATGGACCTGCGGGTGGCGCCGCAACACGGCAGCAAGGTCGGTCAGGTCAGCCGCACTATAGCCGACCCCGCCCGGATTAGACGGGCTGTTCAGGATCAGCCATTTGGTTTTTGCGGTAATCGCCGCGTCAAGGTCAGCCGCCCCAATCTTCATTGGGTTCGCACCACTACCGCTGACAAATACCGGCACCCCGTCACAGATCTCAACAATACCGGCAAAGCTGACCCAATAGGGTGTCGGGATCACCACCTCGTCACCTGGGTCGAGGCTGGCCATCAATGCGTTAAACAAAACCTGCTTGCCACCCGTGCTGACGCTGATCATATCGGGCCTATAGGCAATGTCGTTTTCACGGGCAAATTTCCGGCAAATCGCCTCTTTCAATTCGGGGATGCCGTCGACTTGGGTATATTTCGTCTTGCCAGCCTGCATCGCGGCAATGGCGGCGTCTTTGATATGCTGGGGCGTATCAAAATCAGGCTCGCCTGCCGCAAGGCCGATTACCTGCCGGCCGGCCGCTTTCATATTCAGCGCCAGATCGGTAATCGCCACGGTTGGCGAGGGCGCAAGCCGGTTCAGACGCGCAGAAATAAGCCCCATTTCCATCCTCGCCACTTGGTCGAACAGTTATTTCTTGCCGCCGGATTACCGGGGTTTTGGTCCCCCACCTCTTTTATCCTGACGGTAACAGTCTTATGTTATCACAGATGAAAACCAACGATAGTGACAATCTGATTATTTCGCGCCCCCGCGGACCGGCGCTATTTGACCTTGTGTCGGATTTCGCACCGGCGGGCGACCAGCCCACCGCTATTTCTGAACTAGTTGCCGGGATCAATAGCGGGGAACGCGATCAGGTTCTTCTGGGTGTTACCGGCTCCGGTAAAACCTTTACCGCGGCGCATGTGATCCAGCAAACCCGGCGCCCAACCCTGATCCTGGCCCCGAACAAAACGCTGGCAGCCCAGCTCTATGGCGAAATGCGGTCGCTTTTTCCGCATAATGCCGTCGAATATTTCGTGTCCTATTACGATTATTATCAGCCCGAAGCCTATGTGCCGCGATCAGACACCTATATTGAAAAAGAATCATCGATCAATGAACAGATCGACCGGATGCGCCACGCCGCCACGCGGGCGCTTCTTGAACGTGACGATGTGATTATCGTTGCCTCGGTATCGTGCATTTATGGTATCGGCTCGGTTGAAACCTATTCGCAGATGACCTTTTCATTGACGATGGGCGAGTCTATTGCCCGGCAGGATTTGTTGCGGCGGCTGACCGAATTGCAATATCGGCGCAATGACACCAATTTTGTGCGGGGC
Source organism: uncultured Candidatus Puniceispirillum sp. (assembly GCA_964648035.1). Classification (GTDB taxonomy): domain Bacteria; phylum Pseudomonadota; class Alphaproteobacteria; order Puniceispirillales; family Puniceispirillaceae; genus UBA3439. The sequence goes on along the minus strand of CAZYKI010000017.1, from coordinate 12,288 downwards.
AGTTTTCGGGTGCGTGGTGATTCGGTTGAATTATTTCCGGCGCACCTTGAAGACAGCGCGTGGCGAATCTCGCTATTTGGCGACGAGATTGAGGATATTTTTGAATTTGATCCGTTGACCGGTGCCAAGTCGCAAAAGCTGGACAAGGTCACCGTCTATGCTAACTCGCATTATGTGACCCCGCGCCCAACCTTGCAGCAGGCCTGTAAACTGATCAAAGAAGAACTCAAGGACCAGATCGCCCTATTCACTGCCAATAACCAGCTTCTTGAGGCACAGCGTATCGAACAACGCACCCAATTTGACGTTGAAATGATCGAGGCCACCGGCGTCTGTCCGGGGATCGAAAATTACTCGCGCTATCTGTCTGGTCGTGGTCCGGGCGAACCGCCACCAACCTTGTTTGAATATCTGCCGGAAAATGCGCTGCTGATCATCGATGAAAGCCATGTGACGGTACCGCAGCTTGGCGCCATGTATAAAGGTGACTTTGCGCGCAAATCGACCTTGTCCAAATACGGCTTCAGGCTACCATCCTGCATGGACAACCGGCCCTTGAAATTCGAGGAATGGGAAGGCTTTCGTCCCCAAACGATTTTTGTTTCAGCGACCCCCGGCCCGTGGGAGATGGAACGCACCGGCGGGGTGTTTGCCGAACAGGTCGTGCGGCCAACCGGCCTGATCGATCCGGAATGTTTTGTGCGGCCGACGATCAATCAAGTTGACGATATTATCGCCGAATGCCGGACCGTTGCGGCCAGTGGCCAGCGCGCCCTGATCACGACCCTGACAAAAAAGATGGCCGAGGCGCTATCGGAATATATGTATGAAAACGGCCTCCGTGTCCGCTACATGCATTCGGATATCGATACGCTTGAACGTATCGAAATCATGCGCGACCTCAGGCTTGGGGTGTTCGATGTGTTAATCGGGATCAATCTGCTGCGCGAAGGGCTGGATATTCCCGAATGCGCGCTTGTCGGGATTCTGGACGCCGACAAGGAAGGCTATCTACGCTCCAAAACCTCTTTGATCCAGACCATTGGTCGGGCGGCGCGCAACCTTGATGGGCGGGTCATTCTATATGGCGACCGCGTCACTGATTCGATGCAATATGCGCTTGACGAAACGAACCGCCGGCGCGCCCGTCAAAACGCTTATAATGCGGAACATGGCATCACGCCGGAATCGATCCGCAAGGACATCGCCGATGTGCTTGACTCGGTCTATGAAAGCGGCGACCGCCTGACACCCCAAGCTGGCGGCAAATCAGGTGATCTGGTGGGCAGCAATTTCAAAACCGTCATCGCCGATTTGGAAAACAGCATGAAAGCCGCCGCCGCCAATTTGGAATTTGAGGAAGCGGCCCGCCTGCGCGACGAGATACGCCGGATGGAGGCTGCCGAATTAGGGCTGGATGCCCCCGGCGTGCCGGCGGCGATCGCCCAACGCCACGGTTTTCCAGCCGGCACACCCGGTGCGCCGGTAAAAAAGCGCCGCCGTCGAGGGCACCGTTGACCGCCCCATCATCGAATAGGAAAGACCGGCAATTTTGATCCGAATCGTCGCCCACAGAAAGGTTCAGCCCCACCCCCGACCACGCACCGGAAACGCCGCATTGGCCGCATGTTTTGCACAACAAAAAAACTTTTCTATATTTTTGAGACAGTTCGCGGAGTTTTCCGGCAAATATCGTAATTTTAGGGGTTGAAATTAAGTAAATATCTGTTTTTATTTATTTATTATTTTGTGCCTAATTTTTAGGCAATCTGAATTTTTTTCCAAAAAAACAGTAAGCCATGAAAAAATCAGCGTCTTTCTCCACAGAGTTATCCACAGGAATCGTGGACAAAATTTTTGCCGTCTGCCGGTGCCGATTCGCCCGATCTGACTTGTCCGCGGCAATCGGCTATAGTACCGGACAAGCGACCACCGCCCCCTAGCCGCCAACCAGTAAAACCAATGCCAGCGAACCTGATGTCAGACCCAAGCGATCAAACCAATCCGTTACCAGCGAATCTGGAACGCGGCATCGCCTATCTGAAAGCCGAGCTTAAAACCCTGCCCCATCAGCCGGGTGTTTACCGCATGACCAATGACCGCGGCGATGTGCTGTATGTTGGCAAGGCACGCAATCTTGTCAGGCGGGTCACCAATTATACCCAGCCGAACCGTCTATCGAACCGTATTTTACGGATGGTCAGCGAAACCACCAAGCTTGAGGTCATCGTCACCAAATCGGAAATCGAGGCGCTGCTTCTTGAATCAAATCTGATCAAGAAAATGCAACCCCGGTACAATATTCTGCTGCGCGATGACAAAAGCCTGCCACAAATCCTGTTGACCGATGATCATGATTTCGGCCAATTGACCAAACATCGCGGCCGCAAAACGCGTAAAGGAGATTATTACGGCCCGTTTGCATCGGCCGGGTCGGTCAACCGAACGGTGGCCGATTTATCGCGGGCATTTATGCTCCGCACCTGCAGTGACAGTATCTTTGCCGCACGCACCCGCCCCTGTCTTCAATATCAAATCAAACGCTGCACCGCGCCATGCGTGGGGCTGGTATCCAAACCCGACTACGCCAAACAGATAGCCCAAGCCCGGCGTTTTTTAAGCGGCGAGTCGGCCGAAATACAACGCGAATATGCCGAACGGATGCATGCCGCGGCTGATTGTCTTGATTTCGAGGCCGCTGCCATTTGGCGCAACCGTATTCGCGCCCTGACCGGTATCCAAGCCAATCAGGATATCAACCTGCCGCGGTTGCGCGATGCCGACATCATCGCCGCCGCGCACAGTGGTGAAACCAGCTGTATCCAGATTTTCTTTGTGCGGGGCGGGTCGAATTACGGTAACAGGTCCTACTTCCTGCATCACCAAACCGGAAGTACTCTGGCCGAAATTATCGGCGCCTTTGTTGGCCAGTTCTACGAAGATAAGGACCCCCCAGCCCATATTTTGCTGGCAGCGCTGCCGGCGCAGCATCAACTTTTGGCAGATGCATTGTCACGCAAGGCAGGGCATAAAATAACCCTATCAACCCCAGCGCGCGGCAACCGTCGCAAGCTCACCGACATGGCATTGAAAAATGCCGAGGACGCCTTGGCGCGCCATCTTGCCAATGCCGCATCACAAAAGCGGTTGTTGGGCGCGCTGGTCACGGCGCTTAATCTTGCGGCACCACCGCGGCGCATCGAGATTTATGACAATTCGCATATTCAGGGCCAACACGCGGTTGGCGGCATGGTGGTGGCCGGTCCGGACGGGTTTGAAAAAGGCGCATATCGCAAATTCAATATTCGCGATGACGGTAAATTTGCGACCGATAGCGGCGATGATTTTGCGATGATGCGACAGGTGATCCATCGTCGTTTTTCGCGGGCCTTGAAAGAAGACCCGGAACGCCACAGCCCCCAATGGCCTGACCTTTTGTTGATCGATGGCGGTGCGGGCCAATTATCTGCCGTCCATGACGCGTTGGATGATCTTGGACTTGATGATTTGACGGTCATCGCGATCTCCAAGGGGCCCGACCGGCATGCAGGTCGTGAACAGTTCCACCAGCGGGGTCGGCCGTCATTTACCCTGCCACCCGACAGCGCTGCAATGCATTTCCTGCAACGTTTGCGCGACGAAGCGCATCGCTATGCAATTGGCACACATCGCGCCAAACGGGCAAAATCTGAGTTCACCAATCCGCTGGATGCCGTGCCTGGCATTGGGCCAAAACGGAAAAAGGCCTTGTTGGCACATTTTGGATCAGCCCGCGCCGTCGCTGCCGCCGGCCTTACCGACCTTGAAGCGGTTGACGGTATTTCCAAAAAATTTGCACAACAAATCTATGATTGGTTTTATAGTGGAAACTAAGACACGCCTCTGCTAGCAACAAGAAAGCCGGGCGCAACGCATCGTCAGCGCGATCCAAAACGGAACCAGACCAAGGAGCCTTTGGCAAAAACATGTTTACCCTTGCCGCGATCCCCAACTGGATGACCGTTCTGCGTATTGCGATCACGCCGCTGATTGCGATTCTCATTTGGAGTGATAACGCCCCCCTCTTCAATCAATGGGCGCTGTATCTTTACACCATCGCCAGTATCACCGATTACATCGACGGCTATGTTGCGCGGCGGTTCAAACTGGTATCACCGTTTGGTGAAATGCTTGATCCGATCGCTGACAAGCTGTTGATTGCGGCAGTTTTGCTGGCCTTGGCGAGCGTTGAGACAAGTGGCTGGCTGTTTTTGGTGCCGGCGCTGATCATCCTGATCCGTGAATTTATGATTTCCGGCTTGCGCGAATATCTGGCCAAGCAGAATGTTTCCGCCCCGGTGACAGCACTGGCAAAATGGAAAACCACCGTGCAAATTCTGGCGCTTGGCTTTTTGATGGGCGCACCGGGCTTTCCGGGCTTTCCCTTTGCACAGGAAATTGGGCTTGGTTTGTTGTGGATAGCCGCCTTACTGACCATTCAAACCGGCTCTGGCTATATCAGCAATGCGTTGCACCACATCCGTAATTCCGTGTAAAAGATCAGAAGAGATTGTCAGCTTCCAAACCGACAGGGACCGATGAAAATACTCTATTTTGCATGGCTAAAAGAACATACCGGCACCAGCACCGAAACCATGACCCTGCCTGATGGGGTAACAACGGTTGCCGGATTGATTCCCCATATCACCGCCAAGTCAGCCGGTCACAAGACCGCACTGGCCAATATGGATACCGTGCGGATTGCCGTCAATCGCGTCTATGGCGACCCATCGAGCCTGATTACCGAGGGTGACGAGGTCGCCTTTTTCCCACCTGTTACAGGTGGTTAGCCAGCCCGCACCAGATCAGAATAAGATTCGACCATCTTCCGGCACATATCCGCCGGCGTGAACCGGTAATCGCCGATTTGTGATACGGGCGTCACCTCGGCCGCGGTGCCGGTCAGGAAACATTCCTTCATATCGGCCAGTTCGGTTGGGGTGATATGGCGTTCAACAACCTCAATCTGCAGTGATTTGGCCATATCGATCACCGTACGCCGGGTAATGCCGTTCAAAAAACAATCGGCAATCGGTGTATGGATCACCCCATGCGCATCGACAAAAAACACATTCGCGCCGGTCGCCTCGGCCACATAGCCGCGATAATCAAGCATTAGCGCATCCTGAAAGCCCTTCCGTTCGGCCTCATGCTTGGCCAGGGTGCAGATCATATAAAGCCCGGCGGCCTTGGCATGCACCGGGGCTGATTCCGGGGCCGGCCGGCGCCATTTTGCGACATCAAGCGTGATCCCTTTCATCTTGGTTTCGGGATCAAAATAGCTTGGCCATTCCCACGCCGCGACAGCGCAATGGATTTTGGTCTGCTGTGCCGAAATCGCCATCATCTCTGAGCCGCGCCAGCAAAAGGCCCGCACATAGCCATCGACAATATTGTTGGCCTTGATCACCGCTGCCTTTGCCGCATCCATCGCATCATCAGAGACCGGCATATCAAAATCCAGAATCTGGCATGAGGTCCGCAACCGTTCGGTATGTTCACGCCCTTTGAAAATCTTGCCGCCGTAAACCCGCTCACCCTCAAATACCAAACTGGCATAATGCAAGCCGTGGCTTAATGTATGGGTCTTGGCATCCTGCCACGGCACCAGCGCCCCATTCATCCAGATTGAACCGTCACGTTGATCAAATGGTATCAGCGTCATTGCCTTGTGTCTCCCTGCCCCACCAGCCATTATCAGCCGCAGAATTAAATGGTTCCAAAACGGCCGTTTTATGCTAAAAAATTGATGTCTTTTGTTATCACTCAATTCATTATTTGGTCAACATGGCTGACGTAAAACCAATTGGCAAGGCTCTTTTTTTACGCGAAGAGGAACTTCGCCGTGGCATTGAACTGATGTTTTTTGCCTATCGTGATTTCACCGGCGAGGCAGATTCGATTTTGGCCGAACAAAATATGGGGCGGGCGCATCATCGCGCCATTTATTTTATTGGTCGCCACCCCGGGATCAATGTCAGCGAACTTTTGACAATCTTGCGAATCACCAAACAAAGCCTGTCACGGGTGTTGTCCGGCCTGATGGACGACGGATTTGTGATCCAAAAACCCGGCAGTACCGACCGTCGTCAACGCTTGCTGTATTTGACCGACAAGGGTGTCGCGCTTGAGTCACGGCTTACCGCTGTACAGGCCCGCCGCTTTGCCGCCGCCTATCGTGATGCTGGGGCAGGAGCTGTTGACGGTTTTCAGCAAGTGTTGCGGGGGCTTCTTGACGCGGATACGATTACCCAATTCGCATGGCGCGGGCAGACCGAGGATAGCTAGCGCCGGTTTGCCGACTAGTATGGTTGATCAAAAGGGGCCTATATGTCCGACCATCACATCCTTGTCATTGATGATGATGAACGCTTGCGGCTGTTGCTTAGACGCTTTCTTGAAGAAAGCGGGTTTCGCGTTACCGATGCGAGCAGTGCGTTAGATGCGCGCAAATTTTTGGACGTTATCGCCTTTGATCTATTGGTCGTCGACATTATGATGCCGGGCGAGACCGGCCTTGAATTATTGGCTGACATTCGCCAGAACAACAATGTGCCGGCGCTGTTTTTGACCGCGATGTCGGACACCGAACACCGGATTGAAGGGCTTGAAGCCGGCGCCGATGACTATATGTCAAAGCCGTTTGAGCCGCGTGAACTCGTCTTGCGGATCAAGCGTATTTTGGGACGTCAGTCGCGGTTGGCGACAATCGACAGCGGCCTTGGCTTTGGGCCATTTTTATTCAACCCGGAAACCGGTATGTTAACCCGCGCTGGCAGCCGGATCCATATCACCACAGCCGAACAGCAATTGCTGGCCAGCTTTGGCAAAGCCCCCAATCAGGTCTTGTCGCGTGATGATCTTGCCGCGGCATCAAACGGCCGCATGGAAGGCCGGTCAATTGATGTTGCGGTGGCGCGATTGCGGCGCAAAATAGAACCTGACCCGCGGCATCCGGTCTATTTACAGACCGTGCGCAATCGCGGCTGGATGCTCCGCACCGATGATCCAACGCAAGGACAATAGCCGCTATGCAATTGCGTGATTATCTTCCCAAAACATTATTCGGCCGCATGCTGTCGATCATCCTGTTGCCGATGATCTTGGTGCAGGTGATCACTGTTTTCATTTTCTATGAACGCCATTGGGACACTGTAACGCGCCATATGGCCCAAAATCTTGCCGGCGAGATGGCGCTGGTCATTGATCAAGCGGGCACCGCCCCGGACGCGGCGACCATCGAGGCCATCACCGCAACCGGCTGGGACTATTTCAGCTTTCCGGTGAATTTCGATAAAGGCGCATCGCTCGGCGTGCCGGTGCCAGTGCCCAACCCAAGCTATGCCGAAACCATGCTTCGCCGTGAAATCGGGCGGCGCGTCAGCCAGCCATGGCAGGTCAATACCGCCAGTGATCCCAATCTGGTTTTTGTCGATGTGCAGCTTGAGACCGGTGTGTTGCGTATTTACGCCAGCCGTAAGCGTATTTTCAGCTCGACAAGCTGGACCTTTATCGGCTGGACGGTTGGCAGTTCGATTTTACTATTTGCAGTGGCACTGGTGTTTTTGCGGGGTCAGGTGCGCCCCATTCACCGGCTTGCCAATGCCGCGCGCCAGCTTGGCATTGGGCGGGCGGCACCCGACTACCGGCTTGAGGGCGCCCGCGAGGTTCGGCTTGCCGGCCGGGCCTTTCAGGCGATGCGGCATCGGATCATGCGCCAGCTGAATGAACGCACCGACATGCTGGCCGGCGTCAGCCATGATTTACGCACCCCCCTGACCCGCATCCGTTTGCAGCTAGCCCTGATGAAAGAGACCGCCGATACCCGCGCGATCAGTGACGATATCCGTGAAATGGAGACAATGATTGACGGCTATATCACCTTTGCCGCCGGTGGCGGTGATGAGGCCAGTGAAGAAATCGCCGTCGACAAATTGTTAAAACGCATGGTGGATCAGGCCCGGAAAAGCCATAAATTTGATATTGCCCTGACCTTATCCAAAACCAAAATCCCAAAATTTCCGGTACGGAAAAACGCCATCCAGCGCGCCTTTGCCAATATTATCTCCAATGCCATTCGCTATTCGACAAAAACCCATGTGTCGATCTGGCAACGCAATGACGAGGTGATGATCCAATTTGATGACAATGGCGCTGGCATTCCTGCCGAAAAACGCGCCGATGCCATCCGCCCGTTTGTACGGCTTGAAACATCACGCAACCGGCGTACTGGCGGCACCGGCCTTGGGCTGTCGATCACCAGCGATATCATTCTGGGGCATGGCGGCGAACTGACGCTTGGCGAGTCACCTTTGGGCGGGTTACGGGTGACAATAAAACTTCCGATTTAGCCGCAACCGGCGGCGCAGGCTAGAACAGCCGTCCTCCGTCAGGCACGCCCTGCCCCGGTGCAACAAGCACCACCTCGCCATCCGCATCAGGAACACCAAGGGTTAACACCTCGGACATAAAAGGCCCGATCTGGCGCGGCGGGAAATTCACCACTGCCAGCACTTGTCGGCCGATCAAATCCTCGGGCTGGTAATGTTCGGTGATCTGGGCCGACGATTTTTTTATGCCGATTGGTGCGCCAAAATCGATCGTCAGTTTATAGGCTGGCTTACGCGCTTCGGGGAACGGGTTAGCCTCTCGTATCGTGCCGCAGCGGATATCGATTTTCAAAAAGTCGTCATAGCTGGCAAGCGCGGTCATATCAGTCATTATCTACCCCGTATCGGCCGCCACCATTCTGGTCTTCGGCGTCATCGTTCGGCGCACGGCGCCGGCCAAACACCCGCAAGCTGGTACCCCACTCGGCGGCTTGTTGCATACGCTGGTCAAGGGCCTTCATGGTGGCGGCCAAGTCGGGGCTGTCATCGGTCATCCACACACGCCCCACCGCTAGACACACCCCGATCACCCCCTTGACCCGCATCATGCCCGTTATGCCCTTGGCATCGTCACCCGACATGACCAAGATCCGGCGCACGACCGATTCAAGCCCGTCCAAAAGCCGCATCGCCAATTCAGGATGGGTACGAATCGCCTGGTTCAGCGCGGTAATCTGGGCCCGATACGGGGCATAGACCTCAAAGCGGTGCAACAGCCCTTCGGTTATTTTTTCGCGGATTGACACATCACCAGCATCTTCGATATCGGCATAGGTTTCGATGATCGCCTGCCGGTCAAGCTGTGCCATTTTCGCGAGCAACAAACGCTGCACACTGCCGCCTAGGGCGGCAGCAAGCCCGTGCGGGACCGCCGCTAATTGCGCCACCATAGCAAGATCAATCCGGTCTATGTGATGCGTGGCCAGCAGGCTCCACGCCGCATCGGCAAGCGCCACAAGCTGCTGGTCGGGTGATGGTGCGGCGGATTTATCCTGCGGCATAACGGCCTCGCTGTGACTGGACAAACTGATAGGCGGACTGATGCAGTGGAATAGTAAAGGCGTTTATAGCACAGGCCGGGCGCAAAGGTAAGGTCTTGGTCGGGTGGCCCTTAGTCGAGTATCTCTGGGTCGAATGGATTTGGGTCGGTTAACCGCCAAGTTCGACCGACCGGTCTCGT
>CAZYKI010000017.1:0-2579 GCA_964648035.1 uncultured Candidatus Puniceispirillum sp. | reverse complement strand
CTGGGTCGAATGGATTTGGGTCGGTTAACCGCCAAGTTCGACCGACCGGTCTCGTGCCGCGGCAACAGCACGCTCCATCAGGGCGGCCAGCCCGTCATCGGCCATCAACACCGCCAGTGCTGCTGCGGTGGTCCCGCCTTTACTGGTCACATTTTCCCTTAATGTGGCTGGCGGCGTGTCGCCTTCGGCCATCAGGGCCCCGGCCCCGCTGACCGTTGCGGCGGCCAATTCACGGGCTAAATGGGCCGGTAATCCAGCTTTGATACCGGCCGCGGCCAAGGTTTCGGTGAGCAAAAACACATAAGCCGGCCCGGACCCCGACACCGCCGTCACCGCATCCATCAGCGCTTCATCGTCAAGCGGCACAACCGCGCCAACCGCCGCCAGCAGCTGCCGCGCCAGCATCGCCATTTCCGGGGCGGCATTACCGCTATAAAGCGCGCTTATCCCCTTGCCTATCGCCGCCGGGGTGTTTGGCATCGCCCGCATCACCACCGCGTTTTTGCCAAGCCTCGCCGTAAACCATGCTGTCGAGATACCGGCCGCAATCGACAAAAAGGCTTCCGCGGCGTCGGCCACCGGCCCCAGCATGGCCAGCGCGTCATCCATCATCTGTGGTTTGACCGCCAACACCACAATCGTGCTGGCCGGAACCCCGGCCGCTATCGCCGCCGGACAATCGACAAAATGCCGCACCCGTGGTTCGGCTTTCACCCAGTCAAGATGCCCGGTTGCCGGTTCGATGATGGTGAAATTTGCATCAAGCTCGGGGTCGGCAAGCCAGCCTTGCAGCATTGCCGTTCCCATTTTGCCGCAGCCGATCAATGTGATCTGATGCGCTGCCACGACGTCAGGCCTCGCCTTCGGTATGCATCATCACAAACGCCACCGCCTCGCTTGCCGGCAAATCGTTCTGTGCCACCTGATAGATCGCCGGAAAACAATATTCACATTCGCCCAGCATAATATCGACAACATCCTCAATCTGCTCAGGCGTTGCCCCACCGGCGCCGCGCAATGGCAATGTATGCCGTAATTCCAACTCGCCATTGGTCAAATCAAGCGCTAAATGCCCCATAAAAATCTGCTGGTTCAGCAGGGCCGCCAACAGCGCAATCTCGCCAATCCGGCGCTGCTCACAGGGAATGTCGATGCGGCAGGTCACCTGCATCGCTTCTTCATGCCCCTGCCAGGTCACCGCCAATTGATAATCGCACCATTTCCCCGGAACTTCGGCCAGAACGGCATTTTCGGCACGTCGCTGCAACAACCAATCTTGGTTGACCACAAATCGCGACACCAGTTCGATCGGGTCGCCAAGCGGCATTTCACGGTTTAGAGCATTCGGGGCCATGCCAACAGCTTTCATTATCACGTCTGTGTCGGCACCACTGCCGAGACATGATCACAAAATGGCAAATCCGGTTGCGGCAATCAATGAGATTCAACACAATATTTTGTGGCCCGAACCTGTCTAACCCACATCAATTTGTGTTTTCTTGGCCTTTTCTGCTGATTCGCTGGATATGCGGCAACCACCTATTTGGCCGGTTTTTTTGCGGCCCGGCGCGGCTTTGCCGCTGGTTTGGCCGCGGTCTTGGCTGATTCGGGCGTTTCGGGCGTTGGTGACGCTGCCGATTCGAGCATCGCGAGTCGCGCCGCGAGCGCTTCATGGCGGGTTCGCAATGCGTCAAATTCTTCACGGGTAACAAGACCGCGTGCATTCAGGCTCCGTTCCAGCCGGTGCCGGATGATGTTGTCGATTTCCTCGCGCATGCCGCCAAAGGCCGATGCCGCCCCATTCGCCATTTGCGCGAGATCAGCCATGAATTTTGAACGCACTGCCATGCTACTATCTCCCTAAAACGCCAGCCGCGTCGGCACAATATGTGGCCGGTGTTTCTGCCGGTTCCCTCTCACAGATAATATCGCTAGAGTATCACCGCAAGCAGTCACCCGTCAAAGACACGAATTGACCATGGCCAACATCACGACCCGTTTTACAGACCAGCGCCCGTCAGACCAACAACGATTGCATGAAGGACCGGCATCATGGCACTGACACCACAGCCCGAAACAATGCTGACCGGCGCGATCCGGCTACCCGAATTCAACGTCTTTGCCGTGCAATTCGGCGATTTCGGTATTCGCTGGTATGCGCTTGCCTACATTGCCGGATTGGTGATCGGCCTTGTCTTACTCAAACGCGGTACCCGTGCAGCGGATTCGCCGGTGACCAGCGACAACATTGACAGCCTGCTGAATTATTTACTTATCGGGCTCATTCTTGGCGGCCGGTTTGGCTATGTGCTGTTCTACAATGCCGGCTATTTTATCACCGATCCGCTGGCCATTTTCCGGGTCTGGGAGGGCGGCATGTCCTTTCACGGGGCGCTGATCGGTATCTGCCTTGCGTTATGGCTGATGGCCTACCGTCACAATATACCGCTGTTAACATTGGGGGACCGGGTGGCTATGGTGGCCCCGATTGGCCTGTTCTTTGGCCGTTTGGCCAATTTCATCAATGGCGAATTATATGGCCGCGTCACCGATGTGCCGTGGGCGATGATTTTTCCCCA
>CAZYKI010000016.1:0-29472 GCA_964648035.1 uncultured Candidatus Puniceispirillum sp. | reverse complement strand
GGCTTTGATTTTTGATCACCATCACTAAACGTTCACGTAACGCGGATTGAAGCAAAGTTGCTTCATTTGAATCAACGCCTTTAGCGAGATTTACACCACTAGCCACAACACCAATTGTTCCGTCGATATTCTGAAGCGTCAGTGTCATTATTTCCTCCCCTGATAGACCATTAGATTTAGGTATACCGTGCAAAAAAGCGCAACAAAAATAGAATTGGCGATGCCATGGCTAAACAACGCTAGTTACTGACTTGGCTTTTGAGGTGGCTTTGTTGCTGTCTGTGACGATTTACTTGGGTTTGAATAAACCACTGCAAAACTCGCGCCTATAATAATAACCACGCCAACGAGCTGGAGTGCGCTGAGCGTCTCTCCAAACACAAACATCCCCAACAATAATCCGAATAGAATGCGGGAATATCGGAATGGTGTTATCGCCGACACTTCACCAATGCGCATCGCAGAAATAATTGAACTATACCCAACCGCGCCCAAAACAGATCCGAACAACAACAGCCAAACTGTGTTTACGTCTGGATGGATAAAGGTTTCGTCGAAATAAACTGCCAAAAAACCGCCCGCCAGGGCGATCGATAAAAAACCGTGAACACCGAGGGTCAACACGTTAATTGATTTAGATACGGCCCGACTGGCAAGGTCTCTTCCTGCAAATCCCAGCATTCCAAGGACGGCTAATATCGATAAAATTGAGAAACTACCCGCCGTTGGCTGGATGATTATGAACACGCCAAACAACCCGGTTACAACGGCTATCCAACGCAGTACGCCCACTTTTTCCTTGAAAAAAAACGCCGCACCAACCACCACCACGAGGGGGGTTGCTTGCAAAATCATCGTAGAGGAGGCCAATGGCGTAAAAGCCAGCGCTGTGGAATAAAAAATCCGTCCAAATATTTCGGACATGACGCGCAAATGCATCGGCCAGGTCAGGATATCGGGTGTCCAGATGCTTTTGTTGAAGGCCAGCGCCAGCAGAAAAAACATAGACGCGCCGGCAAGCCCCAGCAGAATTAGAATTTGGCCAACTGGAAGGGTTGTAGACAGTATCTTAATCACGCTGTCTTCAATCGCAAATGCCGCCATCGCCAGAACCATAAGGCAGCGGCCAAGGAAATTTTCTTGTTTGGAATTATCAGCTTGCAACGGATGCCTGTCGGTAAGATCGATTGTTACATGTTTTAGAGGGTTTGCGGCTTGAAGAAATAATCCAATCGATCAACCGTCGTGACGCTAAACTCCCGCAACGCCCCGTCTCGTGAGACGCCTAACCGGACGGTAACCCCGGCATCGCCAGAGGCCCAAACCCGCTCATAAAATGATCTCAATTTGGACACTGACGACCCGTTAACTGTCATGATTACATCTTGCGGTCTGATACCGGCTTTGAAAGCCGGGCTACCCGCACTCACCCTAGTGACAATTATTCGGTCACTACTGTCATCAGCCGAGATACCAAGATACGGCTGCACGTTGCTGGTCCTTCGTCCATTGCTGATCAGGTCCTTGAGTATAGGCTTGAGCAGATTTACCGGTACCGACATATTGCCGGGAGACGGAATGCCAGGCGATGCTTCGGACACAAACAGAGACCCTATCCCCAAAACCTCTCCATTCTTGTTGATGATTGGTGCCCCTGCCCACAGGGGATTTGCCGGGACTGTGTAAATCGGGCTGTCCAGAAAATACTCCCACCAGCCGGTAAAAGGCCGCCGCGAGACAGACGTGACGACCGAGCCTGCGCCACGATCCGCTGACGGTAAGATCAACAAGGTTTCGTCCGAGGTTATGTTGTCTGAGTCCCCTAATGGAAGCGGAGTCATCTTAAGGGGAATGACAGACTTAATAAGTCCAAAGCCGGTTGTGTGATCATAAGCAACAAGACGGGCCGGCAAACGCCTGCCATCTGCCAAGCCGATGTCTATGGTTTCGGCTTCAATGACGATATAGCCGATGGTTAAAATATGTTTTTCATCGATTGCGACCCCATTACCTTCCCGCTTTATACCCAAACTCGCGGCAGTTCTCGCCGCTGACGGAATGGTTGCGTGTATGCTCACGATCGATTGGTAAAAGCGCTTCAGATTATCTTTTGTGATGTCTGCGTAGGCATTGCCGGACAGCAGCAACAACAGAATTGAGAGAACACGCCAAAATAACTGTTTTGTCTTCGGTAAAGCGATTTCTGATAGGCGTTTGATGAAGCATTGAGTATCCAAGCCTTGGCGACTCATAGGAACAGGAATTATAGGAACATGCTGGCTAAGAGTTATCAAAAAGCGCATCCGCTTGGTCCTTTTTGAGCATCAGTGAATCACGAATTTCTACAGCTTGGCTTTTAAGTTCTTGTCGGGCATAAAATCCTTTATCTTTCAGTTGCATATTCGGCATTTGTGCCAGGAGGAGGGGTCGCGCCAAAGCCGCCCTTTGCTACAACGGCCTCGACGCCACCATTCGCATTGATAATAGCCATTTGATCGGCTTTCGCCATGCTATCAATGGCTTCCGGGTCACATATAGATCTTAGATCGGCCTCCATTTGTTTGCGGATATCGGCGTATTTCGGATTGGTGCCAAGATCATGCAATTCCTCTGGATCATCGGCCAAGTTAAACAGCTGTGGCCGCATCGATACATAATAGACAAATTTCCAGTGTCCTTTACGGATCATAAAGGCACCTGTGGCTGATCCCATCGCATGATATTCTGAAAACACCAATCTTTCCGGATCATCTTTGGCGTTTGCAAGATCAACGAGCGAGGTTCCAGGTTTTCCCTCTGGTGTAATGCCTGCATTTTTCAAAATCGTTGGGTGAACATCAACCAAGGAAACCGGCGTTTTACAAATTTTTCCGGCTGGGATATCAGGGCCTTTTATAATGCAGGGGATGCCAACAGACTCTTCATAAAAGTTTGACTTGCCCCAAAAGTCGCGCTCACCAATATTGTCGCCGTGATCACTTAGGTAAAAAATCTGGGTCATATCGCCGAGGTCAAGATGGTCAACGGTGTCCAGAATCTTGCCAATCAAATCATCGATAAAAGTGACAAGACCGTAATAGGATGCCAGCGCAATTTGGGTTCTTTCCGGCGTAAAATTATCCATGATCTGGCAATGCCGCATCGCATGATGCCAAGGATGTTCGGGGGCTTCCCGCGGCTTTGTTGGCATTAGGCCAAGCTGGCCATATAGATCATAGAATTCTTGTGGCGCAATCAGGGGGAAATGCGGTGCTACCATCGACACAAATAGCACCCAAGGCGTCTCTTTTTGCCCGTTAGTTGTTAGCCAGTTCACCGCTTCGGTTGCCACCTGTCGGTCATAAATATTATAGTTGGTCTCACCAGGACCAATCTTTTCAGCCATCGACAAAGCCTTCCACCGCTTCGGCAAAGGCTCTCTGACACAGCCGAGAACATCGCCGGTGCCATTCACCACATGCATAGGAATTGTTTGAAAATCCAGCCCTACATCGTCATCAGCGTTGCGATAATGCAGTTTGCCAATTGATCCTACGGTAATGCCAGCTGTCTGTAACGCGGTACCCCAAGACGGCGGTGTGCCGCAATAGGGCGTGGCGTTATCCCAGTGACGCGAGCGATGCGCATAATCGCCTGTTGCAAATGAGGCTCTGGCTGGCACACAAATAGGCACATTGGTATAGGCATTTTCGAAGAGTGTTCCCTGGCTCGCTAGTTTGTCAATGTTTGGTGTTTTGACAATCTCATTACCGTAGCAGCCAAGAACCTTACGCGTGTGCTCGTCAGTCATCAGGATAAGCTGGTTAAAGGGGCGTTTTACCAATTTGGGCCTCCTTAAAGATAAACGATAAGATAAAATCGTCGCACATCGTCAATGGCGTTAGCAATAGGCTAAAATTGTTGTTTTACTGTGGGTTAAAATGTGGGGCGGAATTTGATGGATTCTAAATAATAAATATAAATCAATGCGTTGGATATTATTCACGCAGACCATCCCTCCGCCATTTTTCTTGGGTTTTTTCTTGTTAGCGCACTGATCCGCCCCGCTTTACCGGTTTGCTGTCCCCAATCTGGGCGCGATGATAGCGCCTGCCAGCCCGGTGCTTTTCGATTGGTTTTATCCGGCATTCGCCCTACTATCGGGGTCCATATCTTGCGGCAGGGGCCTGTTATCAGGGCCTCGTTTAACCGGACTGACAACGCCATGACGCATCAACGAATACGGCCATTCAATACCAAAGACACCTATCCGGAACAAAATCTGGATAATGATCTGTGCCATGCGGTTATCACGCATGGGGGTAAAACGGTTTGGTTGCGTGGCCAATGTCCGCAAAATTTGGATGATGCCAAAAATATTGCCAGCCATGACCCGGCTGAACAAACGCATAAGGTCATGCAGAATATCCAGCAGCTTATCCAAGAATGCGGTGGTGATATGACGCATCTTGTCAAGCTGGTCGTGTATATCACCGATGTACGCCACCGCGAGTCCGTCTATCGTGTTATGGGCGATTATATCAAAGGCGTTCATCCGGTCTGCACAGGACTTGTTGTGCAGGCGTTGGCGCGCCCGGAATGGTTGGTCGAAATTGACGCGACGGCGGTTATTCCAGATTAAGGGGCCGGCATGACGTTTTCGATTGTCGCACGTTGCGCTGAAACGGGTGGTTTTGGGATGGCGATTTCATCGTCGTCACCGGCGGTGGCAGCGCGGTGTGCGTTTGCCCGTGCTGGTGTGGGCGCTGTCGCCAGTCAAAATGTGACCGACCCGCGTCTTGGCAACAGCGTTATCACCGCGTTGGCCGACGGTTATGGCGCAAAAAAAGCGGTCACCAGCGTGGTTGGCGCGGCAAGCCATACCACATATCGGCAAGTGATGGCGGTTGATGCGGCCGGTGACACCGCAATATTTACCGGTGCACAAGCGCTGGGGATAAATGCGGAATTTGAGTCAATGAATGCGGCGGCGGCTGGTAATTTGCTGGGCTGTAAAACGGTACCCCAAACCATGGTGACGGCGTTTCATGCGGCGGCTGGCCATCTTGGTGATCGATTGATTGCGGCGTTATGCGCTGGCTTGGAGGCAGGCGGCGAGGCGGGCACTGTCCATTCGGCGGGGCTTTTATTGGTGGACCAGCATGAATGGCCGCTGGCTGATCTTCGCTGTGACTGGACTATGGACTGCCCGGTGGCGGCTGTTACCGAGGCGTGGCGCATTTATAAACCCCAGATGGACGATTATGTAATCCGCGCTATCAGCCCGGATTTGGCCCCAAATTACGGCGTGCCGGGGGACGAATAGGCCGGTTTGCCGGCGTTGTGGCGCGGTGGTCTAACGCCGGATTACCGGTGCCCGGATTGGCTGGCGATATGGTTGGCGATCATGCCGGCATCCTCCCAGACGCCCCAAATAAACGACGACCCGCGCATTGATAGCCACGGCAGGCCAAGGAAGTAAACGCCATCGGCGCGAGATACACCACGCACATGGTCTGGGCGCCCCTGCTTGTCAAAACAATCGACCGCAAGCCACCCAAAATCTTGTTTATATCCTGTTGCCCAGATAATGGTTCTAAGACCCGCTTTGTCGATATCCACCTGCCGTATCGGCTTTTTCAGGCAGTCAGGGTCTTGCGGGATTAGTTTCGCGTCTTCCTCGGCTGGAAAGTCAAGCTGGTTAGCCGTGATATAGTCATCGGCCTCTGCTAAAAGTCCAAGATAGGTTTTGTCGCCGTCCCGAATATTGGCCTGTAGGTCATCGGCAAAAAACAGGCGCCCGTTTTCATAGGATTCTGTCAGCCCCAAAAGGGTCATGCCGCGCTGCGCAAACCGCCTGAAATCTACTGTTTTTCCCCCATTGGCCCCAGAAACGGCAATCGTCACATGTTCTCTTCCCGCAGGCGGCGTTTTCATTTGCCATTTGCCAAGTGTGCCAAGCCACCAACAAAAATCCTTGCCACGATAGGATCTTGGTGGCCGTTCATGCGGGCCAATCGACAGATATACCTGCCGTCCGGCCTGCAATAATTCATCGGCAATTTGGGCGCCAGAAGACCCGGATCCCACCACTAGAACCGCACCATCTTCAAGCTGCATCGGGTTTTTATAATCATGTGAATGGATTTGCGTGATAATGCCGTCAGGTACAATCGCGGGTGTTGTCGGCACTTGAAATGGGCCGGTCGCCGCAACGATGTTTTGGGTGTGGATTGGTCCTTGCGAGGTGTCGGCCAGATAGCCACCATCTGGTGCGGCAACAACACGCTTTACGTCCACGCCGCAGCGAATGGGCGCGTTGATAGTGGCGGCAAAAGTCTCAAAATAAGCGGCAACAGCCTCTTTGCCGGGAAAGCTGTCGGCTGGCCATCCGTCAAATGCCAGACCGGGAAAACGGTCATGCCAGGCTGGCCCGTTCATGACCAATGAATCCCACCGTGCCGACCGCCAGCGTTCAGCGATTGCGCCGCGCTCGACAATGATATGGGCGATCTCAAGGTCGCGCAGATGGGCGCTGATTGCCAGACCCGCCTGGCCCCCGCCAACGATCAGCGTGTGCGTTTTTTCCATATCTGCACTCCCGCTAGCCATGTTTTTCTGTGAACTGGCGCCGCGCCGCATAGAGTAATGCCATGCCGACCAAAAGGGCCGGTAGCGCACAGACAAGAAAGCCGATCTGGTAACTGCCGGTCAAGCCCAGCAACAGCGAATATAGCAATGGCAACACAAGGCCGCCACATTGGCCAAAACACAATACACCGCCGGTGACAGCCCCGCGCATCGATGCTGGTGCCAGTCTCGCCGCTTCGGCCAAGGTAACGCCATGCCACGAAAACACGGTCGCACTAATTGCCGCGGCAACGAGGGTAATTTGCCATGTTTCCCAATCGGCATCAAAGGCGCTGGTGAATCCATTCGCAATGAACATTGACAGCGCCAATAGCCCCAGCATCACACGGGGTTGAATATAGCTGCTGCTAAGCCATCCCCAGAAAATCCGTCCGGGTATCGCCACCGCGGTGGCGACCGAAAAAATCGTGCCGGCCTCGATAAGGCTATAGCCGATCTCGGTCAGGTAAATGACAAAATAGGCGGTGAAGGTGGCTTGCAGGCCAACAAACGCAAAACAACCAAACGCCAAGCCGCGCAATTCATTCGTCCGGAGAACCAACAAAACGGTGCCTTTCAAATCCGACAAATGAAACTTTCGGGTGATATCTTTATCACTATCAAACTCGGCGCGGGTAAGGTTAAGAAGCACCACAAACACCATCGATGCAGCAGCGATGATCAGCAACGCATCGCGCCAGCTGTAAAGTTCAGTCAGCAACGGGCCGATCAACCCTGCCGACAGCAAACCGACAGGCACCGCAGTCTGTTTGATCGAAAACACCAGCGGGGCATATTTTTCCGGTGAATAGCGGCCTAGAAGGTGCGAGCTAGCGGGTGTTGATGAGGCCGACGCGCCGATGGCGATCGCCGACAGCACCATCAAGGTGATAAGCCCCGGCGCGGCCAACGCCAGTCCCAATCCGGTCAACAGCAGCGACACTTGGCTAACCCGCAGCGCGCCATAGCGCACGATGATGCTGCCACAGCCCGCCTGCACGGTCAGCGAGACGGCAGCAATGATGCCAACATAAACGCCAAGCCAAGACGGGTCGATCTGCAAATCGGCGATGATGGCCGGTGCTAAAACAGCTGGCAGCACTTTGCCCACAGTCACGAAGGATTGCTGAACAAACATCGAAACAAGGGCGATGAGCAGCCAGTTCATTATTGTCAAACCTCTCGTCAATGGGGCGGCATTCCGGCGCCGCTAACGGCCTTGGCTATGCCTTGGTGGGTGGTGTGCCTCTGTCGAATATGACAGTGCTATGCGGGGCTATTCGGGCGGGTGGTATGACTGTGTTTTCCGGCTCCACGCTGGCGACAGACGGTGGTGCCAAGACCAGTCAGCCCTGATCACTATTCATCCTTCAGCAATCCATTCATCTATCAAGCGTCTTGAAATTGACAGTTTGCGGGGCAGATAAAATTTGCTGTGCGCAAACTGACGGATGTCGTCACGGCTGTACCAGCGCGCCGCTTCAATTTCATGCGAGTTGATGTTTATCGTATCGGATTCCGCCTCGGCCCTGAAGCCAAGCATAAGCGAGGCGGGAAAGGGCCAGGGCTGTGATAGCTGATAATGTACATTTCTGACGATAACCCCTGCCTCTTCATAAACTTCACGCGCCACCGCATGTTCCAATGTTTCGCCGGGTTCGACAAAGCCGGCAAGAACCGACAGCATGCCCTCTGGCCAGACAGGCTGGCGACCAAGCAGGATTTTATCTGCAAACGTCACCGCGACAATGATCGCTGAATCGGTTCTTGGGAAATGCGTGGCCATGCAGCTTTCATTGACGCAGACCCGCGTATGTCCAGACTGTGCGGGCCGTGTCTTGCCGCCGCAATCGGCGCAATGACGGGTCCGCGCATGCCAATGGCACATGGCCTTGGCATAGCCTAACAGCGAACTGTCAAAACCCGAAATTGACGGGTCGGACTCGCGCAAATCGTCAAACCGGCCCCATGCGGTCAAGGGATGGAGCTGGTCCTCGCCATGGGCCGAGATATCAAGGCAAAAGAAGGAAACGCCATCGCGGTCCTGTCCTAGATAAATGGTTTTGTCCGGATCAATGAAATCTGCGATCGCTGCCAGGCCAAGGGCTTGCATTGAGGCGTGCGGCTCTTCATTGAGGGCAAAGAAATTCTTGTTACGCCATACCGGCACAAAGCGGGTGGTGGGGGCCGCCAATAAAGTTGCGAGGCGCTTGTCGTCCCGGCGTCCAAGATCATCGCGGTTCAGCCCCCCATGACTGAGATGATGCGGCGGTTTGGGGTGAATTGAAAACGGATCGAACACAGTCATGAAAAAACAAACCTGTAATTTGTGTCCGTCCATTAACCGCCGTTGCGCGGCTTTTTTCAAGCGTTAACTTGTTGGTCTGAAATAGGCGGTTTAACGAAATGGACTGGTCAAATCATGCCAGTGCGCGTATCAGGTAGCGACCGTTCGGGACCGGTGTTTTGTGGCGGCTGTAGCAAGGGTACCAATTACATGCTGACATTTGCTTTGGCGGTTTTTTTATTGATCATCACCCCGGGCCCGGGGGTGTTGTCATTGGCGGGTGTCGGCACGGCGTTTGGCTGGCAGCGTGGATTACGGTATCTGGCGGGTCTTTGTATCGGCACCAATCTTGTCTGTGTGGCGGTCATTTCAGGTTTGGCGGCACTGGTTCTTGCTGATCAGATGGTGCGCATGATGTTAGTGGTGGGCTCGGCTGGCTATTTGTCTTATTTGGCGTTACGGGTGGCGTTTGCGGGGTCTAAGATTGCGTTCATTCATATGGCGGCGCCCGGTTTTGTGGCCGGCGTCATGTTGCAGTTGATCAACCCGAAAGCCTATGCGGTGAATACAACGCTTTTCAGCGGTTTTGCTTTCTATCCGGAAAGTTTTGTTGTCGAGACGTCGCTAAAGCTGGTGATCAGCAACCTGATATGGATTCCGCTGCATCTGTTGTGGCTCTATGCTGGGGTGAAGGTTAAAGAACTGAACCTTGCAGCGGCGGTGCAACGACAGATCAATTTTGTGATGGCCGGGTGCTTGATGGCGGTTGTCGGCCTATCATTATGGTCTATGCTTCAGACCGGATGATGCGTTTAATGGTTCCGGTCGCTAAACGGGGGGATGTCACAGTGCTTGCGCAGAATGACAGATGCGGTCCAAGATCTGGGCCGATGCTATCACCGGTCAGCACCACTATGTCGCAATGTTGAATTACCACCATTACAGTAGCAACGCTGCCAACCCGCCCTTGCTGATTGTTCATGGTCTTTTCGGATCGGCAAAAAATTGGCGGGGCATCGGCCAGCGTCTTGCCGACCGGTTTTCCGTCTATGCTGTCGATCTTCGTAATCATGGTGACAGCCCACGGTTTGACACGCACAGCTACACCGACATGGCGGATGACCTTGCCAATTTTATCACCGCAAAAGCACCGGCGATGCATGTGCTTGGGCATTCGATGGGCGGCAAGGCCGCGATGATGCTGGCGCTGACGCGGCCGCAGCTTGTCGATAAATTGATCCTGGCTGATATTGCACCGGTTTCCTATCAGCATGATCAAATGCGCTATATCACCGCTCTAAAGCGGCTTGATCTCGCCTCTATTCAGTCCCGTGCCGATGCACAAGCTGGTCTGGCGGAAGATATTGACGACCCGGCCCTGTGCGCGTTTTTCCTGCAATCATTGGATATTGCGACGAAAACATGGAAGTTGAATCTGGATGTTTTGGCGCGCGCCATGCCAGAGATTCTGGCCTTTCCGGATGGGGGCAGTCGTTTTGAAAAAGACTGTTTGTTTTTATCCGGTGCTGACAGTGACTATGTGACAGCGGCGATGCGGCCACAGATAAAAGCGCGGTTTCCCAACGCGCGACTAGCCAAAATCCCCAAGGCTGGGCATTGGCTTCATGCCGACCGGCCGGCCGCCTTTGAAGCCGCTGTGCGGGCGTTTTTGGGATAACGGTCTTTGCGGTCTGACACGGTGCCGGCCGTGATCCGGTTAATCGCACCGCACCGACATGCCGCCATCAACAACGATTTCCGTGCCGGTGATAAACCGCGCCTCGTCCGAGGCCAAAAACAAAACCGCATTGGCGGTGTCACGGCCATCCCCCATAAACCCAAGCGGAATACGGGCAAGTCGCTGCTGTAGCAGGGCATCAACATCGCCGCCGGCGCGTTGCCCGGCCAGACGCGCCTCGACCATCGGCGTGTGAAGCTGGCCAGGGACCACGGTATTCACGCGAATACCATGTTTGGCAAATTCAACAGCGGTCACGCGCGATAGCTGGATGACCCCGGCCTTGGATGCGGCATAGCCAACTTGTGCCGCGCCGGTCCACCGCAGGCCTGAGGTCGATGCAATATTTACAATGGCGCCCGATTTTTGGGCAACCATCAGCGGTAAGGCCAATTTGCAGGCGGTGAATACGCTGGTCAGATTATAGTCGATTTGCGCCTGCCATGCGGCGGCAGAGAGGTCAACAGCGCCACCTTTGGCTGATCCGCCAACATTATTGACCAGAATATCAAGGCCGCCAAAATGCTTTTGACAGGCGTCAATCATGACCTCCAGTTGATCAGCGTCGGTAACATCGCAAATATGGGACGCAATCTTGTCTTTGCTGGCCTTAACCAGCGCCATTGTTTCCACCAAAGCATCGGGGGAGCGATCAACCGCAAGGACCGATGCGCCTTCCTCAATAAACCGGGCGGTAATCGCACGGCCATTACCCCAGCCCGGCCCAATGCACCCGGCGCCGGTTACAATAGCAACCTTGCCTGCCAATCGACCCATATCTGATCTCTCCCTATCTAACCGCTCTATTGTTTGGTGCCGATTATCAAAACCGTTTTTTCGCCATTTTGGCAACCGCACATGATCATCCTCCTTTGACCATCATGGTGAAAAGCTACAAGGGATCATCATTGATGCATTTTGTCGCGACAAGGTGCCCCGATAGGCGGTAGTGTGGGCTATGATGGGCGCGCAGGTGCGGCATCGGATCGATTTGCGGTAACAGAATGGTAACGCCATTAGCGATGTCAGGCGTGGTAATTTTGGGTAGATAATAGCGTGAAACAAAAAATTGGTGGCATTGTACCGGTTATGCTGACCCCGTTTGATGATGCGGGCCAGATTGATTGGGATGGGCTTGAAAAACTTGTCTTTTGGTATCTTGATCACGGCGCCCAAGCGCTGTTTGCGGTATGTCAGTCCTCGGAAATGCAATATTTGACACTGGCAGAGCGATGCGCGGTCGCCAGCTTTGTGGTTAAGGCCGTGGCCGGCCGGGTTCCGGTGATTGCATCGGGTCATATTTCTGGCCCGGTAAATGACCAAAAGGACGAGCTTGCGGCAATGGCAAAAACGGGGTGCGATGCGCTGGTGTTGGTCAGCAACCGGCTTGATCCCGACCAGCAGGGTTTTGATGTATTCCGGCAAGGCTTGGACCATGTCATCACCGCGTTGCCCGCTGACTTGCCGCTTGGCATGTATGAATGTCCAGCCCCGTATCGGCGGCTGCTAAGCGATGATGAGATTACCTATCTTGCTGATAATCCGCGCTTTATCATCTTAAAGGATGTGTCCTGCGACCTTGATATCGTGCAACGGCGTTTGGCGTTGGCGGCAGGGTCGGGCCTTGCGATCAATAACGCCAATGCGGCAATTGCCCATGCCGCGTTGACCGCTGGTGCGGCTGGTTTTTGCGGTGTTTTCACCAATTTTCACCCCGATTTATATCGATGGCTTCAAGATCATGGGCCGGCCTATCCCGATCTGGCCAATGAGGTGGCTGTGTTTCTGGCCTTGGCGGCGTCGACCGAATATATGGGCTATCCAAAATTGGCGAAATTATATCATCAGCGTCTTGGCACCTTCAAAAGCGCCACCAGCCGGGCGGTGCCGGACGATATCAGCCAGCGGTTCTGGGCGCTGGAGGCGGTGCTTGATAAAATCAGTGCAGGAACCGCCCATTATCGCGCCAAACTAGCCGCTTTACCGGGGGCGTCATGACGATCACGGTTTTTGGTTCTGCCAATATCGATATTGCGGTGAGGGTCGATCAGTTGCCGGTGCGCGGCCAAACCATTCATGCGGCGGATCACCAGCTTAATCTTGGCGGCAAGGGGGCTAATCAGGCGGTTGCCGCGCGGGCGCTTTATGACGGTGCTGTTCGCTTTGCAGCGGCGGTTGGGCAAGACCCGTTTGGCGATTTATTTTGCGCCGAAATAGCAAGATTGGGCCTGTCAACAGATGATCTGTACCGCGATCAGGCCAAGCCGACGGGCATTGCCCTGATCCATGTTGATGCGGCGGCCGATAACGCGATCACCGTTTGCGGCGGGGCCAATATGGCGTGGCCTGCCAGCGGGCCTGACGCGGCTATTTTTGACCATGCCGCGGTCGCGTTGTTTCAGCTGGAAACACCGCTTGAGGCAACAATAGCAGCGGTGAAGAGCGCGAAAGCGGCCGGAGCTGTTACCATCGTCGACCCGGCGCCGATGCCGTCGGCACCGGTTGAGGGGCTGCTGGCTTTGGCCGATGTGATAACGCCCAATGAAGCCGAGGCCGTAGCGCTTGGCGTTGGGCCGGTGACCACCACGGATGATGCGATGCGGGCGGCCGCGGCCTTATGCCAGCGGGGACCGCGGCAGGTTGTTATCACCCTTGGCGCGCGCGGTGTGGTTTATTGTGACGGTAGTGAAACGCCCTATTTTCTGCCGGCCTTGGCGGTCGATGCGGTCGATACGACGGCTGCTGGCGATTGTTTCAATGGGGCGCTTGCCGCGGGCATTGCCGCCAAAATGGCATTTGACGATGCAGTGAAATTTGCCATCGCAGCAAGTGCGCTGTCAGTCACCAGACCGGGGGCAGCAGCATCGATCCCAACGCGCGCCGAGGTCCAGAAATTTATGCGTGACAGGCAGATTTGACAGGCAGATCTAACTGGCAGGTTTGACAGGCAGGCTAGACCGGTTATGGTGGTTCGTTAGGTTTTGTCAGGGTGACTGTTCGGGTGTTTCCAGCAAGTTTGCCTTGGGTGCGGGGTGGTAATGAAAGACCATGTCACTGGATTGGCCGATTTGCTGTCGCCGCAGGCGGGTGGCATGGGTGGCGGCACCGCGCCGTTACGCCTTGCGATTGTGGGCATCGGGCTTATTGGACGGCGTCATGCGGCGGCGATTAGGCAGGTGGACGGTGCTGAAATTTGTGCCATTGTGGATCTTGATGACGGTGTGCTGGCGACGGCCGAGTCTGTTGGCGTCAGGGGATTTCGCGATTTAACAGTGATGCTTGATACGGTCCGGCCCGATGGTATCATCTTATCGACCCCAACCAATTTGCATCCGGCGCAGGGGGCGGCGTGCATCCTAGCCGGCATACCTGTCTTGATCGAAAAACCGATTGCCGATGATCTTCAGGCCGCACAAGCGCTAGTCCAAGCCTCAGACGCCTATCATGTGCCGGTGATGGTTGGTCATCACCGCCGGTTCAACCCACTTATCCAGCGGGCGAAAGCGGCGCTTGACAGCCGGGAGATTGGTGCAATACGCACCGTTGACGCAAAATGCTGGTTCTACAAGCCTGACGACTATTTCGACACTGCGCCGTGGCGGCAGGAAAAGGGGGCCGGCCCACTGTCGGTCAATCTTATCCATGATATTGATTTGCTGCGTTATTTATGCGGCGAGATAGCCTCGGTACAGGCCCAGCTGTCACCGTCTGCCCGCGGCTATGCGATCGAGGATGTGGCGGCGGCGATCGTCCATTTTGAAAATGGGGCCCTTGGGACGATCAGCGTGTCGGACAGTGCCGTATCGCCGTGGAGTTGGGAATTTACTGCGGCCGAAAACCCGGTCTACCCGGTGACCGGCGAAAGCGCCTATCAGATTGCTGGCAGCAGCGGTGCCTTGTCGATCCCCGACTTGACGCTGTGGCAGCATGACGGGCGACCAGACTGGTGGGCACCACTGTCGTCAACCATACTATCAACCGAACTGTCCGACCCGTTGGTCAATCAGATGACCCATTTTTGTGCGGTGATCAGGGGCGAGATAGCGCCGTTAGTGTCGGCGCGTGAAGGTATGCAAACCTTGGCGGTGGTGGCCGCGATGCGGGACGCCGCCGCAACCGGGCGTCCCGTGCGGCCGGCCGACCTGCTTGCCGCTGGTGGGGGCGGTAATGCAGAAAATTTGAATTTCAACATTGACTCTGTGGACAGTTTTGTCGATGAGTCGGCGTGGAATAAACCTGCGCCGTAAAGGCGCGATATCATCACTTAATGGAGGAAAACGATGATGACGAAAATCAAACGCCGGACGGCGATGGCGGCGATGGTGGCGGCCGGATTGCTTGGCGGTATCGCGACAAGCAGCCATGCCGCTGATATGACCTTTACCATGGCGACATCGGCGTCGGAAACCGATATGCGTTCGGTCGCGATGCGCGAAGTGTTTGCGCCGATGGTGGCCGGTTTTGCCGATTATAAGGCAGGCTATAACGGGTCGTTGTTTGCCCAAGGCACCGAATTGGAAGCGATCAGCCGTGGCAATGTGACAATGTCAATTGCGTCGGCCCAAGAGCTGGCACAGTTCTTCCCGGAATTTTCGATCTTTGCGACCGGCTATGTGCATCAGGACGCCGCGCATCAGGTTCGCGTGTTTAACAATCCATTGATGGACCCGTTCAAGCAAAAGGTTGAAGACGAGCTTGGCGTCAAGCTGTTGTCAGTGATGTATCTTGGGCGTCGCCATGTTAATTTGCGCTTTCCCCGCAGCGAAAAAAATATCATGAAGCCATCTGATCTGGCGGGTGTGAACTTGCGTATGCCAGGCACCGATGCATGGCAGTTCCTTGGCAAGGCGCTTGGTGCATCGCCAACCCCGTTGTCGTTCAACGAGGTCTATACCGCGCTGTCGACCGGGGCTGTTGATGGGCAGGACAACCCGTTGCCAACCGTTGTTGACAAGAAATTCTATGAAGTCACCAAGCAGATTTCATTAACCTCGCACCTTGTCGATTTGAACTATATTGCGTTTTCCAAAAAGACATGGGACGGGCTGAGTGCTGACCAGAAAATGGCCGTACAGCGGGCGGCTGATGCCGCGGCGGCCTATGGTCGTTTGAAGCAGCTGGACAAGGAAAACAACCTTGCCGAATTTATCAGAAGTCAGGGCGTCGAAATCTACACACCTGACCTGAAAGCGTTCCGCGAGCATGTGCAGGCGCAATATGCCGGCAGTGATGTTGCCAAAAGCTGGCCTGCCGGTGTGCTTGACAAGATCAACGCGCTGGGTAACTAAAACCAACGTTTGTTGGTGCGGGGGCATATTTTGACACGGATTTTAACCCGGATTTTGACCCGGATTTTGCCCAAGGCCACCCGCATCGCCGAATTGATCGCCGCCACATTGCTGGCGGCGATTTTTGTGACATTTCTTTTACAAATTTTTACCCGTTATGCGCCAAAAATCGCGTGGGTGGTCCCGTTTGAGCCGGTCCAGTCATGGATGCTGTCCTTGGTGCCGATTGGCTGGACGGTCAATTTGATATCCTTGTTGTGGGTCTGGTTGATTTTTATGGGTGGGTCATTTGTGGTGCGCCAGCGTGACCATGTGACATTCGATGTGTTTTTCAACGCGGTATCGCCCGGCTGGCAACGGTTTTTCGCGGTGGTTACGGCGCTTTTGTTGATTGGGATGATGGGCTATGCGCTGGGGCCAACCTATGATGCCATTTTTGGCAGCCGGTTGATGGAACTGAAAAAGATTCAAACCCTCAGCTTGCCGATCAGCGGTGACCGCATTGCAATCAAATGGCTGTTTGCGCCGATGGTGTTATTCATGGTGGCGATCATCCTGCGCTATAGTTTCCGGCTCTATCAGCTGGGGCGTGGGCATGGTGATGTTGATACCGATGCCGATACAACTGCCGGGACCAAAGGTGTCAAATCATGAGCCTTGAATTGAGTGTCGGCATTTTGGCCCTGTTTGGCAGCGCGGCGATTGGCATGCCGGTGGCGCTGGCGATTTTGATTGGGGTGCTTGTCTATTTAGGGGTGGCCGGTCAGGATTTGGCGATCGCTGGCGAGACCATGATCCAGCGTCTTTTTGACGGGTTTTTGCTGTTGGCGGTGCCGCTGTTCATCGTGTCGGCCAATATTATGAATGCCGGCACCATTTCCGACCGGCTACTGCGGTTTTGCGTTGCGTTGGTCGGTCGGTTTCGCGGTGGTTTGGGGCATGTGAATGTTGTGACAAGTCTGATTTTTTCGGGCATGTCCGGATCAGCGGTGGCGGATGCGGCCGGCATTGGCCGGATTATTATCGATATGATGATGAAAAGCGGCGGCTATAGCCGCGGCTATGCAGCGGCGATCACCGCCGCCACCGCAACCATCGGGCCGATTATTCCGCCATCGATCCCGATGGTCCTTTATGCGCTGGTATCAAACGCCTCGATAGGCAGTCTGTTTCTGGCTGGGATCGTCCCGGGCCTATTCATGGGCGCGGTGCTGATGGGGATGAATGCGTGGATATCGCATCGCCGCCATTTCGGCAATGAAGCGCCGGTGCCGCTGGCACAAATTCCCGGGATCACGGTGCGCGCCACTCCGGCGTTGCTGATGCCGGTGATTTTATTGACCGGCATTTATTCAGGCGTCACCACCCCAACCGAAGCGGCAGCGATTGCCGCGCTTTATGCGCTTGTTGTGGCCGCCGGACTTTACCGGTCGTTGCAGATCAAGTCGCTTGTCGAGGTGTTTGTCGAGGCGGCCCGATCTGCCGCATCGGTGGGGCTGGTGATCGGCGCCTCGATGATTCTGACCTATGTGGTGATCCAAGAAAACATTCCGCAGCTGATATCGACGCTGTTTGCCGGCGCCGATATCAGCCCGTTGGCGTTTATGCTGATGGTCAATTTGCTGGTTCTGTTGCTTGGCTGTGTGCTTGATGCAACGGTGATTATCTTGGTGATTGTCCCGCTGTTTATTCCGACCTGTGAGCAGTTGGGGATCGATCTGGTGCATTTTGGCGTGGTGATTGTGGTGAATGCGATGATTGGGTTGATTACCCCGCCTTATGGCATTTTATTATTTGTTATCAGTGCGGTAACGAGGATTTCGTTGAATGAAATCATTGGCGAGATATGGGCGTTTCTGGCGGTTTTGCTGGTGGCGCTATTGACGATGATCCTGTTTCCCGATGTTGTGTTGTGGCTACCGCGTGCGTTGGGGCATTGATGCAAAACTGGGCTAAGGGCGGTGAGAGATGACCCCAATAAAACTGGGATTGATCGGCGATAATATCCGTACATCCAGTGCGCCAACGCTGCATCGGATGGCGGCGGCGCAATGGGGCATGGATCTAAGCTATGATTTGATTGTGCCGCCGGATCATGGAATGGATTTTGCCGCCGCCTTGGCTTTTGCGCGCGACTCTGGGTTGCGCGGCGTCAATGTGACCTTGCCCTATAAGGAAAAAGCCTTTCGCCATGTTGCGGTTGCCGATCCGGCTGTGCGCCAGTTGGGGGCAGTCAATACGGTGTGTTTTGACGCGGCTGGACTGACCGGGGCGAATACCGATTTTACCGGCTTTTTGAAAAGCTATCGGGCCGCGCGGGGCGATGTGCCAGCCGGCCGGGTTCTGCTGGTCGGGGCGGGCGGGGTCGGCCGGTCGATTGGCTTTGCCCTGTCACAGCTTGGCGCTAGCCAGCTTTTGATATGCGATAAAAATCAGCAGGCGGCGGAAAATCTAAGCGCCGAAATTAACCAATTCGTTCCAAATTTGGCCGAATCGGTCACCGTCACCGTCCCATTGCCGGTTGACGCCGTGGTCAATTGCACCCCGGCCGGTATGGTTGGTTATGGTGGATTGCCGTTGCCCGCACCATTGATCCCACAGCGGTTCGATTGGGCCTTTGATGCGGTGTATCAACCGGTTGAAACGCCGTTCAAACAGCTGGCCGAGTCGCGCGGTGTTGCTGTGATATCAGGGTTTGAGCTGTTTTTTCATCAGGGCGTCGATGCGTTTTTGATCTTTACCGGCAAGCCGGTCAAAGATGCGCCGGCGTTGCGCGCCGCTTTGCGTGATCTGGTGCATAAAACCGGTTAATCCGGCCCTGTCTTGCGGGTTATTCACGGCGATTGACCCTAAGGCCATTCAAGAAAAATGCCCGTTCCCAAAAAAAGTTGGCCGGCTTAACGACTTGTTAAGCCCTTTTACCATAGCCTTGTTCCTAAGGGATCACCGCATCTGCCGATGTGGCCCCGATCAGGAGCAAGAGAATGTGGCCTACCACTGCAAAAAACACAGGTGATCACGCCGATCACGGAATCGGTTTTGAAACCGGCTACTTGCGCCTGATCAGGGCTTTATTCGGCAGCACCCCACCGGCAGCCATGCCGATTGGAATGGCGATGGCACCAAAGACACCATCTTGCATGTGAATGGCCGCGCGCTGGCTATTATCCGTGGGCAAAGCATCGATAACTGAGTTGCGAATGATTTTGAGGATGGCATGGTCGCCAGTGTGTCAGAACTCGACTTTACCGCGCTGCCGGATATCAGTTGACGCTGGCCAAGTAGCAGGTATGGCACGACCGTTTGGTTGGGGGGGACGGTGCCGGCGTTATGCCGGCACCGACTTTTTTAAAGTGGGGGCGATAATTCCAGCGCTATTGATCAAATAGCTTGCCCGGGTTCAAAATGCCGTGCGGATCAAAGGTGGTTTTGATCGCCTGCATCATATCGACCGCATCACCCATTTCATCGCGAAGATAGTGGCGTTTGCCTTGGCCGATCCCATGTTCGCCGGTGCAGGTGCCGCCCATTGCCAAGGCGCGTTCGGTCAGGCGGGCCGAAAAGGCGCTGATTTTATCCTGCATCGCGGTGTCATCCGGCATCGTTAACGGCAAGACGTGAAAATTTCCATCGCCAACATGGCCAACGATCGGCGCCACCAGCCCGTTGGCGGCAATATCGGCAATCGTGTCATTGACGCAATCGGCAAGGCGCGATATCGGCACACAGACATCGGTAGAAAATCCGGTCGCCCCTGGTATCAGGGCAAGGCAGGCCCAATAGGCATCATGCCGCGCTTTCCACAGTTTGGCGCGCTGGTCGGCATCGCTAGACCAGGTAAAGGGGTGCGCTGTGAAATCGGCGCAAATCTCGGTAAACCGCGCCACATCATCATCGACCGACGCCGCCGACCCATGAAATTCAACCAGCAATAACGGCGCTTCGGGCAGGTCAAGTTTGGAATAGGCGTTGCAGGCGCGGACCTGTACCGGGTCAAGCAATTCGATGCGGGCCACCGGGATACCCATTTGCACCGTCATGATCACCGCGTCGCATGCCGCGCCAATATCGGGGAATGAGCAAATGCCGCCGGCGATCACCTCGGGGATACCCCGCAAACGCACTGTCAGTTCGGTGATGATCCCAAGCGTGCCTTCTGAACCAATAAAAAGCCGGGTTAAATCATAGCCGGCCGATGATTTGCGCGCCCGGCCACCGGTGCGGATAATCCGCCCATCGGCGGTTACCACCTCCATGCCTAGAATATTGTCCTTCATCGTGCCATAACGCACCGCATTGGTGCCAGAGGCGCGGGTTGCGGCCATGCCGCCAAGGCTGGCATTGGCGCCCGGATCAATCGGGAAAAACAGGCCGGTATCGCGCAAATATGCGTTCAGCGCCTCACGGGTGACGCCGGGCTGGATCACCGCATCCATATCGGCCTGATTGACCGCAAGAATGCTGTCAAATTTTGACATATCGACCGAGATACCACCATGCGGGGCATTCACATGCCCTTCAAGTGATGATCCGGTCCCAAAGGCAATGACCGGACAGCGATGATCCTGACAGACCTGCATGATGGTGGCGATTTCAGCGGTTGATTCGGCAAAGATTACCGCATCTGGTGGCTGGGTCGGAATGCGCGTGGTGGTATGGCCATGCTGCATACGCACCGCCTCGGCGGTACTAAGCCGGTCGCCAAATTGCTGTTTCAAAATATCGATCGCTTGCTGGATAGGCTGTGGGTCAAACACGTCGATGGACTCGGTCCTTGTTGCACGGCATCAGATGGCCGACAGACTAGCAAGAGCCGCGCCCGCCTGCAACAAGCAGCAACGGAGTATCGGGCCTATTGGCATCGCCATGCAATCGGCGTAGCGTTGAGCGGTAAATCGGCATGAGGCGCGTTATGGGATATTTCACATCGAATGGCTGTACCCTGTTTTATGAGGATCAGGGCAGCGGACCGCCCTTGGTGTTTTTACATGAATTTGGCGGTGATACACGGAGCTGGCGTCAGCAGATCGCGTTTTTTGCGGGGCGCTATCGCTGTCTGGCCTTATCGCCGCGGGGCTATCCCCCGTCGGACGTGCCAGACAACGATGCGGCCTATGGCTGGCAGGTCAATATTGACGATGCGGCGGCCTTGCTTGACCATCTTGAGATTCCGTCGGCGCATTTTATTGGCCTTAGCATGGGCGCCTATAGCGGGTTAATGCTGGCCATTCAGCGGCCGGACCGGGTGCAATCACTGGTTGCAGCTAGTGGCGGGTCGGGGGCATGGCCGGAAAGCCGCGATGACTTTATCGCCGCTTGTCATCGGTTGGCGGATCTGGCGGTGACCCAGGCGCATATGCCCGCCGACCATATGGCCTATGGGCCGGCGCGGGTGCAGCTGCGTGAAAAAAATCGTGCGGCGTGGGATGAATTTTACACGCATTTGGCCGAACATCCGGGCGTTGGCAGTGGCATGACGCAAAGATGGGTGCAGGCAGCCCGGCCAAGCCTTGTTGATTTCGCGGCAGAATTTGCCGGATCAAACATTCCGGTTTTGCTGATGGTCGGTGACGAGGATGATCCATGCCTTGACACCAATCTATGGTTGAAACGCACCATGCCATCTGCTGGCTTGTCGGTTTGGCCGAAAGCCGGGCATCTGCTGAATTTGGAAGACCCTGACCGGTTCAACGGCGAATGTCAGGGTTTTTTAGACCTTGTTGCCGCCGGCAAATGGCCTGACCGCAACGCCCTGCTGGCGCGGCATCCGGCCCCGGACGGGGCTATATTCTAGCGGGTTATTTTTTCACCTGCGTGGCAACAAAGGCCCGAAGGCGGTCCGCCAGTCCGGGGGCGGCCGCGGCGTTGACCAGTGCCGCCATATCGGCATCGAGCCCGGCGTCATCGCGGGTGGCCGCCAATAGCGCGGTTTTGGCAGCAGGGGATAATGCCGCTGCCTTGTCAGCATGGGCGGCAATCAGCTCTGGCCATTGGTCTTGGGGCGCAATCGCGGTAACAAAACCGCAGGCCAGCGCCTCTTGCGCGGAAAATATTCTGGATGTTTCCAGCAGGTCAAAGGCGGCGTCATCGCCAATGAGCCGCGCCAGTCGGCGGGTGCCAAGAACAATGCCGAATTGCAGGCCGGGCATCCGAAAGCTGGCCTCTGGGCTGGCGATACGAAAGCGGCACGCCGCGACCATATCGGCGGCAGCCCCAAAACAGCGCCCTTGCACCAGTGCGAGGCTGGTGACCGGAAGGCGGTATAGTTTTTGTAATAGCTGTTCGACCCGCACAAAACGGTACAGTAAATCGGCATCGCTTTGCCGGTCCAGCCCGCTTAGGTCAAAACCGGCGGAAAAGGCGCGCCCCTCACCAGCCAGAACGATAAGCCGGCTGCCGGCCGCAACCGCATCATCAAGTGCCGTCATCATCGCCTCAACAAGCTGGCTGTTGACGGCATTTAACCGGTCAGGCCGGTTCAGGCGGATATGGCTGACCCCGTCTTGATGGGTCGTGATGAGCGGGGATGTGCTGGATGTCATACCGGCCTCGGATCAGCGTTTTTCTGCCCAGTCGGCAATGACCGCGTCATTATCCGCGCCAAGTGCCGGCGGTGGGCTGATTTTGGTTGGGGGTAGCGTGGAAATGGCGACCGGAAAGCCAATGGTTCTGGTTTCGGCACCATTTGGCAAGGTCAGCGGCTGAACAAGGCCCATATGCGCCACATGCGGGTCGGCCAAAATGTCGGCAAAATCATTGATCGGACCGCATGGCACCTGACGCCGGTCCATCTCGGCCAGCCAGTCAGCCGCTGGCCGTTCGGCAAAAATGGGCGCCAATATATCGACCAAGGCGGCCTGATTACGGGCGCGGTCCGCCTGCGTCAAAAAGCGCGGGTCATGTGCCAGTTCAGCTGTTCCGGTGGCGGCGCACACTTCATGCCATAATTTATCATTGCCGGCAGCAATCACAAAATAAGTGTCGGCGGCCGCAAACGCCTGATAGGGCGCGTTGCGCGGGTGGGCAGAACCAAGGCGCTGCGGCGGGGTGCCCGTGCCAAAATATTCGCTGGTCTGCAGCGCCGAAACACCAAGCAGGCTGCCAAGCATCGAGCAATCAATATGGGCGCCGGTGCCGCTGGCCTCGGCGGTGCGTAGCATCGCTAGAATGCTGAAACCGGCATAAAGACCAGCGCAAAAATCGCCAATCGGGACCCCGCATTTGACCGGCGGTGCGCCCGGCTCGCCAGTCACGCTCATGATCCCCGCTATGCCTTGGACGGTTACATCAAACGCCCCTTTTGTTGCATAGGGGCCGGTTTGGCCATAGCCGGAGATCGAGCAGTAAATCAGCTTTGGATTGACCGCTTTTATGTCGTCATAGCCAAGCCCAAGCCGCGGCAACACCCCAGGGCGGTAGTTTTCAACAAGAATATCAGCGTTCGCGGCCAATGACTTTAGCACGGCGATATCGTCGGCATTTTTCAGATCGAGGGCGACACTCCGCTTGTTGCGGTTCACTGAGGCAAAATTTTCGCTATAGGCGGCGTCGGTGCCGGTGCCTTTGGCCAATGGGGGCCATTGCCGCATGCCGTCACCGCCATCAGGCCGTTCGATTTTTACCACATCGGCGCCAAGGTCTGCCAACAGCGAGGCGGCAAACGGACCAGCGGCAATCTGCCCCAGTTCGAGAACACGAACACCGGCAAGGGGGAGGGCGGCAGCTGGCATCGACGAGGCAGGCGACATAGATGAATCTCCACAAGATGAAGGACGAGCAGGAGGGGTGGTGGGCATGGGCGGGCTAACCTCGATCACTATCAGCGATTCAGTGGCGAATTTCCAGCCCGTGATGTCACTTTCTTGCGGCGTAAGCC
The DNA here is from genome assembly GCA_964648035.1 of uncultured Candidatus Puniceispirillum sp. Lineage (GTDB taxonomy): Bacteria > Pseudomonadota > Alphaproteobacteria > Puniceispirillales > Puniceispirillaceae > UBA3439. The sequence goes on along the minus strand of CAZYKI010000016.1, from coordinate 5,674 downwards.
GAAAAAATATGATCCAATCGGCGTCACGGGATCGGCCCTGATGCAAGGGGGCTGGCCCGGCAGTCTTGGTGGCCGGTTCTGGCCTGATCTGTCCTTCATGGTGAATGGTTGTGACGAAAGCGGTGATTTTTGATTTGGATGGAACCCTTATTGATAGTGTTGGGGACATCCATGCGGCGTTGAATGTGATGCTGGCATCGCGCGGCGCCGGGCCGTTGGATCTGGCAACGGTGCGCGGCTTTATTGGCAAAGGGTCATCAAATCTGGTGATGCGCTGCCTTCACGCGCTGCATTTACCGTGCGGGCCGGAAGACCATGCGGCTGCGCTGGATGAGTTTATTACGATTTATACCGCCGGGTCGGCCAACCATACACGCCTGTTTGACGGCGTGCCGGCGGCGCTGGCGCGGTTGCAGGACCAAGGGTGCCGCCTTGCGATTTGTACCAACAAGCCGCTGCAACCGACCAAGGTGGTTCTTGACCAGTTTGAACTAACAGGTTTTTTTGACGTGGTGGTTGGTGGCGACCAGCTGCCAACGCGCAAGCCTGATCCGGAAATGTTGTATCATGCGTTGGCCTTGCTTGATGCGCCGGCCTGCCTGTTTGTCGGTGATAGTGAAATAGACCGTGAAACCGCCCACGCGGCGGCGCAAGATTTTGCCCTATTTACAAAAGGCTATCGCAAGACCAGCGTGACCGCATTAAACCCACGCTATCATTTTGACAATTTTGCTGCCTTACCGGACATGGTAGACGCATTTTTTGCCAGCCGCCCGGCCGGCGCCTGACCAAAGGGGGATCATTATGACCGGAACACAAAGCCCGTCAAAGCCTGTGTCTATTCTTTGCCTTGACGGTGACGGTATTGGCCCAGAGATCACCGCTGCTACACGGCGGGTGCTGGAAGCGGTTGATTCGCGCTGGCATTTGGGGCTTGCCTTTACCAGCCATGAAATTGGATTTGGGGCGTTGGCCAAAACCGGGTCGACATTTCCGCCTGCGGTGGTTGAGGCGGCCAAACTGGCTGACGGGATTTTGATCGGGCCGGTTTCGACCAATGATTATCCGGCGCCGGCAGATGGCGGTGTAAATCCATCCGGGACGTTGCGGAAAACGCTTGATCTTTATGCCAATATTCGTCCGGCGAAATCCTTTCCGGGCTTGCCGCCGCGCGTGGGTGAGTCGATCGATCTGGTGATTGCCCGCGAGAACACCGAAGGTTTTTACGCCGATAGGTCGATGTTCATGGGAAGCGGCGAATTTATGCCAACTGAAGATTTGGCCGTCTCGGTGCGGAAAATTACCCGCAAGGCGTCAACGCGGATTGCCGAAACCGCGTTTGAACTGGCATCACAGCGGCGGCGCAAGGTCACCGTGGTGCATAAGGCCAATGTGTTTCGCGTGTCTGACGGGCTGTTTTTGAGCGCGGTGCGCGCGGTGCGCGATAAATATCCCGATATCGACTATGAAGAGCAGATTATCGATGCGATGGCGGCCCTGTTGATCCGGCAGCCCGAAGCATATGATGTGATTGTCACCACCAATATGTATGGCGATATCTTGTCGGATGAGGCGTCCGAAATAGCCGGCAGCTTGGGGTTGGCGGCATCACTTAATGCTGGCGATGAATTTGCAATGGCACAGGCCCAGCATGGATCAGCCCCCGATATTGCCGGCATGGACCGGGCCAATCCGGCCTCGCTGATCGGGTCAGCGGCGATGCTGTTGCGCTGGCTTGGCGAGCGGCGGGGCGCGGCAGAGTTTATCGCGGCGGGTGACGCGATTGACGCGGCGATTGCGGCGATGGTGGCACTGCCTGAAACCCGCACCGCCGATCTTGGCGGATTGCTTGGCACCACCGCCTTTACCGACGGATTGATTGCCAGGTTGGGGCCGTCCTGACCATCGTACGGGCCACCGTCATCAAACCCTATCACCCTGACCATCACCCACAGGAATTGAAACGACCATGTCCAGCGCCAAAGCCGAATTGAACCGATTTGTTAAAGCCGATGATGCGATAGGGTTTGCGGTGTCGGTTCTAACCAAGCATCAGGTCAGCCACGACGATGCTGTTGCGGTAGCCGATTGCCTTGTCGAGGCAGATTTGCGCGGCGTGCAAACGCATGGCCTGTCGCGGCTTCCGGTTTATGTTGAACGGTTACAGCGCGGCATGATGAATCCGCGGCCGGCGATGACGCTGACCACGCCGACCGCGGTGTGCGGGTCGCTTGATGGTGATAACGGTTTCGGGTTTCTGGTTGGTCGGCGCGGTATGGCCGAGGCAATGGCTATGGCATCCGATTATGGTGTCGGGATTGTCGCGGCCCATAACAGTAATCATTTCGGCATGGCAGCCAGCTATTTGTTACAGGCGGTAAAAGCTGGATATATTGCCTTTGTTTTCACCAATGCCGCCACATCAATGCCGCCATGGGGTGGCCGCGAAGGGCTGTTTGGAACGAACCCTTTTGCGGCTGGCGCACCATCTGGCAAGGCGGTGCCATTCATTTTGGATATGTCGCCGGCAGTGGCTGCCCGTGGCAAGATCAGGCTTGCTGAAAAGCGAGGCGAGTCAATACCCGAAGGCTATGCGCTCGATAAAGACGGCAAAAACACCACGGACCCTACAGCGGCTCTGGCTGGCGTGGTATTGCCGATTGGCGGCCACAAAGGATCCGGTCTGTCGATGTTGATGGATATTTTGTCCGGGGTTTTGTCGGGCGCGGGATTCGCCGGTGGGGTGAATGATCAATATCATAACTGGGATGACCCGCAGAATGTTGGTCATTTCTTTATGGCATTAAAGCCGGGTGTTTTCATCACCGAACAAGCCTTTCGCGACCGCATGGATTTATTGGTGCAACGGGTCAAGGCAGTGCCGTTGGCCGATGGTTTTGACGAAATTTTAATGCCTGGCGAAAAAGAGGCACGGCTTGCTGCTGAACGGTTGCAGAACGGCATACCCTATGCGGCGGCCGATCTGGCGCTGTTGGAAAAGCTCGCGGTGGCCAATGCTGTCGCGCCACTTGCCTTTACCACAGCCTGATCATCATAAACCAACCGGCGAGAACAGGGGACGTCGATGCTAAAATTCTATTATGCCAAAAATTCTGCTGCCTATGCGCCACATATCCTGCTCGAGGATATCGGGGTCGAGTATGAGGCGGTTTTGATTGACTTCAAAGCCGGTGAACAACGGTCACCCGACTATTTGGCGGTCAATCCAAAAGGGCGTTTACCGTCACTTGTCACCGACCGGGGCGTGTTGACCGAAACCCTGGCCATTCTGGTGTATCTGGCCCAAACCCATCCAGAACATCGGCTGATTCCATCCGACCCGTTTGACTTTGCGCGGGCGCAGGCTTTCAATTCCTACATGGCGTCGACGGTGCATGTCGCGCATGCCCACAAGCATCGCGGTCATCGCTGGGCAGATGATGCGGCGGCACATGAATCGATGCGTGCCAAGGTTCTGGAGAATATGACCGAATATGCACAAATGATCGAAACGCACTATCTTGATGGGCCTTATGTGCTTGGCGAGTCCTATTCGATCTGTGATCCATATTTGGCGCTGGTAACGCGGTGGTTCAAGGATGATGGGGTCAGTCTTGACGCCTTTCCGAAAATTATTGCCCATGATGCGCTGATGCGTCAGCGCCCGTCAATGAAACGGGTTCTTGAACTGCACAGCTAGGCTGGTCTAGCCTTCTTGAGGCGGGGGCCATCAACTAGCGGAGGGCGCGCATGTCATTTGCGACAATGCCACTCGACAAGGTGCCAATCGCGGTGCTGGATCTGGAAACCACCGGTTTACGGCCGCGGCTTGACCGCATCATCCAGATTGGCGTTGTGGATTTGGATGCGCCAGACAATAGACTAGACCTGTTGGTTAATCCGGCACAGCCGGTGCCAGCGGCCAGTACCGCCGTTCATGGGATCGATGACGCAATGCTGCAAGATGCCGAATCGGTGGCATTGGTGCTGCCGCGGTTGCGTGACCATATCGGCAATCGCATTATCCTTGGTTATAATATCGGTTTTGACCTTGCCGTGTTGACCGCCGAGGCAGATCGGTGCGGGCTTGAATGGGGCTGGAACGGGGCGTTGTGTTTGCGTCAGCTCGCCATTTGTCTTCTTGGCCATGAGTCGATGTTGATGGTGGCTGATCTTGAAGCCTTGGCCCGGCGGTACGAGGTGCCGACAACCGACCGGCACACAGCGCTTGGTGATGCGATAATGACCGCGCGCATTTTCGAAAAAATGGTACCCGAACTGGCCGCCCGCAATATCATAACCTTGGCCGATGCTTGGCGTGCGGTGGCCGGGCTTGATGAATTGCGGCTGTCTACGGTGCGTGCCGGCTGGGTCGATGTTGCCGCGGTTCACAGCCAGTTGCGGGTTAGCCGGTCATTGTCGCGCATTGATCCCTATCCGTATCAGCATCGGATTGCTGAAATGATGAAACTGGATCCGGTCATTTTGCCGCCTGACACGCTGTTGCGCGACGCGGCGGCAATCATGAAATCGGGGCGGCAGGATTGCGTGTTTGTTGGCGCCGGGCCAGATCAGGTCGATGGCATTGTGTCCGAACGCGATATCGTCACCTGGATGGCGGCGCCATTGACCGAGGTCGCGCGCGCGCGGTCGGTCGCGATTGGTCAGGTCATGTCGTCACCGGTGATCACGGTTCAGGGTACGGACTATTTGCATGTTGGTTTGGGCCGGATGAGCCGGCTTGATATCCGCCACCTTGGGGTGCGGGATGACCACGGGTTGCTGGTCGGGTGGGTATCGGCACGCGAACTGGTCCGGCAACGCGTGACCAACGCGCTGGTGATCGGCGATGGGATTGCCGATGCCGCAGATGGCGCAGCGCTTAAAGACGCATTGATGGCGTTGCCCTCGCTGGCTTCATCATTGAGCGATGAAATGGTCCCAGGTCAAGACGTCGCGGCGGTCATAAGCGGGCAATATCGGGCCGCATTGGCACGAGCCGCTGCGTTGGCTGAAGACCGGATGCGACAAGATGGTGCCGGGGGCGCGCCGGTTGACTATGCGCTATTGGTGCTGGGGTCGGCCGGCCGTGATGAAAGCATGCTGGCCGCCGATCAGGACCATGCGATTGTTTATGCTGATCCCGATGCCAGCATGGCTGACAGCTCTTCCAGCATTCAAACCTGGTTTGAAACATTGGGTGGGCATATCGCCGATTTTTTGGATCAGGGCGGCATTCCCTATTGTACAGGCGGTGTGATGTCGAGCCGGCCCAACTGGTGCCGGTCATTGTCAGGGTGGCGTCAAGCGATCCGCGGCTGGGTTGGCAAGGCGGCCCCTGCCGATTTGTTGAATGTCGATATTTTTTTCGATTTCGTGCCCGTTTATGGGCAGGCAGCACTGGCCAACCAACTACAGCAGGCGATTTCCGGCCGTGCCACACGCCGCAGCGACTTTTTGAAACTGTTGGCGCGCAACGCTGGCAGTCACAGCACAGGCCGAACATTTTTTGGCGGATTCCGGACCGAAAATGGCCGCTTCAATGTAAAGCTGAACATTTTGCTGCCGCTGGTTGAAACGGTTCGGGTCATGGCAATTTCACGCGGGATCGCCGAAAGAGGCAGTGCTGCGCGCATCGCCGCTTTGGTCGAGGGGGGTGATGTGCCGGCCGAGG
>CAZYKI010000015.1:9539-30072 GCA_964648035.1 uncultured Candidatus Puniceispirillum sp. | reverse complement strand
CATTTTGCCGAAGAAATTTTGACAAATCCGATTTTTGTCTTTATCGCAAGCCCTCCACGCGATAGTAGGGACAAGTTATGAAAGTCGTTGTCGTTGAATCACCGGCCAAAGCCAAGACCATCAACCGCTACCTTGGAGATGGTTACAAGGTATTGGCGTCCTACGGTCATGTTTGCGATCTGCCAAGCAAGGACGGGTCGGTTCTGCCGGACAATGATTTTGAAATGAAATGGCAGGTTTCAACCGGATCTGAAAAGCATCTCAAAGAGATAAGAGACGCGTTGAAAAACGCCGAAAAGCTGGTTTTGGCCACCGACCCTGACCGCGAGGGCGAGGCCATCAGTTGGCATGTCCTTGAACAATTACGGCAAAAAAACAAACTCGACGGCATCGCTGTTGAGCGTGTTGTGTTCAATGAAGTGACCAAATCCGCCATTTTGACGGCGATGGAGAATCCGCGACAGCTTGACCTCGAACTGATCAATGCCTATCGGGCGCGGCGGGCGCTGGATTACCTTGTCGGCTTTTCAATTTCACCGGTCTTATGGCGTAAATTGCCGGGATCACGATCGGCTGGCCGGGTGCAATCGGTCGCATTGCGGCTGATTTGTGAACGCGAGGCCGAGATTGAAGCCTTTGTATCAGAAGAATATTGGAGCATTGAAGCCGATTTAGCCCTTGCTGGCGGCGACCGGTTTAGCGCCCGCCTGACCCATCTTGACGGCAACAAGCTTGGCAAGCTGGATATCAAAACCGAAGACGTCGCAACAACCGCGGCCGACCGGATCAGAGCCGCCACCCTTGATGTGCAATCGGTTGAAACACGCCGCGTCAAACGCAACCCGCAGCCCCCCTTTACCACCTCAACCTTGCAGCAGGAAGCCTCGCGCAAGCTGGGGTTTTCAGCATCCCGCACCATGCAAATCGCCCAAAAGCTGTATGAGGGGATCAGCATTGGCAGCGAAACCACCGGCCTGATCACCTATATGCGGACCGACGGCGTCCAGCTTGGCACTGAGGCAATTAGTGCCATTCGCACGGCCATTGGTGACCGGTTCGGTGCCAATTTTGTGCCAACCGCACCGCGCGCCTACAAGACCAAAGCGGCCAACGCCCAAGAAGCGCATGAAGCGATCCGGCCAACCGATATCACCCGGCATCCGGACGACATCCGGCCGTTCCTCGATCATGACCAGATCCGCCTTTATGAACTGATCTGGAAACGCACGATCGCCAGCCAGATGGCCTCGGCCGAACTCGACCAAACCGGCATCGATATTGGCGATGCGGCCGGCAATGTGACCTTGCGCGCCTCTGGGCAGGTTATTGTCTTTGCCGGGTTTTTATCGGTATATCAAGAAGGCCGTGACAGCACCGCCGATAGTGAGGAAAGCAGCAAAGCCGACGATGAAGACGATAATAGTCGTTTGCTGCCGCAAATGGCCAAAGGCGACCAGGTTTCGGCAGAAAAGGTAACCCCAGAACAGCATTTCACCCAGCCACCGCCGCGCTTTACGGATGCGAGCCTTGTCAAGCGGATGGAAGAGCTGGGGATTGGTCGGCCCTCGACTTACGCATCGATCATTCAGGTCTTGCAGAACCGTAATTATGTCCGCAAAGATCGTGCCCGGTTCATTCCCGAGGATCGCGGCCGGCTGGTCTCGACGTTTCTTGGTAATTTCTTTGACCGCTATGTCGAATATGATTTTACCGCACAGCTGGAAACCCAGCTTGACGAGGTGTCGGCCGGCACGCTTGACTGGACCGCGCTGTTGCAAAATTTCTGGCGTGATTTCAAACAGGCGATCGATGGCACCAAAGATCTGACCATCACCAATGTGCTGGACGTGCTGGATGAAGAATTGGGGCCGCATTTTTTCAAGGCTGACAAGGATGGTAACCTGCTGCGCGCCTGCCCGACCTGTGCCGATGGCCGGCTTGGCCTGAAACTTGGGAAATTCGGGGCCTTTGTTGGCTGCTCGAACTATCCCGACTGTAAATTCACCCGCCAGTTAAACAATGACAGCGACAGCGAGGATGAAAATGGCCAACCGCTGACCGACAAGGTGTTAGGGCTTGACCCGGCAACCAGTCTACCGGTGATGTTGCGCGTTGGCCCCTATGGCCCTTATGTGCAAATCGGCGCTGTCGATGCAACCAAACCAAAACGGGCGTCACTGCCCAAGGGCACCAGCGCCGCCAGTATTGATCTTGAAGCCGCCCTTGGCCTGCTGGCCCTACCGCGCGATATTGGCCCCCATCCCGAAACCGGCGAGATGATCCAGGCCGGCATTGGCCGGTTTGGGCCGTACCTGAAATATAAAGGTAAATTCAGCAGCTTACCGGCCGAAGATGACGTGCTGACGGTTGGCATCAACCGCGCTGTTGACCTGTTGGCTGAAGCCGCCAAAAAGGCCGGCCGGTTGCTTGGCCAGCACCCTGATGGCGGTGACATCCATGTCAAGGCGGGACGGTTTGGCCCCTATGTCGAACATAACAAATTGCGGGCAACGCTTGGCAAAGCGCATGACATGGCCGACCTGACGCTGGAGACCGCGCTGGCGCTGCTGGCGGCCAAGGCGGCCAAGGGCGGCACCAAAAAACCAGCCGCAAAGAAAGCAGCCGCCAAAAAAACCGCCGCCAAAAAAACAGCCACAAAGAAATCGGCCGCAAAGAAAGCAGCCAAAAAGGCGGCGCCCAAATCGACCGCGGCCGGAAAGTCTGACTAAATGCCAGCCCAGCGCGGCAAGGTGCCGTCCGGGAAAACGGCCAAAACCGGCCTTGTTGACAGCAACCCCGCCCATGCTGTGCCTGATGAGGCCGCCCTCCTCGCTTATTTGGCCGATTGCCCAACCCCACCCGATTTGCGGGGCTTGATCAAGGCGTTTGGAATCACCGCCGATCACCGGCGGGCCTTTCGCCATCAGCTGCGCGACATGGCGGACCGCGGCCTGATCACCGATAATAAACGGGCAATCACGCTGGCTGGCCGCTTGCCGGAAATCTGTGTGGTTGAGGTAACCGGTATTGATGAACATGGCGATGGTACCGGGCAGCCGGTTGGTGATGATTTACCACCGGTCGCGATCCACATTCCCCTCTCACGCAAGGCGGGAAAGGCGGCGGCTGTTGGCCAGCAGATATTGGCCCGCCTGACAACAACGCCTGCCGGTGATTACGAGGCGCAAACCATCAGGGTTTTGGATCGGCAACATAAACGAATCTTCGGCATTTTGGTAAAAGCCGGTAACGGATTTCGTTTGCAGCCGGCGGATCGCGGTAAACGCGACAGCCTTGTCATCCGTCTTAATCCGGGCGATGTGGTGACTGACGGTGATCTGGTCGAAGCGGCCTTTATTGACGGACGCGGCCGGCTTGGTAAAACGGCACGGATTATCAAAAATCTGGGCCCTAGCGCGGCACCAGGTGCGTTTAGCGCCTTGGCGATTGCCGAATTTGGCATCCGGCATGCGTTTCCAGAATCGGTTCTCCGTGATACTGACGGCTGTACAGTGCCGCCACTGGCGGGACGTGATGATTTGCGTGCCTGCCCATTGGTGACCATTGACGGGGCTGATGCACGCGATTTTGACGATGCGGTTTATGCCGAACCGCTGGATGGTGGCGGCTGGCGCTTGTTGATCGCCATCGCCGATGTGGCACATTATGTAAGGCCTAGCAGCGCGCTTGATACCGAGGCGCAAAAACGTGGCAATTCGGTCTATTTTCCGGACCGGGTGGTGCCGATGTTGCCCGAAGCCTTGTCAAATGACCTTTGCTCGTTGCGGCCGCAAGAAGATCGCGCCGCAATGGTGGCCGAAATCCATATCACCAGCACCGGTGATTGTCTGTCGCATCAGATCCGGCGCGCCTTGATCCGCTCTGCCGCCCGTTTGACCTATGATCAGGTGCAGGCTGTCTTTGATGGCATCATCGACGAAACTGACTGTGGTGTCCCGCACGGCACCTTGCATGCGCTTTTTGGGGCATGGCGTTCGCTTGATCAGGCCCGGCAGGCGCGTGAACCGCTGGCCCTGAATCTGTCGGAACGCCGGGTCATCATCGATGACAGCGGCAATCCGGTCAGGATTGATCAGCGGGTGCAATCAACGGCCCAACGGCTGATCGAGGATTTCATGATTGCCGCCAATGTCGCCGCGGCGGAAACGCTGATCAAGGCCCGTCGCCCCTGCGTGTTCCGGGTGCATGACACCCCCGATCCGAAAAAAGCGGCCAGCCTTGGCAAACTTGCCGAATCGCTTGGCGGCAGCTTTACCACCGGACAAGTTTTGCGACCGCATCATTTCAACCGAATTTTGGCGCTGGCAGCCGGCAGTGACGATGAATTGACGGTCAATGAAACGGTCCTTAGAAGTCAGGCCAAAGCTATATATAGCACTGAAAATATTGGTCATTTTGGACTATCGTTACGTCATTACGCGCATTTCACATCGCCTATCCGGCGTTATGCCGATTTGCTGGTCCACCGCTCACTGATCGATGCCATGACGCCCGGCGCCAGTGATGGGCTTGGCGCCATGCCGATAGGCGAAATTGACGAAATTTCTACACATATCTCGGAAACCGAGGCCACCGCTGCGGCCGCTGAACGCCGCACAATTGACCGATTTGCTGCGGCCTTGTTTGAGACCCGCCGCGGCGAGGTGATGGATGGAACGGTTAGTTCGGTAACCGGTTTTGGCCTATTTATCCGCCTTGATGACGGGGCGGCTGACGGCCTGTTGCCGATGCGGGCGCTGCCTGATGATTTTTATGATTTTGACGAGGACAACCAGTCACTTGACGGGCGTCACAATGGCTGGTCATTCAAAAATGGGGCGCGGCTGACCGTACGCGTTGCCGCTGTCACCCCAGTTGCCGGAAGCATTATGCTGGAATGGGTGTCAGGCGGCCTGCAAACCACCGGTAAGCGCCGTACCAGACTGTCAAAACAGGGGCGCGCCCCCAGCCGTCGTTCGCCACGCCGCGGCAAAGCCAAAGACCATCGTCGCCGGCGTTGATCAAGGCTTGACATTTGCCCGATAATACCGCAGGTTGCGCGCTCGGTTTTATCTGGTCGCCCGCGAGGGCCACCCTGTCAGGAGTATGAGTCATGGCAAAGCCAGCGACCCTTCAAATCAAATTGGTCAGCACCGCCGACACCGGCTACTTTTATGTAACCAAGAAAAATCCGCGCACCAAGCCGGAGAAGATGGAGCTGAAGAAATATGATCCACGCGCCCGCAAGCATGTGCTTTTCCGCGAGGCCAAAATCAAGTAAGCAGCCTTTTAGGGGCTGATAGGCGGCTATGTATTTAGGGCTGTCATTTCACACGACGCATATCGACACCGCTGTCCATCTGGGCGGCGGTGAATTTGTTTTACCCGCCGAGATACCGCTGGCTGGCCTTACCCAGCGCGATATTGGCGCGGCAATCACATTGGTAGAGGCGCATCTACGCCCCTATGGCCCAGTAACGGCGATTGGCGCGCTCTATACCCCGGATATTGCCCCCATCGACCAACAGGCCGATAGCCTGACATTAACGCTTCAGGCCGCCCTCAATGCGCCCGCGCATATCGCAACACCTGCCGAAGCACTTGGCCTTTATGAAGCCCGTTTCGGTGTCGCCGCTAACAGTCATCTAACCTGCTGCCTCTATCTTGACCGCCGGCTTTCGGGGAGCATTTGTTTTGGCCATCGCCTATGGCGCGGTGCCAACCGGCTTGTTGGTCGATGGGGACATTTGCCACTGGCTTTTGCGGTTGAGGAAGAACAAACCGCGGCGCCCTGCGAATGCGGCCGAACGGGGTGCCTTGAGGGATTTGTCTCAACAACGGCGATTGCGGCTGACTATCACCGGGCAACCGGCATTTCTCTCGATATCAATGCTATTGCCCGCGCCGACAGGCAAGATCTTGTCGCCAGCAGTGTTTTACAGATTTTGGATGACAGGCTTGGCCGCACCACCGCATCAATCATCAATATGTTTGACCCTGAGGTGATCGTCTTTGGGGGACAACTGGCTTCGCTTGACCGCCTTTATACCAATCTGCCACGCAAATGGCCCGGTTATCTGCTGGCACAGCGCGCCACCACAAAACTTGTAAAACACAGCAGTACGACCCGGTTACTGGCCCGCGGTGCGGCTTGTTTTGCCGAGGCCGTTGCCAGCACTTAACGCGTGCGACCGGCTTGGTACTGACTTATTGGCAAACCGGCGGTTCGACCGTTTCGATCTTCAGCATTTTGGCAATGATGGTGAATTCACCATAATCGATTTCATAATGCCGGATCACCCCATTGGGCTGCAGCGCATAATTGATTTCATATTCGGGTTCGGCCGATGTCGATTCGGGTTTGAAATAGGCCACCCGAACCGGCCAGAACCCATCGGCGGCAAACCCACCAAGCAAATCTTTTTGGTCTTGGTTGTTCCAGCTTCCAATCACCGTATTGGTCGACAGCAACGCGTCATCCGGTTCAGCCCCGGTAAACACTGACGCGGCCAATATCTTTTTCCCAGATCGGGCATGATCCAGAATAGCCATCATATGGCGCATCGGAAAATAGGTGTCTTGCGGCAGGGATATCGCTGCGTCCGGGCTCATTGAGAAATAGGCATCAGCCCGGTCTGCCGAGATAGTCGCGTAACCATTAAAATCTTGGTTGCCCTGATAGGAACTTGTTTCGGTGATATCAAAGCTGTATTTGTCACCAGCATCGGCTTCCCACGATGAAAACCGCGACACGATCCTGTCCAGATTGCCTTCGCGCCCGCCGAATTCAATCACATAATCCTCGCCGGATAACCATCCGTCACAATCACGGCTCAAGGTAAAGGCCGAGCGCCCTTCAATGGCCTGAATGTTGGCGTTCTGCCCGGCTGTTCCCAGCTCCATTTCATAAAATGCCCGATGCGGCATAATGCCAGACGGTGTCGCAAACGCTACCGGCACGCTTGCCATCACCATAGCAAGGCTGGCAAACCAGATATCAAAGCGCGGCATATCAAGACGCCGGATATCAAGGCATATATATTTGTTGTCTTTCATGGTTTAGATTTAGGCAGGCCGTCAGGGTAAATCAATAGCTTTAGCTTTCAGAACCGCGCATTTTGCCGTATAGGACAGGCAGCAAACCCGAGGAATTTGATGAAACGACACGCGCCCCGGCCAGACAGCCAGCAAAACAAACCATTGAATATTGCCCCGCCGGTTACCACGACCGCCGCATTGAACGCGGCGCTGGCACCATACGAGACGGCTGAGTTCGTCGCCGTTGATACCGAGTTCATGCGGGAAAAAACCTATTATCCGCAATTATGCCTGATCCAGATCAGCGATGGGAAAACCGCCTTTGCGATCGATCCACTTGCCAGCGACATTGATCTTGCACCGCTGTGGGCGCTGATGAAAAACCCGGCGATCACCAAGGTATTTCACGCCGGTGGTCAGGATATGGAGATATTCCTGCATCTAATGGGCAGCCTGCCAACACCGTTTTACGATACCCAATTGGCAGCCATGGTCTGCGGGCTTGGCGATCAGGTCGGCTATGACAAGCTGGTCAAAGCCATGTTAAATATTGATATCGATAAGACGTCGCGGTTTACCGACTGGTCGCGCCGTCCGCTAACCGATCGGCAGATTGCCTATGCCCTTGATGATGTGATTCATCTAGCGCGTCTTTATCCGATGATCCACGCCCGTCTTGACCGGGAAAACCGCACCCATTGGCTTGATGAGGAATATGCGAAATCATCTGACCCGGCCACCTATATCACCGAACCGGATCAGGCTTGGCAGCGCTTGAAAATCCGCAATATGCGCCCCGCAGCGCTGCTCCGGCTGATGCATCTTGCCGCATGGCGCGAACAGCAGGCGCAAAAACGTGATTTGCCGCGCAATCGGATCATGCGCGACGAAACATTGATTGACCTTGCCGGCAGCAACCCCAAAACCCAGTCCGAATTTGGCAAAATCCGTAATTTCCCGGGTGGTGCCGACGGGAAGATGGTGCATCCCGTTTTGAAAATACTGTCCGATGTAGCGGCGCTTCCGGCCTCGGCGTTACCGACCCCTGAAGACCGGCCGCACACCAAACGCCCGCCAGCCGCGATTGTCGAACTATTGCGTGTATTGCTGAAACATGTGACGGATGCCCATAATATTGCGCCACGTCTGATTGCAAGCGCTGACGAACTGGAATTGTTGGCTGGCGATGACAATGCGGATATCCGCGCCTTGAAAGGCTGGCGACGCGACATCTTTGGCGCGCTGGCCCTGCGCCTCAAACATGGTGAAGTCGCTTTAGCCCTTGACCGGAAAAAGCTGACCTTAATAGACCGGCAGAGCTAGTTTTTTCAGCTAGTAAGATCTTCTAGAACGCTGCGGGCCAGCGCCACCGACAAGGGGCGTTTTTCGGCTATCGAGCGCGCATCCAGTGCCGCGCCCACCCGCTGCACCGCGGCAAAGGACCGTTCCATCCGGCCAACAAGATAGGTCAGCACCGCTGGCGGCACGACAAGCTGTCGTTCGGTGAAATAATGTGCCAACAGCGCAGCCAGCAGGGAGTCGTCAGGTAACGCAATGTCGACCAAGGTCACCGCGCGGAGTCGCGACCGCAAATCCGGCAACTGCCAGCCCATTTGTCCGACCGGCTGGTCCGACAGCAGCAACAGCCCGCCACTGTGCCGACAATGGTTGAACAAATGAAACAACGCCTCCTCATCCCAAGCCGCCGATGGCTGAATGTGGTCAAGCACATAAAACCCACCCTCGACAAAGCCGTCGGCATCGCCAAGGCCATCAAGCATGATGACATTCGTCACCCGGTCTTGCCAAATCGTTGCTAGATGTGATTTTCCCGCCCCGGTCGGGCCGGCAATATTCAGCGCCCGACAGGCACCGGGCCAGTCTGGCCACCGGTCAATCCACGCCAGCGCCAACTCGTTACAGCGGCTAACCAGAAACGCATCGCGCCCGGCCTTTCCGGCAAACGGCATATCAAGTGGCAATTGGCTCATCGACACAGCCTAATTGGCGGGAACAAGTGACAGGTCACCCGGATCACCAGTCAATTTAAGGTTATGCACCGCCAGCGCATTTTCCAGCGCTTCACGGGTGCCGACAAGCCGCAACCGGATTTGACCGCCAGCCGCATTGAGCGTCACGATATCGTAACCATCGATCACCGCAATAGCCTCAAATGCAGCCAAACGGCGCGCCCATTCAGCCAATGAGGCGACAGGCACCGCGGCGGTTATCGCACCACGGGCCGACCCGTCAATCCGATTTGCCGCATACCAATCCCGGCTAAGGGCGCGAATGATCTCATCACGCGAATCAGCCAATTCGACCGGTTGCACCGCGGCAAGCTGATACGGCCCCAGCCGGTCAAAGCGTCGGATCAACACCCCGTCTTTGTCAAATAGGGCCGCTGTTACCGTCACCTCGGGCACCCACCCGTTGAAATCAAGCGCTGCCTCGGCAACAACAACTTGGGACACGCCCGCCTCAGCAGCAGCAGCAGACAATGTTGCTGACAGGCCGGCGGCAATATCCTCTCCGCGAAACCGGCGCTCATTGGCCAAATTGCGCGTCAGACGCCTTAGGCGCAAAAGGCCGGCATGGTCATCAACCGCCTGCCACCATCCGGCAATCCACGCATTATGCTTGTGCCACGCATGCACCCCATCCGGCCCGCGCCAGATTGGCAACACCAGAACCGGCGGGCTTTCCAATTCGGCCCATTGCAAGTCGGCCTTGGTCAGCGCGGCGCGCAACCGCACCGCATCAAAGCAAAAATCAAGGGTCGCGATATAGCGCTGCTCTAGGCTGTTTTCCGCCACAATATGCACAAAATCAAGAAACGCATCGGGGGTTGATTGGCCCAGAAACGCATGTCGTTTATCGGCATCGGCCACGATCCGGTTGATCACGGTCTCGAACGCCTGTTTTGCCGCCTCGGCCGCCCCATTATCGCGGGCGAGTGATGCGGTTTCGGCACGTTCATCGACCATCACCCCAGCAACCCCAAAGACTGGCACCGCGCAATTGGCATTCACCGCATTGGCGGCGGCAAAACCGGTTGTGATCGCAAGCCATAGCCCGGTGATCAGAAGAAAAGTGATATTCTTGAAGAATAATGCTGCACGCATGATATCCAACGCCTATGATAACCGCTGACGCAACGGCAACTCTGCCCTGCCCCACTTATAGCACTCCTGAACGCCGAGGCCACCATGTCTAGTGGACAAAAACAACCCAAATCCCTGAAATATAGCGATGCTGGCGTTGATATTGACGCTGGCGACGCGCTGGTGCGCGATATTGCGCCGCTGGCCAAGCAGACCAAACGCGCCGGCGCGGACTCGGACCTTGGCGGCTTTGGCGGGCTTTTTGACCTGCGCGCCGCCGGGTTTACCGATCCTATTCTGGTCGCGGCTACCGATGGGGTCGGCACAAAACTGGAACTTGCCAAGGCCACAGGCCTGCATCATGGCATTGGTATCGACCTTGTTGCGATGTGCGCCAATGACATTCTAGCCCAAGGCGCAATGCCATTGTTTTTTCTTGATTATTATGCAACCGGCAAACTTGACCGAACGATGGCTGCGGCGGTGATTGCCGGCATTGCCGATGGGTGCATTGAATCTGACTGTGCGTTGATAGGCGGCGAAACTGCTGAAATGCCAGGTATGTATGCGGCCGGATCCTATGACCTTGCCGGTTTTTGTATCGGGGCGGCTGAACGTGGCACCCTGCTGGCACCGGGCATGCCACAAGCTGGCGATATTGCGATTGGGTTGCCATCGTCAGGGGTTCATTCAAACGGATATTCCCTAGTTCGCAAAATTCTTGAAATTACCGGCCAGCCGCTTGACCAGCCGGCCCCCTTCCCATCATCGGCACCAACATTGGGCGCGGCGCTGATGGCACCAACCCGGCTTTATCAAAAAGCCGCGAAATGCGCGCTTGAGGCTGGCGGCGTCACCGGTATTGTGCATGTCACGGGTGGCGGGCTGATCGAAAACCCACCGCGCGTATTTAGCGACGATCTAAGCTTTAGGTTTGATTGCGCGGCGGCCCCGTTACCGCCTATTTTCACATGGCTTCATCAGGCTGGCGGTGTTGAACTGCCCGAACTGGCGCGCACGTTCAATTGCGGCACCGGTTTGATCATTTTTGTCACGGCAGACCATGCCGCCACTTGCCTTGCCAAGTTGCAGGATGGGCCCGAACCCAACGCAACAATCATTGGTGAATTGGCACCGCGCGGCACGTCGGCACCGGTCATTCTCGACAATCTCGACAAATGGGTTGCCGGCTGATGCTAAAACTGGCTGTTCTGGTTTCGGGCCGTGGCAGCAATATGCTGCGGCTGGCCACAGCCATTGACGAGCTGCAGCTTGCGGCCCGCATTAGCACGGTGATTGCGAATATCGACTGTGACGGCATCACACATGCCAAAGCGCGCGGCATTGATAGCCATGTGATACGTCGTCGTGACCATGACAGCCGCGCCGCCCATGAAGCGGCGTTGGCCGCCTGTATCGATCAAAGCGGGGCAGATATTGTCTGCCTTGCCGGTTACATGGCGATATTAGGCGCTGATTTTGTCAACCGCTATCAGGGCCGAATGATCAATATCCATCCGTCACTTTTGCCCGCCTATAAGGGGCTCGACACCCATCAACGGGCGATTGATGACGGCGCTGCAACGCATGGTGCGACCGTGCATCTGGTCACGCCAGAGCTTGACGCCGGCCCCATCATCGCACAGGCCAGGCTGGAGATTGAACCGGCAGATGATGCCACCAGCCTTGCCGGCCGGGTCTTACAGCTGGAACACCAGCTCTATCCGTTCGTTGTGGCAAGTCTTGCCAATGGCCATCTAACATTACAGGATAACGCCCCCCGCTGGGCCGACCCGAACAGCGCCATGGCCGCAATGCCAGACCATATGCGGCAAATCCTTGAGCCCGCCCTGATCCTTGCGGCCGCGGATGCTGGCGCCAGTTAATAGCTGACCAAGAATAAACAATTTGTCAGGTTGATTTGGTGGGCGGATTGCGCCATAAAACAGGCAGACTTATCGGCCGTAGCGGCTTTTTCGTTATCGCACAAGCCGCCGCAATTCGGGGAGAGGACGCAACCGATGGATACAAAAGCACTTGATAAACAGGGCAAGCAGCATCTTCAATTTTACCATAATTTCCTGCTTGCGACCAAAATCTGCATCATTGCCGTGATCGCAACATTGGTCATTATGGCCGCCACATTGATCTAACGCCGCTGGCAAGTCTTGCCGGTGACCTGTATCAACAGGGGCAGCCAAACAAAAAGGCGGGATAACCCGCCTTTTTTCATATATGGCGATCCGATAGACGATCGCTATGCGGTAATTTCACAACCGGCAAAGAAATAGGCAATCTCGATTGCCGCATTTTCGGGGCTGTCCGACCCATGGACCGAATTGGCCTCAATCGATTCGGCAAAGTCTTTGCGAATTGTGCCGTCGGCCGCATCTGCCGGGTTGGTGGCCCCCATGACTTCACGGTTTTTCAAAATGGCGTTGTCCCCTTCAAGCACCTGCAACACCACCGGGCCAGATGTCATAAACGCCACGAGATCATTGTAGAATGGACGCTCGGCATGGACCGCGTAAAAGGCACGGGCTTCATCGACGCTCAGCTGCTTGCGTTTTTGGGCAACGATGCGCAAGCCGGCGGCTTCGAGACGGGCATTGATCTGGCCGGTCAGGTTGCGGCGCGTGGCATCGGGTTTAATGATGGAAAAGGTTCTTTCGAGGGCCATTGTCTGTCCTTTGGTTGTGAGGGCATTGCCATGATGCGGTCAATGCCAGGGTCATCTCTGAAATATGCGGGTCTTAATACGGCAAGCGATGCCTGTGACACAAGGCAAAAATCGGTTTGGCCGGTTGCCAAGACGGTCGACGGGTCGTTTCTAGGCTCAGGCTTTCTTTTCCCAGCCACCGCTATCGGTTTGCGCGTAATAGCCAAGCTTTACATCTGGCAAATCACGCCACGCCGCCCATTGTAATCGCGCCTGACTAAGCTGTGCGTCCGAACGCCCGTCAAATAGGCAAAAACAGCGCTCGAAACGGTCCCACTTGGCCGGTTCGCTGCCGTGAAGAAGAAACAGAAACGCCGCATCAATCGGATTGGCTGCCATGTCGGTACTGATCCAGATCGGTGCATGCCCCGTTCCGTCAGCATCATCAACCCCATGCGGCAACCATGATTCGGCATCATGGCTCCACAACGCGTCATCGATCGCGACAGCGGCAGGCGCTGGACATAATATCAGCGCCTTCTTGCCGGCATTGCAGGTCTTGTTAAGCAAGGTAACAAGGGTGCCCTCAAGGCCTGCCTGACCGATTTGATAGAAATCAATCTGCATTATCGCGCGACAAATCAGTCATCGTCCGCTGTATCGGTCACCGTCACATCGCGCCACTCGTCAATCATCCGATTGAGGAGGCGAACGCCATAGCCGGTCCCGCCTTTGGGAACAGTTGGTTTGGCCGCATCCGACCAGGCTTTACCGGCGATATCAAGATGCGCCCACGGCACATTGTCAACAAACCGACCCAGAAAACATGCCGCGGTGATTGCCCCCCCATAGGGACCGCCAATATTTTTGACGTCAGCGATATGCGATTTCAGCATGCGGTCATAAGCGGCCCCCATCGGCATACGCCATACCGCCTCGCCAACCGTATCGCCCGCCGCCGCGAGTTGGCCCGCTAGCCCATCGCTGTTGGTGAAAAGACCGGCATATTCCTTGCCAAGGGCGCCAATGATCGCCCCGGTCAGGGTGGCCAGATCAACCATCGCTTGCGGGGCAAAGCGGGTTTGCGCGTAATGCATGATATCGGCAAGGACCAAGCGCCCCTCAGCATCAGTGTTGATCACTTCGATGGTCTTGCCGGCCATTGAGGTGACCACGTCACCGGGCCGCTGTGCGTTACCGTCGGGCATATTTTCAACAAGACCAATGATCCCGATGACATTGCGCGGCAATTTGCGGCCAGCAATCGCGCACATTGCGCCGGTCACCGCGGCGGCCCCGCCCATGTCCCATTTCATATCCTCCATGCCCTTGGCCGGCTTCAGGGATATGCCCCCGGTGTCGAATGTGACGCCTTTACCAATCAGCGCGATCGGCGCTTCCTCTGCGCCACCATCCCATTGCATCACGACGACGCGTGACTCGCGCCGGCTTCCCTGCCCAACGCCAAGCAACGCCCCCATCCCCAGTTTTTCAAGCGCGGGCTCGTCAAGCACCTCAACCGTCAACCCGGTGCCCTCAAGGCCAAGGCAGCGGGCCGCAAACACCTCTGGATAGAGCTTGTTGGCCGGCTCAAACACCAGATCGCGGGCTAAAAACACCCCATCGGCCAACGCCTGCCGGTCACGCATCAGCGGGGTCTCGGCATCAAGCAGATCGCCCCCAACCGACAGTTTCACCATATTGTCATCTTGATCGCCGGTGAAATAGGCATTGAAATGATACGAGGCCAGAGTGGCGCCAAAGCAAATGTCGGCGAGACTATCTGCCGACACGCCTTGATCGGGCAGCCAGCCCTGTTTGGCGGCGGTTTTTTCAAGTGCCGCAAACAAGGCACCACCGACAT
This sequence comes from uncultured Candidatus Puniceispirillum sp., assembly GCA_964648035.1. Classification (GTDB taxonomy): domain Bacteria; phylum Pseudomonadota; class Alphaproteobacteria; order Puniceispirillales; family Puniceispirillaceae; genus UBA3439. Next base: position 15,407 of record CAZYKI010000015.1, on the reverse strand, counting down.
CTTCGGCCTTGGTACCGGGGGCCAACGCATCGCCGACACCAATCAGAATAAAGCAGGATTGCGCGGTGTAGACCGTCAGGCTTTTGCCCGCTTTGCCTTTGAACCGTGCCGTTGTCATCGCCGCAATTAGCTGTGCCGCAACATCGCCATCAAGCCGCGGCATGAGTGCCCCGTCCCCGCCAACCAAACAAATCGTGGCGACATCGCCTTGGGGTGCTGATGTGGTAAAGGAAAGCTGTAATTTGACCGGCATCTGTCGCCTCGTTTCATCAAGTGGGTTGTCAGGCCTTGGAACAGGCTATGTTAGTTAAAACAGTGAAAAACCGCCCCTGTCAATCAGCGGTTAAGAAGCGTATAGCTTTTGCCTAACCAGCGCCACCTATGCTATTGAAGGCTGGTGATTGATTGAGACCATTATATGCAGTTCAACCTCTACATATTCAAGCAGCTGTTGCGCAGTACATTGGCCCTGCTTTTTGTGTTGGTGTCAGTGATATGGCTGTTTCAGACCATTCGGTTACTCGAACTGATCGTCAATCGCGGGGCTGGCGCGGACGAATTTCTATTGATGTCGGTTGCCGCCATGCCGCTTTGGTTGATGATTGCGATACCTATCTCGGGTTTCATTTCGATCAATTGGGTATTTAACCGCATTTTGTCAGACCGCGAATTATTGGTCATGCAATCGGTCGGACTTAGCCCCTTACAGTTGGCTAAAGCGCCCATAGCACTTGGCATTTTGCTGTCGAGTTTCCTGATGGTCAATTCAGTCTATATTCTGCCAACATCATTTGGCGTTTATAAAGATCTGCAATTCAAACTTCGCAACAGCATCCCAGAGATTCTGCTGCGCGACGGCGTATTTATTGAAATTGTCGATGGCATGACCATGTTTGTCGGTGACCGGGGCGATGATGAAATCATGCGTGATATCTTTATTCATGATGCGCGTGACGCCAGCCGCACTGTGACCATGACCGCTGAGACCGGACGCTTCTTGACTGAAACGGCTGCACCGACATTGGTGTTGCAGAATGGGGAACGATCCGAGCGGACCGCGACCGGCAAAAACGGGGCGGTCTTGTTGTTTGAAACACATTCGCTCAAAATCACCCGCGATGAAACAGCACCAACCGAGCGCGTCGGCGTCGACATGAATGAAGACAGCATCGCCAATCTGTTGTCGCGTGATGCCGATCAGGCTGCATCCTATTTTCCCCAACGCCATGCTGAAGGACATTATCGAATCGCCTCACCGTTACTGGCGCTCGCACTTTGCCTATTGTCATCGGCGATCCTTTTGCGCGGCCAGATTCGGCGCGATTTATGGAGCCGGCGGGCGATCTTGAATATTTCGCTTTGTGTTCTGACCATCATCGCGGTGGTGGTCACACGCGGCATGACGACTAAAAACCCATCATTATGGCCGCTGATTCATTTCAGCGTGCTTGTTCCCGGCTTGGTTGGCTTGTGGCTGCTAAGACCCAAATGGATCCGGGAAAACGAGGTCACAGCATGAGCCATTTGGCCCCGTTCGGTACGTTGTTTCGCTATTTTGCCGCACGCTATGTTGGCTGGGTGGGGCTATGTCTTTTTGGACTGGCGATGATTATCAGCCTGATTCAAACGGTTGAACTGGTCCGCCGGGTCAGCGTCCGTTCAGTCGGCAATGATGAGATCAGCTATGTCAAACTAGCGTTTTTGAATTTACCAAGCGTGATTGAAATGATTCTGCCGCTCAGCGTGTTGGCAGGGTCGATGCTGTGTTTTGCGGCATGGAACCGCACCAACGAATTTGTTGTGGTGCGTGGCTTTGGGCAGTCGATTTGGGCGGCCCTCAGCCCGGCACTGTTCTCATCCTTTGTCATCGGTATGTTGTTTGTCACCATCGTCAACCCCATCGCCGCGGTCACGTCAAAGGAATATAGCAAGCAGATGGCCGCTATCTTCGGGGAAAAAGATTCCAATTTCACCGTTTCGACAACGGGTATCTGGCTTCGCGATACGCTTGATCAGGGCAAGCTGATTATCCATGGTGAAGCCTTGAATGCCGAAACAGCGACGATCATCAACCCGGTCATCTATCTTTACGGCAATGATGTTCATGTAAAAGCGGTCTATAGCGCCGGCCTGATGCAGTTAACCGATAGCGGCTGGGTTCTTGACCATGCTTTGCGCTGGCAAAATGATGGGCAAGAAACCGACCTTGGCAGCATCATGCTACCAACCGGCCTTGGCGCACTAGACCTTCGCCAGTCTGGCCTCGCACCGCAATCGATTTCGGTATACAGCCTTCCCGGCTTTATCGGCTCGTTGGAAAAAGCCGGCATTCCAACCACCGGTTACCTGTTCTATCTCTATAAAACCTTGTCGGTACCATTTCTTATGATCGGCATCGCCATGCTTGCAGCGCGATTCAGCCTGCGGAATGTTTCGCGTGGCCGCGGCATGTGGTTATTTTCACGCGGGGCGCTGCTTGCCAGTGCGATCTTGATCTTTAGCTATTTCATGCAGATCATGGGGACTTCAATGCAACTGCCGGTGCGGCTTGCGGCGCTGGCGCCAGCGATCAGCATCTTGCTTGTTGGTGCAATAGCCCTTGCCCGCACTGATGAAAGCTGATTTATAAACAGCACAACAGATGACAACCAATACTGTGAGCGCGCCGATGCCGATTCCCAACAGACAGGTTGAAACCCGACCAAAAGCGCTATGCCGGTCAAACCAAACCGGCATTGGACAATGGCTGATGACGCTGCTGCTGGCTTGCGGCCTAATTGTCGGGGTGATGTCCGGCATTACCAGCGCCGGTGCCGCGGTCAAGATCGTCGCCGAGGTTAATGGCAACGCCATCACCAATTACCAAATTACCCAGCGTGTGGCGTTTTTACGGATGATCACCAATCTTGAAGATTCCGCGGCCAACCGCGCACAAATTGAAAAAGATGCCCAGCAAATGCTGATCGATGAAGTGCTGAAACTGGAAGCCGCCAGAAGCATTGACCCAACGCTGGCGTCACGCGCGCGCGGCGCCGCACGGCAATTGGTTAACGATAATTTTGCTCTGGACGGCAAAAATGGTCTGCAAGTACTGCGTGATAACGGCATTGATGCCGACAGTATCCAAGACAAGTTTGTTGCCGATCTGGTCTGGAACGAATTTATCAAATTCAAATTCCAAGCCAAATTTGGCAATCTCGACAGCACGGTTGACAAGGTTTTGGAACGGATTGACGCCAACGCCCGCAAGCCGCAGGTCAAGCTGAGTGAAATCATCCTGATGCCAGAGCCAAACCGCCCCCTTGACGCAACGGTCAAGCTGGCCGAGGAGATCATCAAAGCGGTGGGGCGGGGCGCCAATTTCAATGCGATTGCCCGCCAATATTCGGCCGCCGGTTCGGCGACAAACGGCGGACAAATTGGCTGGGTTATGGTGGATCAACTGCCGGCCGATGTACAACAGGCGTTAGACAACACCGCAATCGGCGCTATCACCCCGCCCCTGCAACAAAATGGTCTTGTTATCGTTATGCGGAAGGATGGTGAGATGACCAACGGCGTTGCCGATCCGGGCCAAGACATCATCACGCTGGCGCGCGCCACGATTGATTTGAACAATGATGCCCCAAACGCCGACCGGTTGGAAGCGGCGGCGCGGCTGGAAAGAGACATTGCCAGCGTTGCTGACTGCGCCGCGATGGTGGCGCTCAATGATCGCTATAAATCAAAAATCCCCAGCCTGATTGAAAATATTGCCGTTGCATCGCTGGTCCCGCAAATGCGGCAGACAATTGCTAGCATGTCGGTGAATAAACCAAGCCCGCCACTAGCCTTTGCCAGCGGTGTCAGCAGTTTTATGCTATGCAAGCGCGTTAGCCCTGAAGTGAACAAACCGTCCCGCGACGAGGTTTTCAAAACCGAGTGGGACAAGGTTTTTGGCACCTTGTCTGAACGCTATTTATTACGGCTGCGCCGGTCTGCCGTCATTGAAACCAAATGAACCGCCACGGCTTACGCCGCCCGTTGGTCGTAACGCCGGGTGAACCGGCTGGTATTGGTTGTGAAATCACGATCAAGGCATGGCAACAACAGGCGGCGCCATTCTGCCTGATCGAATCGCCCGATCATGTACAACGCGTTGCACGCCTGATCGGCTGTGACATACCGATTAACGTCATCGACAGCCCCGCCGCGTTTGATCCGGACAGACCCGGTCTGGCGGTCATTGCTATCGACTGGCCGGTTGCACCGGTCTTTGGCGCCCCAGATCCGGCTAATGCACAGCAAGTCATCACTGCCATCAGTGCCGCCGCCGCGTGGTGCCGTAGCGGCGAGGCCGCCGGCATGGTGACCAACCCCATCCAAAAATCAACGCTTTATGAGGCTGGCTTTAGCTATCCCGGCCATACTGAATTTTTGGCCAGCCTTGGCAATGTTGCGCCCGGCGGCCCGCTGATGATGCTGGCCTGCGATAGCCTTCGCGTGGTGCCAGCCACCATTCATATCCCGGTTGCGGCTGTCGCTGGTACATTGTCCCAAGATTTGCTTATTGAACAAATCAGGCTTTTACATCATTCGTTGCAAAAACAATTCGCCATCGCCACCCCGCGGATTGCCGTATGCGGGCTGAACCCGCATGCCGGTGAGGCTGGCACCATTGGCACTGAAGAGCGCCATATTATCAATCCGGCCCTTGATGCGTTACGCAACGACGGAATCAATGTGAGCGGCCCACATCCAGCCGATACATTATTCCATGAAGATGCGCGCAAGACCTATGATGCCGTTGTTGGCATGTATCATGACCAAGTCCTTATTCCGCTGAAAACAATTGATTTTTATCGGGGCGTCAATATCACATTAGGACTCGATTTTATTCGCACCTCGCCAGATCATGGCACCGGACTACCCATTGCCGGACGTGGTATGGCGCGGGCCGACAGTTTGCTTGCGGCGATTACCCACGCCGCGGCCCTCGCCCGGACAGTGGCGTAATCCCATGTGCCCGCCATTGGGGGAGTTGTTCTGAACATGTCTGATCACGCAGAATTGCAAGACCGGATCGCAGCGTTACCGCCGCTACGGCAACTGGTCGAAGACCAGCAATTGCGGGCGCGCAAATCATTGGGACAAAACTTCCTGTTTGACCTGAATTTAACCCGGAAAATCGCCCGTTCGGCCGGGCCGCTCACCGGCACGACGATCGAAATTGGTCCCGGCCCAGGCGGGTTAACCCGGGCGTTGCTGTTGGAACAAGCTGATCACGTTATCGCGATTGAAAAGGATCATCGTGCGGTTGACCTATTGGCGGGGCTGGCGGCCGCTGCCGGTGATCGCCTGTCAATTACCGAAGGTGATGCCAGCCGTTGTGCGATCTGGGACATGGGCGTTACCCCGCGGCGGATCATTGCCAACCTGCCCTATAATATCGCCACCTCCCTACTAACCGGTTGGCTGGCGCATGCCAATGCGTTTGAGTCGATGACCTTGATGTTTCAGCGCGAAGTCGCGGAACGAATTACCGCCCCGCCCGGCACCGCCGCCTATGGCCGGCTCAGCGTCCTGTGCCAGTGGCTTGCTGATTGCGAGATCCTGTTCGACATCCCCCCCGAAGCATTTGTCCCCGCCCCCAAAGTCGTGTCGTCGGTAGTGCAAATCGTGCCATTATCCGCGCCCCGCTTTGCGTGTGATGCGGACCGGCTTGCCGATATCACCCGTCTAGCCTTTGGGCAACGCCGCAAAATGTTGCGGAGTTCGCTTAAATCGGTCGGCGGCGCGCTGTTGCTTGAGGCGGCGGGCATTGATCCTGAAAAACGGCCTCAGGACATCGATGTGGCGGGTTTTTGCCGTCTTGCCAATGCCAGTCAG
>CAZYKI010000015.1:4112-9439 GCA_964648035.1 uncultured Candidatus Puniceispirillum sp. | reverse complement strand
TTTGCCGTCTTGCCAATGCCAGTCAGAATCAGGCCGATCAGGATCAGGCCAGTCAATAACCGGCGCGCAATTGCTTGACAAATGCGGTCAGCCCCACCTGCCGGTCACGGCGCAACCGTTCTGCTTGTAAAATAGCGCGGACATCGGCGACCGCCTGATCGAGATCGGCGTTGACCAAAATATAGTCATATTCCCGGTAATGGCTGATCTCGTCGGCTGCCTTGGCCATCCGGGCCGCCACAACATCGGCGCTATCCTGCGCGCGGCCAAGAAGACGCTTTTCCAGATCACGCGTCGATGGTGGCAGAATGAACACCGATACCAGATCATCACGGTTCGCATCGGCCAATTGCTGGGTGCCTTGCCAGTCAATATCAAACAGAACATCACGGCCATCCGCCATCGCCGCCATCACCGGGGCCACGGGTGTGCCGTAATAATTGTCGAATACCTTGGCATATTCCATCAATTCACCTTGATTGATCATCAGGTGAAATTCGTCCTTGCTGACAAAATGGTAATCCTTGCCCTCGACTTCACCGGGCCGCCTTTTGCGGGTTGTCGCCGACACGGACAGTTCGATACCGTCATCGGCGGCCAGCAACCGGCGCGAAATTGACGTTTTACCTGCCCCTGATGGGGACGAAAGGACCAGCATCAACCCGCGGCGCCCGACCACCCCGCGTGCCGTTGTTGAAGATGATGAATGTGTCATATTACCGGTCCTGTTTCGGTTTGCTCTTGGGGACAGCTTTGCTGCGATCCCGGTGTTTGCGGTATAATCTTACATTCCGATTATGTTCGTCCAGTGTTTTGGCAAACCGCAACCCGCCATCACCATCTGATACAAAATACAAAAAATCGCTTTGCGGCGGATGCAAGGCAGCGTTCAGTGACTCAAGGCTTGGATTACAGATCGGCGTTGCCGGCAGGCCAGTTATCACATAAGTGTTCCACGGCGTTCGGGTTTGCAAATCCTGCTTGGTAATCACCGGCAAAGGGTCCGGCGTTGGGGCATTTTCATAAAGCACAGTCGGGTCTGACTGAAGGCGCATCGACCGTTTCAAGCGATTGATCAAAACCGCTGCCACCAACCCCCGATCGGTCGTGGTCGCGGCTTCTTTTTCGATGATGGACGCCATGATCAACGCATCTTGTGGTGTTTTGTAGGGCAAGCCCGGCGCGCGGTCGATCCATGCCTCGGCAAGCGATATCTGCCGCGCTTGCTGCATCCTGTCCACCACCGCCTGCCTTGCGGTGCCACGGGTGTAGAAATAGGTGTCAGGCAACAAATCACCCTCATCGGGCATCGCGGCAACGTCGTCGCGGAGAAAGGGATTGGCAGCAAGCTGGGTGATGACATCAGCGCTCCGCACCCCTTCGACAACGGTCAAGCGCCGCTGATAGCTGTAGCCTTGATCGATAATGGCCATAATTTGCGACAGGCTGGCGCGGGCCGGCACCAGATATTCTCCGGCTTTGGGTACAAACTGATCCCTCGCCACAAGCCGCGCTGCATCATAATGATAGATTTGATGGATCACACCAAGCCGGTCTAATTTATGGCGAATGACAGCATGACCATCGCCCGGTTCGACCCACAGCATGGCATCGTCTTGATGCGGCCCGGCAACATGCATCACATGCTTGTACCAATAAAGGCCGCCCGCCAAAATTGCGGCCAAAAACAATGTCAGAACCACTGCCGACCGGGTGTGAGACCGGACAGTGGTGGCTGTCATCCGGTAACCTCACCAACGATCAGCGATGCATTGGTGCCGCCAAAGCCAAATGAATTGGACATCGCGTTGCGCACGGTTTTATGCCGGCTTTTCAACGGCACCAAATCCATCTCGGCAACGGCGTCTTCAGGGTCATTCAGATTCAACGTCGGCGGCAAATCACCGGTTTCAACGGTCTTGATCGCATAGATCGCCTCGATTGCCCCGGCGGCCCCCAATAGATGCCCGGTGGCGCTTTTGGTTGACGACATCGACACTGTTTTGGCGGCGTCACCCAAAAGCCGGGCCACCGCCTTGGCCTCGATCAAATCACCAAGCGGGGTTGAGGTGCCATGCGCGTTTACATAATCGATCATATCGGCGCTAAGACCAGCGCGTTTCAACGCTGCCTGCATCGCCCGGAACCCGCCGTCACCATCTTCGGCAGGCGCGGTAATATGATGCGCGTCACCAGACATGCCATAGCCCTTGACCTCGGCATAAATCGTCGCACCACGCGCCCGGGCATGTTCTAATTCTTCCAAGACGACAATGCCGGCCCCCTCGCCCATAACAAAGCCGTCACGGCCCTTGTCCCACGGGCGTGAGGCAATCGCTGGCGTGTCATTATAGCTGGTCGACAACGCCCGCGCTGCCGCAAATCCGGCCATCCCGATCCGGCATACCGCCGCTTCAGCGCCGCCCGCGACCATCACATCAGCATCGTCAAGCGCAACCATACGCGCCGCATCACCAATCGCATGCGCGCCCGTTGAACAAGCCGTTACCACCGCATGGTTGGGGCCACGAAACCCATAGCGAATAGACACATGTCCTGAAATAAGATTGATCAGCGCCGACGGAATAAAAAACGGACTAATCCGGCGCGGCCCTTTTTCATTCATTAACTGATCGGTTTTGACGATCGATTCAAGGCCGCCAATACCGGATCCGATCATCACCCCGGTGCGGTTCTGCGACTCGCGATCTTCCGGCTTCCAGCCGGAATCCTCAACCGCTTGGCACGCCGCGGCTAGGCCAAGCTGAATAAACCGATCCTGTTTGCGCTGTTCGCGCGGATCAATCCAGTCATCAAGGTTCAACCCGCCATCGACATCGGCGCCGGGGACCTGTCCTGCTATTTGGCATGAAATATCGGATACATCAAAATTTTCGATGCGTGATATGCCGCTTTTGCCTGCAATAATCTGTGACCAATTCCGATCAACGCCAGATCCAAGCGGCGTAACCATTCCCATCCCGGTAACAACAACGCGGCGCAAGGCAAACCTCCCAGCATATCAATTATGTCATTGATGGTCGCGCATCGGACTATTGCGGGATGCGCGACCGTTGTTTTTCGTGACAAAGCCGCCTTAGGCAGCCGCTTCTTCGAGGAACGACACCGCGTCCTTGACTGTCAAGATACGTTCGGCAGCATCGTCAGGAATTTCAACACCAAACTCTTCTTCAAACGCCATTACTAATTCTACAGTATCGAGGCTGTCAGCGCCAAGATCGTCAATAAAGCTGGCACCATCAACAACTTTGTCGGCGTCCACGCCCAAATGTTCAACTACAATATTTTTTACACGATCTGCGATATCGCTCATTACTGCCCCCTCTTTTCGAAGCTTGGAAAATGGCCGGTATTCCGACCAAAGATTTCAAAAGTTGGCGGCAGATACCATAGTTTTATCGCTTTTGCCAGCCCCCGATTGATACTATAACCCGACAACCGCCGGAATCAAAGCATTGCCATCCCGCCATTCACATGGATTGTTGCCCCGGTGATATAGCCAGCCTCGTCACTTGCCAAAAAGGCAACCGATGCCGCCACCTCGGCCGGTGTTCCCAAACGGCCAGCCGGAACCCGCGTCAATAGCCCCGATTTTTGACTTTCATCAAGCACATCGGTCATCGGCGTTTCGATAAAGCCCGGTGCCACCACATTGACCGTTATGCCGCGCCCGGCCACCTCGGCAGCCAGCGACTTGCTGAACCCGATCATCCCGGCTTTCGATGCGGCATAATTGGTTTGCCCGGGATTACCAGTTGCCCCGACCACCGATGAAATCGAAATGATCCGGCCTGACCGCGCTTTCATCATACCGCGCATCGCCGCCCGACACAGCACCATGCTGGCAGTCAGATTGATTTCGATCAGCTCATCCCAATCGGCGTCTTTCATCCGCATCAACAACCCGTCGCGGGTAATGCCGGCATTATTGACCAAGATTGACACAGGGCCGCCAGCTGCGTCGGCGGCCGCATCGATCAGGCCGGCAACCGCCGCCCGGTCAGACAGGTTGGCCGGCACCGCATGCGCCCGCTCGCCCAACTCGGCGGCCAATGCGTCCAGCTTGTCAGCACGGGTGCCATGCAAAACAACGGTTCCCCCTTGGCTGTGAATGGCGCGCGCAATCTCGGCACCGATACCACCACTGGCACCGGTCACAAGGGCGATTTTTCCGGTTAGATCAAACATAGTTACCTCTCAAGCCTTGGTGGCGGGACGCTGTCAGCACGATTCGGCCCCGCTATGCTGCATTATCAAAGATTAAAGGGCTGCGAGAACCGTGTCCAGATCATCCGGCCCATCAAGATTAACGGCCACCGCATCATCAAGGCCGCGTTTGACAAGCCCAGACAAAACTTTACCGGTTCCCATCTCGACAAATAATGTCGCCCCGGCCGCCTGCATCGCCACCAGCGACTCGCGCCAGCGCACGCGCGCCGTCACTTGCGTTATGAGATTGGCGCGCAAATTTGCGGCGGCGGTTTCGGCCGCGGCGGTCACATTGCAATAGACCGGCATTGTCGCGTCAGCCATTGTGACCGCTGCCAGCGCCTCGGCCATGACATCGGCCGCCGGCGCCATCAAGTCACAATGAAACGGGGCGGAAACCGGCAATTTAATCGCCCGGCGCAAACCGGCTGCCTTGGCCAGCTCGATACTCGCATCAACCGCGGCAGCGGCACCGCTGACAACAATCTGGCCCGGGGCATTGTCATTGGCGATCTGCACCAAGCCGGTGGCGGCAGCATCGGCCAAAATCGCCGTGATCTGAGCTTCATCCGCGCCTAGAATGGCGGCCATTGCGCCAGCACCCACCGGCACCGCATCCTGCATCGCATCACCGCGCTGGCGGAGCAACCGGGCCGCATCAGCAATCGCCAGACTGCCCGATGCCGCCAAAGCCGCATATTCCCCAAGCGAGTGGCCCGCCACCATACGTCCGACAGTATGAAGATCAGCACCAAGCTCTGCCTCAAGCACCCTTACAGCCGCCATTGATGTGGCAAACAGCGCCGGTTGGGCATTGCGCGTCATCCGCACCGCGTCATCAGGCCCGTCTTGCATCAGCTTAAACAAATCCTCGTTCAGCGCGTCATTGACCTCGTCAAACACCAACCGTGCCGCCTGATGAGACGCCGCCAGCGGCCCGCCCATACCAACCGCTTGCGACCCTTGCCCCGGAAACATGAAAGCAATTGATTTTTTTGTCATTTATTCCACCCACCTAAAGCCATACAGCCGACAATGAAACTTGTTTATGGTCCGACAATGTGATGTGACACCCTGATGTACCGATAGGGCGGCTG
>CAZYKI010000015.1:0-4012 GCA_964648035.1 uncultured Candidatus Puniceispirillum sp. | reverse complement strand
TTGTTTATGGTCCGACAATGTGATGTGACACCCTGATGTACCGATAGGGCGGCTGATTGGCTGCATCCGCACGACCCCCGGGACGACCCTATGCCATAAGCGGAATGAAAGGCAACCTTTTCGGCCGGACGGCGGCATATCCCCATATAAAGCTTGCACCGCGGCGGAAAACCTGTATGGTGCGCCAACGTCACCGTGGCTTCGGCCATGCCTGTGGCATTACATCACTGTATCAATCCTTGCCGGGAAACCGGTTGGTTGCTTCTAGGCGATGACCGGAGCAACGATAAGCCAGAAGGAGTTATCATGCGCTTGTATGAAAGCGTGTTTATTGCACGTCAGGATATTACCACGGCCCAGGTTGAAGCGATGGCGGACGATTTCGCCAACATCATCACCACAGCCGGCGGCTCAATCAAGAAACGCGAATATTGGGGCCTGCGTTCGCTCGCCTACCGGATCAAGAAGAACCGGAAGGGGCATTACATCATGTTTAACATGGAAACCGGCCCAGAAGCGCTTGCCGAATATGAACGCGTTATGGGGCTAAATGAGGATGTTCTGCGGTTTTTGAACATCCGTATTGACGAGGTAGAAGACGGCCCGTCAATCATGATGCAGGCCAAAACCGAGCGCCCATCACGCGGCCCGCGTGGCGACAGCGACAATGCCCGTGGCGCTGACAATGATGCGTCTGCCAGCGACCAAGACAGCGAGGAATAGATTATGACCCAGTTGGAAATCAAACGTGAGGCCGTCCGCAAGCCGTTCAGCCGTCGTCGCAAATCCTGCCCATTTTCAGGACCAAACGCACCGAAGATTGATTACAAGGACACCAAGCTTCTGTCCCGTTTCACCTCGGAGCGCGGCAAGATCGTGCCATCGCGCATTTCGGCCGTATCAGCCAAAAAACAGCGCGAACTCGCCACAGCCATCAAGCGGTCACGCTTTCTGGCCCTGATGCCTTATGTGGTATCCTAAGGCCGGCCGGATAAAGGAGACATCTTATGCAAATCATTCTTCTTGAACGCGTTGAAAAGCTTGGCCAAATGGGCGACCTCGTCAATGTCAAGCCAGGCTATGCACGCAATTATCTGTTGCCACAAGGCAAGGCACTTCGGGCCAACAAAGCCAATCTGGAACGGTTTGAATCTGAACGCGCCCAGCGCGAAGCAGACAATCTGGAACAGCGTAAAGATGCCGAGGTTGAAGCCACCAAGATGAACGGTCTTGCCGTCAATATGGTGCGCGCTGCATCAGAAATGGGCCAGCTGTTCGGATCAGTGACCTCACGCGACATTGCCGAAGCGGTAACCGAGGCCGGCTTTACCATTACCCGTGATCAGGTGGTGCTGGACAAAGCCATCAAAACGCTTGGCCTGACCGATGTGCGTATTCGCCTGCATCCGGAAGTGTCGGTAGAGATCGTTGTCAATATCGCCCGTACGCTTGAAGAAGCCGAAACCCAGCTGAAAACTGGCAGCGCTGTCACCGGTGACACCGATGATGCAGAAGATCTGGTTGCTGCCGCTGTTGAGGCGGTCGATGCTGCCGATTCTGATGATGCCGGTGAAGCGGACGCCGACCAAGACAACCAGTGAACGGGCAATAAGCGGGCAATAAACGGGCCGTGACATTGTGGCTGGCCCGCCAGCTCCGTCATACCAACCAAGCCCATCACAAACCCAACGAACCGGAGCTTTGGCTCCGGTTTTGTTTTGCCGAAAGCGCGCCCCCAAATGGCAATGGGCCGGCAGATGATTCGCGGGTTATCCCCGTTATCCCCACAGTTAACATGTCGCGCATTCGTGCGGCCTCGTCTATGCTAGTGCCATGGCAGACGAAAATTCAAATATCAAGGCCTTTCCCGGCAACGGTGAGCCCAGCCTCGGCCGCAACATGCCGCATAATTTGCCGGCCGAGCAAAATTTGCTGGGTGCTATCCTGCTCGATAACAATGTTGTCGAACGTATCGATGACAGGCTGATTGCCGATCATTTCTATGACCCGCTTCATGGCCGCATTTACGCAACCATGTTACGCCTGATCGAACGTGGTCAGCTGGCCAATCCGGTTACATTGAAAAGCTTTTTTGCGGATCAGGACAACAGCACCCAAGACGGCACCGGTGCCTATTTGGCCGAACTGGCCGATGGTGTGATCAGCATCACCCAAGCGCCTGATTATGCGTCGATCATCTATGAGGCGCATATTCGCCGACAATTGATTCTCATCGGCGATCAGGTGATCGAAGACGCCAGCCGGCCGGACGTTGATGTGCCCGCACAAAAACAAATCGAAACCGCCGAGGCACAGCTGTTCCGTCTTGCCGAGACCGACACCGTCAGCACCGGCCTTCGCGGCTTTGAGTCGATCATCACCGGCAGCATTATGCAGGCCGATATGGCGCGCAAAAGCGATGGTAACCTGTCCGGGACAAGCACCGGTTTGACGGACCTCAATAACCTGCTTGGCGGGCTTCATAAGTCCGACCTGATTATTCTGGCCGGGCGCCCGGCCATGGGCAAAACCGCGCTGGCAACCAATATCGCCTTTCATGCCGCGACCACGACGCGCACCGGTGAAAATGCGGTGCCGGTGGCCTTTTTCTCGCTGGAAATGGCGGCCGAACAGCTGGGAACACGGATCTTGGCCGAACGCGCCCAAGTCGATTCCGAACAGATTCGCCGCGGCAAGCTGAACAGTCAGGAATTTGACCAGTTGGTCAGTGCCAGCAACGCCATCTCATCAGCACCATTTTATATTGATGACACCCCGTCACTGTCAGTGTCGCAATTGGCGAGCCGTGCGCGCCGGTTGAAACGCACCACCGGACTGGGATTGATTGTGGTCGATTATCTGCAATTACTGACCCCACAACTTGGCATACGCTCTGAAAACCGCGTTCAGGAGATTTCTAATATCAGCCGTACCTTAAAGGCCATTGCCAAAGACCTGAATGTCCCGGTCGTGGCGTTGTCGCAGCTATCGCGCGCGGTCGAAATGCGTGAGGACAAGCGTCCCAATCTTGCCGATTTACGCGAATCAGGCTCGATTGAACAGGACGCCGACGTGGTGATGTTTGTCTATCGCGAGGAATATTATCTGAACAAACGCGAACCAGAACGCAAGATGGAGGAAAAGGAAGACGCCTTTAATGCCCGGCATGATGATTGGATGCAGCGCATGCAAAATTCGGAAAACAAAGCCGAGATCATCGTTGCCAAGCAGCGTCACGGGCCAACCGGGGCGGTCCAAGTGCATTTTGAAAAGCGTTTTACCCATTTCACCGACCTGACCGAAAGCAGCCATCTGCCAGAAGGGTTCTAGCCGGTCATGCCCGCTGCCATGTTCCCACACGCCGACAGCCAACTGACCATCGATCTGGACGCGATTCTGGCCAATTGGCGGCGGCTTGACAGCCTGTCATCGGCACAGACGGCAACCGCGGCTATGGTCAAGGCCAATGGCTATGGGCTTGGCGCGGCCCAGGTCGGTACCATGCTAGCGGCTGCCGGATGCCGGCATTTTTTTGTTGCCAGCCTGTCCGAGGCGATAGACCTTGCCGCCGCTTTTCGGGACGCTGGACAGAATGATGCCGCCATTATGGTCCTGCACGGTGTCCAGCGCGGTCAGGAAGCCGATTTTGCCGCGGCAGGGCTGGTGCCGGTACTGAACGATCTTGAACAATTGGCGCGCTGGCGCATGTGGGCAACAAAAACGGGACAAAAATTACCAGCCTTGTTGCATTTTGATACCGGCATGACCCGACTTGGCCTTGATGCCGCACAAACCGATTGGCTGATTAACACCCCACAGGCGCTTGACGGTCTCGATATCCGTCACATCATGAGCCATCTGGCGGCGGCTGAGGTCCAAACTGACCCGACCAACCAACAGCAACGCGACCGTTTTAACGCAATACGCCAGTTTTTCCCCGGTTTGCCGGCAAGCCTCGCCAATAGTGCCGGCTGTTTTCTTGGGTCTGATTACCATTTCCAAATGACCCGCC
>CAZYKI010000014.1:29589-31259 GCA_964648035.1 uncultured Candidatus Puniceispirillum sp. | reverse complement strand
AAATGAGGGCAGGAAATGATCGAGGTGATATCTGTGCGCGCCGGAACCGAGGCAGGCCATACGCCGCCAACGTCCGATGAGGCGCAACTATTATCGGCAGCGGTAGGTTTTTTTGCCGACCGGTTACTGACCCGCAAACAACAAAGGCGCCTGACTTTTGTGATTGAATTTACCGCAGCGCCGCATCGTTACCCTGTCGATATGGCGGCCTTAATCGGCGAAAATGGGCTTTTCGGGTTTCGGCCGCCACGATTGTTTGAGATGACTGCATCATCTGCCGCTGGGATGCGTGATGCCCTTGAGTCGGTAGCGGTCGAAATGGTGCATATTGCCCAAGTGACAACGGGCAGGCTGGCGCTGTTTCACAAAAAGCGTAAATTTCGCGGCGCCCGCCAATCGGTGATTGCCGCCCGGTGGCTTGGCAAGCAGGAAACCATTGTCGATAGGCTGGCGCGCACGGATCGTCCCTGGGTGATCGAGGCTGTAAAGACAGCGCCCCGGCTTGTTGATGAATTTATGGCTTTGGCTGCTGGTACGACCGCCAGCGTCCCGCGCCAAAAGGCAACCGACCGACAGATTGGGTTACATCTGGTCACGGCGGGGGTCAGCGTTGGTAATAGGGCGGCCGCCACGCCCGATATCGAGGTGCCACAATCAGCAACGTCACCTGTCACCCCGTCCGATGCGGTGCCGGCCGATGTCGAAAAAGCATTGGCGATTGAGGCGCGGTTTGATGATTCCGCCGCCCCGCTGCCGCCAAAGCTGGGGCCGGCCACTGATCCGATTGAAATGCCGGTTGGGCCGGAATTTTCGATCGCGGTGCCGGTGGCCGGTTTCGACCGGCCGCGCCAGCTTGGCAGTTCAGTGCTGTTTGGCAAGGTCAATGATTTGCTCGAACGCGGGCTCATTATGCGTGACTCGGCGCGCGCTGCAATAAGACTGGCCGAAAGCCGCCGCACGCAATAATCGCCGTGACGATTTTTTCGCCTGCCGATGCGAAATGCCGCGCAGAAATATTTTGATGACGCCGCCGCGCTGAATGGCTATGTTTCGGGCAGGATTTAGCCGCGCTCGACCAGCCGGCAGGCGCGGCGCGCTGATAAATGATGCGATATGAGGCGGGGGACCATGAATATCCTGACAAGCGTCAAAGACGAAGTGCTGGTGCCGATCCACCCGGCGGGCTGGCCGTTTATTTTCCTGTTTTGCTTGGTTACCGCGTTAATCAGCTATGCATGGTCTTGGTTTTTGCTCCCTGGCAGTTTTTTGTGCCTGTGGTGCGTCTATTTCTTTCGAAACCCGGTTCGCACCACGCCGATCACCGACAATTTGGTGATCTCGCCGGCGGATGGGCGTGTGTTGTCCACCGGCGTTGTCGAGGTGCCGGATGATCTTGACTTGCCGGATGGTGCGTGGCGCCGAATCTCTATTTTCATGAATGTGTTCGATGTGCATGTGAACCGGGCGCCGGTCGCCGGCAAGGTGGTTGCTGCCCATTATCACAAGGGCGCGTTTCTCAATGCGAGCCTTGACAAGGCATCCACCGAAAACGAACGGCAGAATTTGGTGATTGAAATGGCCTCAGGGCAACAGATCGGGGTGGTGCAGATCGCCGGTTTGGTGGCGCGCCGGATTTTGCTTGAATCGGCCGTTGGCGATTATCTGAACGT
>CAZYKI010000014.1:25347-29489 GCA_964648035.1 uncultured Candidatus Puniceispirillum sp. | reverse complement strand
GGACGCACGGCGCGGAAATTTCAAACGCAAAGTGCATTTGGTGCGGCGCTTGACAGCTTGTCGGATTTGGTTGTGTTCGGCGTCGTGCCGGCCTTATGTCTCTATTTATGGGCGCTTCAGGGGGCGGGCAATCTGGCGTGGGGGGCAACGCTGTTTTATGCGGTCTCGATTGCGTTGCGGTTGGCGCGGTTTGATTCGGAAATTCCCGATCCGCCCGATTATGCAAAAAATTATTTTACCGGCATTCCGGCGCCAGCGTCAGGATTTTTGGTGTTGATGCCGGTGGTGCTTGATCTTCAATTTGGCGTGCCGGTGGCCAAAGATGCAACGATTGTATCCTTGTGGCTGCTGGTGGTCGGGATCGGGGCCGTCAGTGCGATGCCAACATTTGCAGGCAAGCGAATCAAGCTGCCGGTTGAATCGGTGGTGCCGCTATTGGCGGTGATCGGCGTTGTGGGGGCGGCGATCGTGACCGAACCGTGGATCACCTATATGGTGGTGACGGTGCTGTATATCCTGACTTTGCCATTGTCGATCATGCGATTTTTGCGTGACCGCCGGCAGTTTGAGAATGGTGATAGTTAAGCGGCTTTTGAAGGGCGGCGGCTTGCCATACGTTCGCGGTGAAACAGATACACCCCGCTGGCAACAATAATCGATACGCCGATCACCGTGCTTGCAGCAGGGATATCGCCAAACACCACATAGCCCAAAAACACTGTCGATACGATTTCCAGATATTGGAAGGGGGCCAGCACACTGGCCGGGGCGTTGGTCGCAGCCCAGACGATAAAAATATGGCCGATGGTGGCGACCAGCCCCATATAGATGATCCATTCCCATTCGGTGGCCGTGGGCATAATAAAGCTAAGGCTGTCTATCCCCAAAACATCGCCAACCACCAGCGTGCTGCCAAGCACAAATGATGCGGTCAGGCCCACCACAAACTGCATCTGATACGGATGCGCCCGTCCGGCCAGTTGCCGGGTCAGCGCGACATAGCCGGCCATCGACAGCGCCGTCATCAATGGAAATAGCGCCGGCAGGCCAAAAATAACAAGGCTTGGTTGAAGGATGACCCCGACACCAACCAAACCGATCAGGATAGCGATGATTCGCCGCTGGCGGATCGTCTCGCCCAGAAACAGTGCCGAGATCACGGTCAGGATCAGCGGTTGGGCAAAATAGATCGAAATGGCCTCGGCCATTGGTAAATGTTGCAAGGCGGCAAAAAAACACGCGGTGGCAATGGCCAGTAACACCCCACGCGCCATCTGCACGATCATTGTGCCCGGCGGAATATGCCATTGGCGGGCCAGCAAAACCAAGGGGGCCATCAGCAGGCTTTGCATAATGAACCGCATCAAGGTCACCTCGACCGGGTTCAATGTCTGACCAAGCAGCTTGGCAAATACATCGAGTACCGGTACCAGCAGCATGGCAAAGCATATCTGCAAGATACCGGTCGGAACGGTTGGTGCGTCATTGTCGGCGCGGTGATCGGGGGCAACTACCATCGCGCCACCTTGACCCTGCGGGTCAGGGCCGGTCAATCGAAATCGGCATCAAGGCAGGTGGACGCGCGATGAAAATCATCGCCAAGGGCTGGATTGCCGGTGGTTTCCCTTCTATACTATTGCGGCACGAGAGCAAAAAATGCCTAATAAAATCGGATGGGGCGCAATTCATGGCAAATGGTCTGATGGATAAATGCCTGCAAAGCGGGATCCGTATGACCAGCCAGCGGCAAATTATCGTTGGCGTTATTGAAGGGTCTGAAGACCATCCGGATGTCGATCAGCTCTATCGGCGTGCGGTGGCTGAAGATACCACCATCTCTATCGCCACCGTCTATCGCACCGTTAAGCTGCTTGAAGAAGCGGGGGTAATTGATCGGTTGGAATTTGGCGATGGCCGGGCGCGTTACGAGGAATCTGGTCAGCATCATGAACATCTCGTTGATGTTGAGACCGGCGAGGTGATTGAATTTTACCACGCCGAACTTGAAGCGTTGAAAGCGCAGATAGCCCGTGAAATGGGATATGAATTGGTCGATCACCGGCTGGAACTATTTGGCCGTAAATTGAAATCCTGACCCGCGTTACGCCGCTGGCTGATCCAGCTTGGCCATCACGACTATCGATTTGATTGTTCTTTGGGGGCGACCGGTTTATAGAAGATAGCGAGCGCGGCCCGCTGATCCCTGTGGCGGCCAGCTTTTCTGCTTACCAGTCCTGGACCTCACAATGACGATCAACGGAAACACCGGGAATGTCATACGGCTGGCCGCCGCGCAGGCCCTGTCGATGACCACCATGAATGTCAATATCATCAACACCGCGCTGGTGGGCAGTTTGCTGGCACCCGTACCGTGGCTTGCCACCTTAGGGCTATCGCTGCAATTTGTGTTCTCGATGCTGACCACGCTGCCCGCCTCATTGCTGATGGTTCGGTTTGGCCGCCGGCCGGTCTTTATCGGTGGCGTAAGCATCGCGGCCTTGTCGGCCCTGACCCAAGGCCTGTCGATTCTGATTGAAAATTTCACGTTGTTTTGCGTGGCATCGATGACGCTTGGTATTGCGCATGGCTGTGCCGGCTTTTATCGCTATGCGGCTGCCGATAGTGCGGATGAAAAAGACAAGCCGCGGGCGATTTCCTATGTGCTTGCCGGTGGCTTGTTGGCGGCCTTGATGGGGCCGGAGATCGCGCGGAACACGGTGATGCTGGTACCAGACCATCTTTATGCCGGCTGTTATTTCAGCGTGGCGGTGGTGCAGTTGATATCGCTAGGCTTTCTGGCCGGGGTCAAAATTCCGAAACCGGAGCGAAGCCAAAGCGGGGGACGTCCAATGGGCGTGTTTTTAGGCATGCCGGCCTTTATCGCCGGTGCGATCAGTGCCGCGCTTGGCTATGCGATGATGAGCTACCTGATGACAGCCACCCCGTTGCAGATTGTCAATGTCGCCAAATTAGGCACATCGGCGAATGCGACGATTATCCAGTGGCATGTTGTGGCGATGTTTGCCCCGTCTTTTTTTACCGGGCATTTGATCAGCCGGTTTGGCGTTAAAACTATCCTAACCGTTGGAATTGTTCTGTATCTGACAGCGATTGCCTGTGCCCTCGGCGGGGGCGGCTTTTGGTGGTATTTCAGTGCGTTGGCGCTGATCGGCTTGGGATGGAACTTTTTGTATATCGGGGGCAGCACACTGGTCGCCAGCGTTGCCAGCCCGGAAGAGCGCGGCCGTGTACAGGGCATGGCCGATCTTGTCACCACAACCCTGGTGGCGATCGCCTCATTGGCGGCGGGGGCATTGCACAGTCAATTTGGCTGGGAGGTGCTGGTCCTGGTTGCGGTGGGGCCGATTATGGTGATTGCGGTGACACTGGCCTGGTATGCGGTGCGGTCCGGGGCTGTGCCGGCGCGCCGATAAGCATCGATGCGCTGATAACAACCCATGTGATGCCGCTATATTGCGCCGCAACATAATCCAAAACGTCAATATATTATGCACGAATTGGAAATAATTAAAATTTCGTTAATAAATCCCCTGCAAAACGGCAAAAAAAAGGTCGTGAGCAAGCTCACGACCGAGTCTAGGGAGGAAACACACAAACAAACGTTTGGTGCAATGCAGTATATGGGACGGAAAATAATTTAAGTCAACCCCACTGACTAATTTAATTTTTGGAAATTCATCTGCGCGGCGGCGCGTCGGCTTTTGTCAGGGAAATAGCGAACTGGACCATCCAGCGGTGTTATCGGTCGTTTTGCGCCAGCACCGGCAGTGGTGGCAAGAGTCTGGTAATGCTGGCCGGTGTTGCGCCGGCGGCACGCAGCGCCGCAAGGCTGTGGGCGGCATCGCGTTTGGCAAGCCGGACCCCAGCCTCGTTGCAGATCAGCTGGTGGTGGCAATAGGTTGGCCGGGGCAGATCAAGCAGGGTTTGCAAAAGCCGGTGAAGATGGGTGGATGGCGCGAGATCTGCCCCTCTGGTGACAAGATTAACCTGATCTTTGGCATCATCCACCACCACGGCAAGGTGATAGGATACAGCGATATCGGCGCGGGCGATCACAATATCACCAAATATCTCTGGCGTGGCCGCCTGCCAGCCGGTGATATGATCAAACCAGCCAAGAT
>CAZYKI010000014.1:8722-25247 GCA_964648035.1 uncultured Candidatus Puniceispirillum sp. | reverse complement strand
GCTGTCGGGACCGTTTTTCGGACCAGCCCGTGGGGGGCAGGCCAGCAGTCTGGTGATGATCCTGCATGGATGGGGCGCTGACGGTAATGATCTTGCCGATTTAGCGCGCCCGATGGCGGTGCGCTTTCCGGGGGCGGCTTTTTTTGTGCCGAATGGCCCAGCCCCGTGCAAGATGAACCCGATGGGCCGCGAATGGTTCGATATTGACGATCGCATCGATGGTCCGGTCGAGGCCGCGCCAGTGGTTGATGCGGCCATTGATGCAGCGCTTGCAGCGTTGAATCTGGCGCCATCCGCGCTCGCCTTATGTGGTTTTTCCCAAGGCGGGATGATGAGCCTGCATTGTGGCTTGCGTCGGGCACCACCACCGGCGGCGATTGTCAGTTTTTCAGGGGCGTTGTTGCTGCATGAAGATCTGACTCCGGCGGGACCCGATCAGACCTATCCGCCGGTGCAGCTGGTACATGGCACCGACGATACGGTGGTCCCGTTTGCCCTTCAGGCACAGTCAGGACAGCAACTGACCGCGCGCGGCATCGAGGTTGATTATTGTGTTTGTAACGGGCTTGGGCATGGCATTGACCCGGATGGATTGTCGGCGGCTATTCAGTTTTTGGCCAGCCGCCTTCCGGCCTAGATTCGGGACCCTCTGGCCTGTTGCATTTTAGCAATATTTTGCGGTTAATCTTGGGGTTGCCACAATATGTTGATTGCCAAGGCTTGTCTTTCTGCTGGTCGCATGGTTTGCTTAGCGTGGCAGTAAGGCGGTTGACCGGCTAGAGGAGCGGCTGATGAATGCGGGCAGTTTTGCACCGGCGTTGGTGCTGAATGCAGATTTTCGTCCTCTTAACTATTTCCCGTTGTCGTTATGGTCATGGCAAGACGCGATCAAGGCGGTCTGTCTGGGACGGGTCAATATCGTGTCAGAATATGAACAGATGATCACCTCGCCAAGTCTGGCGATGCACCTTCCCTCGGTCATTGCATTGAAAGAATATGTGCCGCAAAACCGCAATCCGGCCTTTACCCGATTCAATGTGTTTTTGCGTGACCGTTTTAGCTGTCAATATTGCGGGCAGGGCTTTTCCGCGTCGGACCTGACCTTTGATCATGTGATTCCGCGGTCCAGAGGTGGACGCACCAGCTGGTCCAATGTGGTCGCCGCATGCGGTCCGTGCAATTTACGCAAAGCCAATAAATTACCGCATCAGTGCCATATGCACCCGTTGACCAAACCCACGGCGCCCAATGTCTGGCAGCTGCAGGAAAATGGCCGCGCCTTCCCACCGAATTACTTGCATGAATCGTGGCGGGATTATCTCTATTGGGATAGTGAATTGCAGAGCGACGACTAACCAGCGTTTGTGAACGGGCGGCGATTAGCGCGCGTGATGGTCAGATTTTTTCGGCAATTTTGATCGCTGTGCGGCAGCCGGTCTGGATCACGTCGCGTAGTAATTTGTAATGCCGCGCCTCGCGTCCCTTGTGATCAACGGCGATGTCCCGATGTTCAAGCTCTTCATCGCGGAACCGTTCGACCGTTGCTTTGAGGCTGGCTTCATCAGAACCAAGCCGGTCGGCCTGCTTTTGGTAATGCTCGCCAATCACTTCTTCAACCGCAATGGTGCAGGCCATTGCCGCTTTTGGTCCCATTGCCGCGGTAACCATGCCAAGGGCAAAGCCGGCCGCACCCCAGACCGGGTCAAGCAGGGATGGGCGCACCTGCCGTTCGTTCAGCAACCGGTCGAATGTCTCTAGATGCTCGACTTCCTGATCCATCATATGCCGGATCTCATCGCCCATCGGCCCCTTGCCCATCACCACCAATTGACCACGATAAATCTGCTGGGCGGCGCGCTCTCCGGCATGGTCAACCCGCAAGAATCGTTCAATATCGCGGCGGTCGGTGGTGGTGTTTTCATTCGTCATTGTGATGCTCTGGCCTTGTTGATCAATCCGGGCGCGCAATGCGTCTTAACGAGATAAGCGCAACCGCGACAATGTCAAGGCTGATCAGCGCATTCCATCCCGCCATCGACAGGCCGAAAAGTGACCACGCAACGTCATCACAGCGTACCACCGGCGTGGCCAGCAACTGGTCGGTTATTTGGCTGATATTGCCGTCCAGTGACAGGTTGGCAGTACATCCATCAGGGCCAGACCAGATGCCCCATTCAACACCGGCATGATAGGCGCCAAGCCCGGCGCTGATGAGTCCCGCCAGCGCAATCAACCACAGCATGACCACTGGCTTGACGTCCCGCAGCCCGATCACCGCCAAAACCATCACCACAAAATGGGGCCAGCGTTGCCAGATACACAGGCTGCATGGCGCCAATCCGCCGACATATTGAAACAGCAGCGCCCCGCCAAGAAGGCCGGTCGATAACAGGCCGGCGATCATCAGGCCGGTTTTACGGCTGATCGGCGGGATGATGGTATGCTTCATTTGGTCAGCCATAGCGCCCCAGCAAAAAGACAGATCAACAAGGTCAGCAACATAATAACATGTTTTGGGTTGCCGTGGTGCCGGGCAATCGCCGCGACAATCGCAAACCGCAATCCCCGCCCAACAAAAGATGTCACGATAAAGGGAATCAGACCAAATCCGCCCAACCCGGCACTAACCGCAATGACCTTATAGGGCAGTGGTGAGAAGGCCCCCAAAAACACCAGAAAAATACCGAATCGCGCAAAGCCGACCTCGACAGCGGCAAAAATCTCATCGCCGGCAAGCCGCGCTGGCAGCATCGCCAGCAGATCATCAATATGCAGTCCAAACAAACTGCCAATGCCCCATCCGGCCATGCCGCCAATCACCGAGGCTAGCGTGCAGCCAAAGGTCAAGCCCCGCCAATCGCGCGGGCGGGCCAGCACCGTTGCGACCAATAATGGATCAACCGGAATGGGAAAAATGACCGATTCGAGCGCTGCAAACACATAAAGCAGCCGTTCGGCCAGCTTGGTCCCGGCGGCGCGCAAAATATAATCATATTGTTGTTTGAGGAACCGCCAGAATGGCATCGGCTGTCCTTTGTTAAGAGGCGTGTTGGGGCGCAACAGACGGCCGTCAAAAAGCCGCTGGGCCTGCCAAATCATGTTGGTACGGCTGAAGGGACTTGAACCCCCACTCTGTCACCAGAAGCGGATTTTGAATCCGCCGCGTCTACCATTCCGCCACAGCCGCGTCAGCCAACATGATGCAGATACCTACCCAAATTATTCGGCTGACGCAAGCCTCTCGACAACCGCACGGGCCAGTTTCTCCATCGATCGGTCACGAATGCCGCAATTGCGCATGCCGCCAAGCGTGTCGAACAGATAATCGCGACAAAAGCCGTTAAAGCCTTCCGCCGTGGCGACCACATTGACCAAATGGTCAAAGGGCATCGGTGGCGCATAGGCCGGCCGGTCGCGATCGGCAACAAAGGCAATGGCCGTCTTGGGTCCTTCGGCCGTGTGCAGGGGGATCCAGCGGGCGTGATAGGACAAGGTCAGCATCTCGCGCCGCCATAGCAGGTCAAGTTCGGCAATCGCGCGGTCGGCGGGCAGTTTGAAGGCCACACCAACGCATGATCCGCCGCGGTCAAGCGACAGGACAAGCCCCGGACAATCGGGTGAACCGCGCCCAATCTGGGTCCATAGGCAAAACCGCCGATGATAGCCATGCGCGCGGGCCATAACCTGCTTTTCAAACGCTATCACCGGATTGCAAATCAGGCTGCCATAGCCAAACACCCAGATATCACCGCAATCGGCATCGTCAGCCAGCAGTGCGCGGCGGGATTTCAACAGCGACTCTTCACTGGCAACGGTGGCGTTTTGGCCGTCACGTTCGCGGGCCAATGTGGCCACCCGCCAGTCGGCCAGCGTTTCACGGGTAATCGGCGCTGTTTTGTGACGGTCGGTCATGGTTTTTCGACAGGCATGTCCGCATCGGGCTGGCGAATATATTTGATCGTCTGGGTCGGATAGGGGATCGCTATATTGTGATCCTGAAGCACGGTTTTTAGCCGCCGGTTCATATCATAGCCAAGGTCAAAGAGGTTGGCATAGGCAACATGGACGCGTAGCCGCACGGTCACCGCAAAATCGGTATAATTGACAACGATGAAGCGCGGCGCCGGATCTGGCAGCACGCGCGGATCATCGGCCAGTTCCATCATTGCGGCTTCGGCAACGGCCAAATCGCTGTCGATATCAATGCCGATATCAAGATCGAGCCGCCGCCGTTCATACCGCGAATAATTGATGATGTTGGATGACCAAATTGATGAATTGGGCACGCTGATAAACACATTATCAAACGTATCGATGATCGTTGAAAACAGCCCGATTTCCCGCACCGTACCTGATACTGAGGCCGCTTCAATCCAGTCACCAACCTTGAACGGACGCAAAAATACCAGCATCAAACCAGCGGCGACATTCGACAAGGTTCCCTGCAAGGCCAGGCCAATGGCCAAACCGGCTGCACCAAGAACGGCGATGATCGATGTGGTTTCAACACCAAAATTACCAAGCGCAATAACCAGCGTCAGCGTCATGCCGGCATAGCGGATAAGCGCGCCGATCATCGGTACAACGGTATTGTCGACCCGTTCAATCTTGTTCAATGATTCCTTGGCCAGACGGCTGGCCCGCCCGGCCAGCCAAAAGCCGATGATAATGGTCAAAATACCGGCGATAATCTGCAACGCAAAGGCGGTGATCGCGTCCAATCCTTTTGGGCTTAATAATCCAGTAAACGCGTCGCTTGTTATGAGGTCCATAGGATGTCCATTCATTCGGGTTCTGTCATGCGGCCGCCAGATGGTGGGGATGGCGGCCTGATGCGTGCGCTGACACGCCAGTCTTGTCCAAAAGAAATCTATCAAAAGCCGGCTGGCAAGTTCAAGTGTTCTGTGTGGTCGGTGCGGCCAGGCGGAATGCCATTCATGGTCGATCAAAGATTGATATTCTGGGCGGATCGGCGATATAGTGCCGCGCTATGACACAACAGCTTGATCACATTGTTAAGATCGCCAACTGGGCGGTTGGTGACCGCCCCCTTCGCGATGCGGCAGACGGGACGGGTTTTGCCGGCCCCGGACTGGTGGCGGCAATTGGCAATTTTGACGGTGTCCATAAAGGGCATCAACAGGTGATTGCGGCCGCCGGATCGGCCGCCCATGCCGCTGGTCTGTTGCCGGCAGTGGTCACCTTTGACCCGCATCCACGCGAATTCTTCCGGCATGACGAAACGCCGTTTCGGTTAACCGACCGGCGGGAAAAAGATCGGCTGTTGACTGATATACTTGGCCCGATGGGGCCGGCACGAATCATCCATGTTGCGTTTGACGAACGGCTGCGGCGTACCGAGGCGGATGAATTTGTCACCAGCATCCTGCATGATTTAGGGGTGCGCCAGCTTCTTGCCGGCCGGGATTTTGCGTTTGGCAAGGACCGTAGTGGCGATATTGATACCATTAACAAGGTCGGCGCTGCGGTGGGTATTACCGCCAGCCCGGTGTCATTATTAACCGATGAAAATAGTGCGGTTATTTCGTCCAGCCGGGTGCGGGCAGCGTTGCAGGCGGGTACCCCCGATGCGGCGGCGGCCATGCTTGGCCGTGATTGGGCGGTGACCGGCACCGTGATCCGGGGTGATGCCCGCGGACGCACGATCGGGTTCCCGACCGCGAATATCGCACTTGGCGGGTTGCAACATCCGGCGTTTGGGGTTTATGCGGTCGAAATTGATTGTGATGATGGGGCCGCGGCCCCCCGGCCAATCGGTGTCGGGGTCGCCAATATTGGCATTCGTCCAACCGTGGCAGATCGCGGCGTCTTATGCGAGGCGCATTTGTTTGACCAGCAGATTGACCTTTATGATAAACGGCTTATGGTCCGGTTAAAGGCCTTTTTACGGCCCGAACGCAAATTTGCCGCGATTGAGGATCTGATCCAACAAATAGAAATTGATGCGGCGGCAGCACGCGCGATGCTGCCCAAACAAGCCGCCGGACAATCATGACCAACCCGCGCCCAATAATGACCCCAACCCAAGCAATCGCCAATCGTGCGACCGACAAGTTGTTTTGAAAAAAGAGTGGCCCAACCATGAGCTATAAAGACACCGTTTTCCTGCCACGCACCGATTTTCCGATGCGGGCTGGCCTGCCAACCAAAGAGCCACAGATTTTGCAGCAATGGCAGGATATCGATATCTATAAAAAATTGCGGGCCGCCCGGGTCGATGCACCGTCTTTTATCCTGCATGATGGTCCGCCCTATGCGAATGGCCAGCTTCATATCGGCCACGCCTTGAACAAAATTTTGAAAGATGTGGTGAACCGGTCGCAATCTATGCTTGGCAAAAATGCCAATTATGTCCCCGGATGGGACTGCCACGGCCTGCCCATCGAATGGAAAATCGAAGAGCAATACCGCAAGAAAGGCAAGGACAAGGACGCTGTGCCGGTTGCCGAATTCCGCCAAGAATGCCGCGATTTCGCCGCGCATTGGCTTGATGTGCAATCGGTTGAGTTCCAGCGCCTTGGTGTGCTTGGTGACTGGGATAATCCCTATACCACGATGGCCTATGCCGCCGAGGCAAAAATTGCCGCCGAACTTGGTCGCATTCTGATGGATGGCAGTCTTTATCGCGGGGCCAAGCCGGTGATGTGGTCACCGGTTGAAAAAACCGCGCTGGCTGAAGCTGAAATCGAATATGAAGACCATACATCAGTCACGATTTACGCCCGCTTTCGGGTTACAACGGCCGGTCACGCCGCCCTTGACGGGACCAGCATCATTATCTGGACAACCACCCCATGGACAATGCCGGGTAACCGGGCCGTGGCCTATGGTGACGATATTGACTATGTCGTGATCACGGTCAATGCGGTGGCTGATGGCGCGCTGACCAAGGTCGGCGACAGGCTGGTGCTGGCGGCTGATCTGGCACCGGCGGTGTTGGCCGAAATCGGCGTGACCGACAGCCAAGAGACAGCGCGGCTATCCGGGCGTGATATGGCCGGTACGGTGGCGGCGCATCCGATGGCCGGACAGGGGTATGATTTTGACGTGCCGCTGCTTGCCGGTAGTCATGTGACAACCGAGCAAGGAACCGGTTTTGTGCATATTGCCCCAGGGCATGGGGTCGAGGATTATGAGCTGGCGCATCTAAAACACGGAATCGCGGTACCTGACACGGTTGGCGAGGACGGCGTGATCCTACCCCACCTGCCGCATTATGGCGGGATGCATGTGTTGCGCGACAATGCCAAAATTGCCGAGATGATGGCGGCGCATGACGGCGTCATCGGGATCGGCAAACTGGTTCATTCCTATCCGCATTCATGGCGGTCAAAAGCGCCGGTGATTTATCGCAATACCGCCCAATGGTTTGTGTCGATGGAATCGCACGGGTTGCGCCAGACCGCGCTTGCCGAATTGGCCAAAACCGCGTTTTATCCACCCGCCGGCCAGCGCCGTCTGACCGCGATGATCGAACAGCGTCCCGACTGGTGCCTTAGCCGGCAGCGTGCCTGGGGCGTGCCACTGACGATATTTGTGCATAAGGAAACGGGCGCGCCGTTGCGCGACCCGGTGGTGCATGACCGGATCGTAACCGCGATGCAGGCCGAAGGCGCCGATTGCTGGTTCGCATCGCCACCATCGCGCTTCCTTGGCGATGATTATGACGCCGACGATTATGAACAGGTAACCGATATCCTTGATGTCTGGTTTGATTCCGGGTCTACCCATGCGTTTGTGCTTGAGGATCGTGACGATCTGGACAGCCCGGCCGATCTCTATCTCGAAGGATCGGACCAGCATCGTGGCTGGTTCCATTCGTCGCTGCTTCAATCTTGTGCGACCCGCCAGCGCGCGCCTTATAAAGGCGTGTTGACACATGGCTTTGTGTTGGATGAACAGGGCCGTAAAATGTCCAAATCACTTGGCAATGTGGTGACGCCGCAAAAGGTGATGGAACAAAATGGTGCCGATATTTTGCGCCTGTGGGTTGTCTCGTCAGATTATTACAATGATTTGCGGATCGGGCCGGAAATCATCAAACGCACAACCGACAATTATCGCCGGTTCCGTAACACTTTGCGCTATTTGCTTGGCGCGCTTGACGGTTATGAGGCGCGCGAAGCGGTTGATAGAGCGGCGATGCCAGCGCTCGAAAAATGGGTGCTTCATCGGGTTGCTACAATCGATGCAAATATCCGGAATATGACCGAAACCTATGATTTTCACGGTATTTTTTCCGAACTTCATCAATTCTGTAACAGCGATTTATCGGCCTTCTATTTCGAGATTCGCAAGGACATGCTCTATTGCGACAGCCCGGACGATATCGCGCGGCGGGCCTGCCGTACGGTGATGGCTGAATTGTTCAATCGTCTGACCGCATGGCTGGCGCCGATTTTGTGCTTTACGGCCGAAGAAGCCTGGCAGTCGCGGATCAATGATCCGGCGCAGTCGGTGCATTTGCGGGCCTATGATCCGGTGCCGTCAGACTGGCTGGATGCGGCGGTTGGCCAGCAATGGACAACGATCCGTCAGGTCCGGCAGGTGGTGATGAGTGCGCTGGAAACAGCGCGTAATGAGGGCAAGATCGGTGCCGCGCTGCAGGCCGCGCCACTGGTGCATGTAACCGCCGATCAGCATGCGGCCTTTGCCGGTGAAGATGTGGCAAGCCTGTTTATCACCTCGGCGGCCAATTTAACCACCGACCCGGCGCCAGCCGATGCCTTCCGGCTTGATACGGTGGCCGGTGTGGCGGTGTCATTTGCCTTGGCTGATGGCGAAAAATGTGGCCGTTGCTGGAAAGTATCGCCCGAAGTCACGGCCGACCAAGATATCTGCAACCGCTGTCACACTGTGGTCACCGCGGCGTCATGATGCGGGACGGTCAGGCCAAAAAGACGGTGATGACCCGATTTTTGATCCTGTTTGGTCTGGTGCTTATCGCGGATCAGATCAGCAAGCAGATCATGCTTGACCTGCTGTTTGATCCGCCGCGGCTGATCAAAATCAACTTGATTCTAAACCTTGTTCCGGTGTGGAATCCGGGCATGAGTTTTGGCCTGCTGGCCGATGGTGGTGCAGCGGTACGGATTGGCCTGACCATTTTGGCGTTCGTTGTCAGTGGCTGGCTGTTTTGGATGCTGCCACAGCTTGACCGGTTGCAACGGCTCGCAGCGGCATTGATTGCGGCTGGGGCCATTGGCAATGCAATTGACCGGTTGCGTTTTGGCCGGGTTGTTGATTTTATAGACCTGCATTGGGGCGGGTGGCATTGGCCGGCATTTAATGTCGCCGATGCAGCAATTACGACAGGCGCGGTCTTATGGGCCTGTCAGATTTTGTTGGGACAGGAGACAGACAAGACATGACCAAACGGTTCGTACCACTGGCGTTGGCGGCTATAGTGCTGATCGGTCTTGCCGGTTGTTCCGATTTCCGGCGGGCGATTGGTGATGAAAAATCGACCCCCGATGAATTTCAGGTTGTGGTGCGGCCGCCATTGTCGCTGCCGCCGGGGTTTGCTGAAAAGCCTGAAGATATACTGGCCGCCTCAAAAGCCACCGCAACCGATGCCAAAACCAGTGCCAGCACATTGCTTGGTGTGGCCGAAACATCCGGGTCCGGATTTGAAAATTTGTTCGATTTTTCTCGTGTTCCTAATGATATTCGCAGCAAAATTGACGAAGAAACCTATGGTGTGCAGTTAGAAAAACGATTGCCGTTGCAAACCTTGTTTGGCGGCCTGCCAGAGGTAGGGCCGGTGCTTGATAAAATGGCCGAGGATGCGCGTCTAAGGCAGGCCCGTGAAACGGGGCAGAGCCCAACCGCGGCTGGCACCATGGCGATCGATCCGGCCGATAAAACGCCGGTTACCATTAAATAGACCGCCACGATGGCTGTCATTCGCCAGCTTCCCGACCGCCTGATCAACCAGATAGCGGCTGGCGAGGTTGTTGAACGGCCGGCCAGCGCGCTAAAAGAGCTTGTCGAAAATGCGCTCGATGCCGGGGCCGGGAAAATCGCCGTGACCTTGCGGCGCGGTGGCATTGACGAAATCACCGTGGTCGATGATGGGCGCGGCATGGATCGTGATGATTTATGTCTGGCGGTGACACGCCACGCCACGTCAAAGCTGGCCGAAGACCGGCTTGACGATATCCGATCATTGGGGTTTCGCGGCGAGGCATTGCCATCGATTGGGGCGGTATCGCGTTTGAGTTTGACATCGGTTCAACCCGCGATGGATCACGCGTGGCGCCTCGTGGTCGATGGGGGCAAATTGATCGGTCCAGAGCCGGCCGCCTTGGCCAAAGGGTCGGTGATTTCGGTCACCGGATTGTTCAAGGTGGTTCCGGCGCGTCTGAAATTTCTGAAAACCGAACGAACCGAACAGGGCCAGTGTGTCGATGTGATCCGCCGCCTGGCAATGGCATGGCCGGCAGTGGGCTTTCACCTGACCGCCGATGGGCGCTCGATGCTGGATTTGCCCCCCGCCTTGCCGGGCGATGACGGGGTTACGGCGCGTATTGCCGCGGTCATGGGGCGCAGCTTTGCGGCCGAAGCGGCGGTGCTGGATGCGGTGCGCGATGATGTGCGGTTGACCGGTCTTGCCGGATTGCCAACGATGAACCGGCCGACAACCGCCAATATATTCCTGTTCGTCAATGGCCGTCCGGTGCAGGACCGGGCGCTGGTCGGGGCGATCCGGGCCGGCTATGGCGACACCTTGCCGCGTGGCCGATATCCGATGGCGGTGCTGTTTTTGACGCTGCCGCCGGATGCGGTTGATGTGAATGTGCATCCAGCCAAGGCCGAGGTACGGTTCAAGGATGCCGCCGCGGTGCGAAGCCTTCTTGTTGGGGGGGTGTCAGCGCGGTTGGCCGCCTATAGTCGGCACAGCACGGCCGATGGTGGCGCGGCGATGCTTGACCGGTTTCAGGCCGGCACCATGCCCGGGCCAAGCATGGATTTACCGCGGCGCGGTTTTGCCAGTGGTCCGGCGCGGGGCTATGTGCCTCCGCCACCGGTGGTCGATCATGGTGCCGAAGATTTGTTGGGGGCAGAGGCAAGACCGCAGGCCCGCAGCAGTGCAGCTATACCGGTAGCGGGGGACCCGGTTGACCCAACCGGATCAGACGCCGCAACAGCCTATCCGTTGGGGGCGGCCCGCGCGCAGCTTCACAAAACCTATATTGTGGCCGAAACCCGTGACGGGCTGACCATTATCGACCAGCATGCGGCGCATGAACGGCTTGTCCTTGAACGAATGAAGGCAGCGATGGCCGATAAAACCGTGGCGGCCCAGACCTTGCTGCTGCCTGAAGTGGTTTCATTGCCGGCCCACCATATGGGCGCGGTGATCGCGGCGGCCGACATGCTGGCATCGCTGGGGCTGGCCATAGAGCCGTTTGGTGAGGGGGCGGTTGTGGTGCGCGCGACGCCGGCCTTGCTTGGCACGCCGGATGTCAACCGTCTGGTCAGTGATATTGCCGAGGAGCTGGTCGAGCTTGGCGGCAGTACCAGCCTTGAGGACCGGATCAATCATGTGCTTGCCACGATGTCATGTCATGGGTCTGTCCGCG
Source organism: uncultured Candidatus Puniceispirillum sp. (assembly GCA_964648035.1). GTDB lineage: Bacteria > Pseudomonadota > Alphaproteobacteria > Puniceispirillales > Puniceispirillaceae > UBA3439. The sequence continues at coordinate 13,641 of CAZYKI010000014.1, read as the reverse complement.
CCGGCCGGGTGCTGAATGCTGCCGAGATGAACGCCCTGTTACGCGATATGGAAGTCACCCCGCGATCGGGCCAATGCAACCATGGCCGACCGACCTTTGTACAATTGTCACTGGCCGATATTGAACGGCTGTTTGGCCGTAGCTAACCAGCCCACCGTAAAAAATGCAGCATGGCCCGTCCATAATGGCGCTGTTCGGCAAGATCTAACCGGCTTTGTGCCAGTTGATCTGGGTCCAATATTTCGGCTTTTCCGGTTTCAATAATAATCACCGCGTCCGGTGCTATCGCCCGCAGCCGCACAAGGCCGCACACGGCGGTCAGACCGGCACCAGTGGCATAGGGCGCGTCAGCAAACACCAAACTGGCGGCAGGGCCGCGCCAATGCGCCAGCCGGGTCGCATCACCAGCGATCACGCTGCTGATGGCTTGATAGCGTAATTTGGCGATGTTCGCCCGCAATACCGCTAACGCCGCCGGTGCATTTTCAACAAAGCTGGCATGGGCTGCCCCACGCGATAGGGCCTCAAGGCCAAGCGCCCCGGTACCGGCGAACAGGTCAATAACGGTTGTCCCGGCAAGCCGGCTCTCAAAGCGCCCGCCTTGCAGAATGTTGAAGAGTGATTCCCGAACCCGATCAGCGGTCGGACGTGTGCCGGTGGCGTCGAGTTTGGTCAGCAGGGCGCCGCGCCGGTTTCCCGCGATGATTCGCATGTTTTCCTCGTTTTCCAGCCGGTTTTGCTGCCGCCTGTTTCAGGCCAAGCTGCGGGCGTGCCGCATTGCCGGTCAATTCACCGTCAAGTCCCAGCTGTTCGGCCAAAATGCGGGGCTTGATCTGCACAATGTCGCCATCCTGCAGATCGCCAAGCTGGAACGGGCCATAGGAAATGCGGATCAGGCGGCTGACTTTATGGCCAAGATATTCCATGATCCGGCGGATTTCCCGGTTTTTACCTTCGCGGATAGCCACTGTCAGCCACGCATTGCTTGGCATTTGGCGGTCCAATGTTGCGACCACCTTGCCATAGCGGATGCCGTCAATGGTCACCCCATTTTCCAGCGCGACCAGTTTGGCAGGATCAACCTGGCCTTGGACGCGCACCCGGTATTTTCGGCTCCAGCCGGTGGATGGCAATTCAAGATGACGGGCAAGATCGCCGTCATTGGTCATCAACAGCAGCCCTTCCGAGTCAAGGTCGAGGCGGCCAACGGTGATTAACCGCGGTAGATTGTCCGGCAGCTTGTCAAAAATTGTCGCGCGATCCTGTTCGTCACGGTCGGTGACAATCAGCCCGCGCGGCTTGTAATAGCGCCACAGGCCAGCCGGTTCACGCGCTGGCAGCAATTTGCCATCGACGGTGATTTTGTCGGCAGCGATTACATTCAGGGCCGGGCTGTCGATGCGTTGTCCATTGACCGTCACGCGCCCGTCTCGGATAAAGGCCTCGGCGTCACGGCGTGAGCAGATGCCGGCGCGGGCGATGCGCTTGGCAATCCGTTCCGGATTGGTGGTCTGATCCAATGTGAAGCCGGGTTTTGTCATCGCTTGGATGTAGCCGGAAAATGGTGGCTTGGCAAATGGCAATAGCGCCCGATCGCTGTGGCCGGGGTGATAACCCGCCTCTTTGGCATGTGCTTTGTGCTTGGTCATGGCCGGTATTTGTGCGACCAAGATGGCTATGAAGATGTCAGGATATATGGATCAGGTGCTGGCCGCGGCCCGATCGGCCGGCGCGGCGGGTGAGGTGCCGGTCGCGGCCGCTATCGTTGCACCAGACGGACAGCTTGTCGCGCTGGCTGAAAATCGTATGGTTCGTGACGGCAGCGCCATCCACCATGCCGAGATATTGGCGATTGAGGCCGCCCTGGCCAGCACCGGTCAGGCGCGGCTTGACGGCTATGATATATGGGTCAGCCTTGAGCCATGCACGATGTGCGCCGGCGCGATTGCCCATGCGCGATTGCGGCGGCTCTATTATGCTGCCAGTGATGAAAAAGCCGGCGCTGTTGAGTCGGGCGTTCGGTTTTTCAGCAGCACCGCCTGTCATCACCGGCCCGAAATTTATGGCGGTATCGGCGCGGCATCGGCGACACAGATGCTGCGCGATTTTTTTGCCGCCCGACGTTAAAGGCGGGCAATATCGCTGCGATAAAAACCGTCAGGCCAGTCGATTTTAGCCACCGAATCATAGGCGTTTTGTCGCGCTGTTGCCGCATCGTCGCCAAGCGCCGTAACCGCTAGAACGCGCCCGCCGGTGGCAATCAGCCGGCCCGCCGCATCGCGGCCGGTACCGGCATGAAACACAATCCTGTCAACGCCGTTTTCCGCCGCATCAAGGTTACCGATCACGCTGCCTGTCTTATAGGATCCCGGATAGCCCTTGCTGGCCATCACCACGGTTACCGCGGCCCGGCTGTCCCAGCGCATGTCAAAATGCCCAAGACTCTGGGTGGTGGTTGCCAGCATGGCGCTGACGATATCAGTTTTGAGACGGGGCAGGATGACTTGCGCTTCCGGGTCACCAAAGCGGCAGTTGAATTCAATCACCTGCGGGCCGTCAGCGGTCAGCATCAGGCCGACATAGAGGACCCCCCGATAAGGTGTGCCTTCGGCCGCCATCCCGGCGGCCACCGGCTTGACGATCCGCGCCATGATATCAGCCTCAAGGGCGGCATCAAGACGCGGCGATGGTGAAATGGCGCCCATGCCGCCGGTGTTTGGCCCTTCATCATTATCATAGGCGCGTTTATGGTCTTGGGCGGTGGCCATAAGAATGGCGGTTTCCCCATCCAGCAACGCAAAAAGCGAGGCTTCCGGCCCGTCAATCCGCTGTTCAATCACGACGCGTTTGCTGGCGTCGCCAAATTGGCCGTCCAGCATGTCTTTGGCCGCCTGCTTTGCGCTGGCAGCGTCATCGGCAACCACCACCCCCTTGCCGGCCGCAAGACCGTCGGCCTTGATCACACAGCGGCCGCCAAGCTGGTCGATATGGGTGCAGGCACTGGCCAAATCGTCAACCGGGAAAAAGGCCGGTTGTGGCACATTATGCCGCGCACAAAAGGCGCGCGCAAATTCCTTGGATCCTTCAAGTCTGGCCGCGGCGGCACTGGGTCCAAACGCGGCAATGCCAGCCTCGGCAAGCCGGTCAGCAAGGCCCATGACCAACGGTACTTCGGGGCCAATCACAACAAGGTCTGCGGCTATTTCCCGGGCCAGATCCACCAGCCCGTCAAGGTCATCCGCCGCGACCGCCCGCAACGCGCCAAATGGTTCCATGCCGGGGTTGCCAGGCGCAATCACCAAGCGTGTTGTCAGTGGCGAGTCGGCCAGCGCCCACGCCAGTGCATGTTCACGCCCGCCGCTGCCGATAAGCAAAATATTCATTGGATCCGTCCTTTGGAGTTGCGAGGCCCCCAATATGGCATAATATGGGGACATCATGAAAGAGGGCGGACAGCAAAACAGTGGCGATAACGCGCCTTATCTGACGATTGGCGAACTGTCACAGGCGTTGAAAGCCACTGTCGAAGGGGCGTTTGAATTTGTGCGGGTGCGTGCCGAAATATCACGCCCGACACGCGCCCCGTCCGGCCATCTCTATTTCACCTTGAAAGATGACAAATCAACGCTTGCCGCAGTCTGCTGGAAAGCGATGTCGGCCAATTTGGCGGTCCAGCCCGAAGAGGGGTTGGAAGTGATCGCGTCCGGCAAGCTGACCACCTATGCCGGCCAGTCAAAATATCAGATTGTCGTCAGCCAGTTGGAAATAGCCGGCGAGGGTGCGCTGCTGAAAGCGCTTGAAGACCGCCGCCGGATGCTGGCGGCCGAAGGGCTGTTCGCGGCCGAACGCAAACAGCCGATCCCGAAAATGCCAACGACCATCGGTGTTGTTACCAGCCCGACCGGCGCGGTGATCCGCGATATTTTGCATCGGCTTGAGGACCGGTTCGGCGTGCGCGTATTGGTGTGGGGTACATTGGTGCAGGGGCGCGACGCCGCCGATCAAGTGGCCACCGCCATTCGCGGTTTTGATGCGATGCCGGATGAGGGACCATTGCCGCGGCCAGATGTGTTGATTGTCGCGCGCGGTGGCGGGTCACTTGAAGATTTATGGGCCTTTAATGAAGAGATTGTCGTGCGCGCGGTCGCGGCCTGTCGCATTCCGGTGATTTCGGCGATCGGCCATGAAACCGATACGACCTTGATCGACCATGTGGCCGACCTGCGCGCCCCAACCCCCACCGCCGCGGCCGAACTGGCAGTGCCGGTCGGATCGGAATTGCGGGCCACTGTCACCGAATTGGAGGCGCGGTTAATGCGGGGTGCCGCGGCCAAGATTGACCGGGCCAAACAGCAAGTGGCATTAGCCTGGCGCGGCCTTGCCGACCCGGCGGAAATGATCCAACAGCGCGCCCAAAGGCTGGATTATGCCGTTGCCGGTCTGGTCAGCGGATTGGATAAATGGCTGTCGGCAAGGGCTATAAGACTGACCGCGCTTGCCGGACGCCTGCGGCCACCCGATGTCCATTTAAGCGCCGCCGCCGCACGGCTTGGCCAGGCGGTGCAGCGCCTTGACCAGCAGGCAGAGATACTTGTGCCAGCGCGCCAGCAGCGGCTTGACGTCGCGGCCAAACTGCTTGATGCGAATTCATTTGAACGGGTGCTTGACCGGGGCTTTGCGCTGGTCACGGATGCGGCCGGGCGACCGGTCAAAAAAGCCGCCGGATTAGCGGCCGGAACCGCGGTGGCCATCCGCTTTGCCGATGACAGCCGGCAGGCAGTTATCGGCGATGCGCCGTCTCAGAAAAAAGCAACAGGGCCAAAACCACCCCGAAAGGACGACCGGCAGGACCAGCTTTTTTGACGATCAACTGGTGATCAGACCGACTTGCCCCACCGCCGATGCGGCCAGAACCATTG
>CAZYKI010000014.1:0-8622 GCA_964648035.1 uncultured Candidatus Puniceispirillum sp. | reverse complement strand
GATCAACTGGTGATCAGACCGACTTGCCCCACCGCCGATGCGGCCAGAACCATTGTGTTGGGTCTTGGCGTATCCAGCGCTCTATTTCAGCGTTGATATCGGCGGCCACCGCGCTGACTGTGGGGTCATCGGCGGTTTTTGGCAATGTCAGGGGCGCCGAGATCGTGACCCGAAACCGGCAGCCGTCAAGCCGTTCGGTTCGCATATAGAAAATCGGCACCTGCTTTTTGATCGCCAGCTTGATATGGCTTATCGAGGTGCGGGCCGGGCGGCCAAAAAACGGTATGGACATGCCTTCACGCAATTGCTGGTCAACCAGAAGACACATCATTTGCCCTTTACGAACCGACGCCACCATGCCAAGGGCGGCCTCGCGGCCCTTGCGATAAATATCACCGCCATAGGCCGTCTGGCGGCGTTCCAACAGGCCGGCCAAAAGCGGGTTGTTCAACGGCCGGTAAATCGCTGCCACCTGTTTGCCAACCGCCAGCGCCGCCAATGGGCCAACCTCCCAGTTACCAATATGCGCGCCAATCAAAAATCCGCCGCTATCGAGGTGCTTGATATGATCAAGCCCAACAAATTCGACACGGCCAAGCCGATCCAGCCGCCCAACATGCGGATATTCGCCAATAACCCGGCCAAGATTGTTCCACATGCCTGCCAAAATACGGTCCTGTTCCGCGCTATCGATATCCGGCAGGGCATAAGCCAGATTGCGTCTTGCCCGCGCTTGCCACGGCGTCAGCGGTGCCAGGCTTGACAACACCCAGCCCATCAGGGCGCTGGCCGCCCCGACCGGCAATAGGCGTGCTAATCCGAACAGGGTAAAACCAACTGTCGCTTCAAGGGGCCACAAGATCATTTGCCTGAGGGTGCGTTTTATCCGAACAGCGGCTGAAAGGGCCATTTTATGATCCCTTTTTGGCGTCGATGGCTTGATAGAGGGCCGCCATCAATGGCGCGCTATTGTCCAGTTCCAGCTTTACCGGCAAAAACCCAACCCGCTCGCGCCATTCGGCCGGCAAACGCACCCAGTCCTTTTGGGTGGTGATCAAGGCGGCCCCATGTCGGGCGGCATCTTCTTGCAATTTTACCAGATCCGCCTCGCTATAGGGGTGGTGATCAGCAAAGGCCAACTGATGCACCAGATTGGCGCCGGTCTCACGCAATGTCGTGAAAAAGCGGTTTGGCCGGCCAATCCCGGCAAACGCCAAGACTGCAGCACCCTCATAGGCATCAATCACCGATTGGTCGGGGCGAAGTCGACCAAAAAAACAGGGCAGGCTAGGGGGCAGGCGATGGGCGATGCCGGTGTCGTCGCGGCCATTGATAATCACCGCATCCAGCCCCCGAATGCCGCCCGCAAACGGCACCCGCATTGGACCGGCGGGAAGCAAAAACCCATTGCCGATACCGGTAGACCCATCAAAAATCGCCATTTGGAAATCTTTGGCAAGATGCGGGTTTTGTAATCCATCATCCATCAGGATCAGGTCATAGTGACCGGCAGCGGCGATGGTTCTGGCGCCGACAAGCCGGTCGCGGGCGACCAACACATCACGGCTTTCAGCCAGCATCACCGCTTCATCACCACATAGGTCGGCCTGATCAAGATTATGGTCAACCCATACGGGCTCGCGGGCGCTGCCGCCATAGCCACGCATCAAAATGGCTGGCCGAAAGCCATCGTCGACCAGCCGGTCATAAAGAAAGGCCGTCACCGGGGTTTTGCCGGCCCCGCCAACGGTCAGGTTACCGACACAAATCACCGGTATCGGCACATCGCCGGGTTTGATAAGACGCTGATGCAGGTAACGGCCAGCTGCCCATAATAGTGACACGGGCCACAGCGCCAGCGCCGCCAGCCCGGGTCGGTCCCAAAATTCCGGTGTCTTTATCATCGTCAGATCAGCTTGTGATTCAGTTTCGGCATGATCATAGCATGCACGGGTCAGGTCTGACCATAAGACATCCACACTATTACCGTTTCAGCGGCGTGGCGGGTCAATCAAGCTGCTGATTGCGGCGGCGGCGGTATCGGCGCGCTTTGCGGCGGTGGCGGCATAGTCCAACGCATTTTTATGGATCTTTTTAAGGCCTGCTTTATCGGCGGCGATATCCATCACAAGCGCGGCCAGCGCCGCTGCGGCGGTGTCAGCCGTATCATAATCAAGGTCAAACACCACCCCGGCGGCACGCAACCCGCCAAATTCGGCGCTGTTTTTGAAAATATGGGGCCCGGTGATGATGGGCCGACCAAACTGTGCCGGCTCTAACGGATTATGACCGCCATTCGGCACCAAAGACGCCCCCAGAAACACCACATCGGCAAGGCTGAAAAGGCTGGCCATTTCGCCCAATACATCCATCACAAAAACACTGTCATGCGGCCCCGGCATGGCGTGACGGCTGAATTGCGGTGCGCCACCGGCCAAGCTGGCAATCGCATCACCCCGGTCCGGATGGCGCGGCGCGATAATCGTCAGCCAGTCTTGACCAAGCTGTTGTGCGGCGGCAATCACCGGCGCATCCTCGCCGGCATGGGTCGAGGCGGCCAAAAACAACCGGCGCTGGCCAATCGCCTGCTTCAGCTGTTGGCACAAACGGTCATTCGGGGCGGCCGCATGAACGCCTTTCAGCGATCCGATGACGGTAATGCGGTCGGCTGCGGTGCCAAGGCGGCGAAAGCGGCTGGCCTGTTCGCTATTGACCGCCAGCACCCGTTGCGGTGTTGCAAAAAGCTGTCGTGCCACCGCGGGGCGGCCTTGCCAGCGGGCAAAGGCGGTGTCGGACATTTGTGACGAGGCAAACACCACGGGGACACCGCTTTGGGCGCTGCGCGTGATCAAATTTGGCCAGAAATCCGACTCAAGAAAAATCGCCAGGACGGGTCTGTATGTGACCAGAAACCGGTCAACAAAAGCCGGGTGGTCCAATGGCTGAAAACGATGATAAAGCCGGTTTGGCCGCATTTTGCCAGCGGCCTTCTCAACCATGCTGGCAGCGGTGACGGTGTTGGTGGTGATCAGAAAATGCGCCTCAGGCCGGCGCGCTGCCAGCGCCTCGACCAATCCCAGCGCGGCAACGGTTTCGCCAACGCTGACGGCATGCAGCCAGATCATCCCCGGCGAAACCGGCGCTGCACCAGCATTGCCATATCGTTCGGCAATACGGCTTTTGATCTCCTTGCCGGTTGCTGTCCGGCGCGCCAGCAGCCACGGTATCAGCGGCCCAAGAAGGCGCCAGCCAAGGTTGTAGAGCCAAAACCGCATCATGCCGCCCGCCTATAAGGTCTTGCCGTGGCGCGCGCGGTCGACAGCGTCGGCCTGGGCGTTCATCGCGCGTTCCAGCTGGTCGCGGGCGGCTTCAAGACTGTCCTTGCCGCCGGTTTCGACAAAAATAGGCGCCCCCACCACAAATTCGCCGCGGGCAAAGGGTTTGGGAATAATCAGCCGGTCCCAGCCGCTGGCCCGCCAATAGCGGTCAACGGTCCAGCACATCGGGACAATCGGTTTGCCGGCAAGCTGGGCAATCGCGACCGGTCCCAACGCCGATTGGCGGGCCGGTCCGCGTGGCCCATCGGGGGTAATGGCGACCGAATCACCGGCATCAAGCACGCGTTTCAAGCCCCGCAACCCGGATAACGGATTGCGGTTGGAGCTGCCCCACACGGTTTTAACGCCAAAACAGCCGATCGCATGCGACATCATCCGTCCGTCGGCATGCGGTGATTGCAACGCATAAAGCCGGTAGCCTGACGGCCATAGCCACGGCATCGGCATGAGCCGTTCATGCCAAAATACCATGATAATCCCGTCCTGTTCGGCCATGAATCGGTCGACCTGTTCTTTGTCAACCACGCGCCAGCGTATGGTGATCATCAGCAGGGCAATAACGCTGCCAATGGTCCAGCCGACAAGCGCATTGCCAAAGGATGAACGGATCAATCTTTTTAACATGGGTACGACATGCGGCCTGATGGTTGGTTGGGTAACGGGTTTGCTGCTGCCAAATCCGGCATCGGGGCAGACTAGCATGTTGTCTGGTTCCTGCCGAATGGCAAATTACCCGGAAATGACGGCGAATGGCAAATTACCCGCAAAATGCCGCGAAACAAGGATGCCTGCTGGCGGGTGCGTGGTCCATTGGCGGCGCCGGCGTTTGATGTTAGGGTTGGCGCAACGTCACAATAGCCAAGGCAACCGGTTTGGCCGAATCACACGAAAATAAACAGCTGGCCCGCGCCATTATCGCCCGCTTGTGGCAGGGCTGGATACGGCGCTATTTGCCGCGTCTTGTTGGTGCTTTATTGCTGATGGCGCTGGTGGCCGCCAGCGCGTCGGCCTATCCGCTGTTAACCAAATATATTTTTAACGCGCTTGCCGATGGCCGCGCCGACGACATTATCTGGCTCGCACCGCCGGTCATTATTGTGTTTGCGCTGATCAAGGGTGTGGCGCTGTTTGCGCAAACCGTTACGGTCAATGCGCTGGCGTTACGGATCAGCACCGATTTGCAAAAAGACATGACGCGGACCCTGATCGAGGCGGATTTGCAGACCGTCACGCGGGAACCTGCCGGGGCATTTATTTCGCGGATTATGAATGACCTTAATCTGGTCCGCGAGGCGCTGGTCCGCTTGGCCAATAATCTGGTGCGTGACAGCCTTACCGTAATTGTGCTGATCGGGGCGATGGTCTGGCTCGACTGGTTGATGGCATTGGTGGTGGTTGGCGTATACCCGCTGGCGATGGCACCGATCATCAGCATCGGCAACCGGCAGCGCAAAGCATCAGGGCATCTTCAGCTCCATATGGAAGGGGTAACATCGATCCTTGCCGAAACGCTGCAAGGGACGCGGATGGTCAAGGCCTACCAGCGCGAAGCGGCGGAAACGCGGCGCACCGAGATCGCCTTTGACGGGCTTTACAAGCGACTGGTCAGCCTGTTGACCGGGCGTGCCAAAATCGACCCGATCCTTGAGGTGGTTGGCGGCATTGCCGTTGGCGGGGTGGTCGCGCTGGCCAGCTGGCGGGTGGCAAATGGTCAAATGCAGGTTGGGGATGTAATCGCCTTTGTGACCACGCTGATTTTGCTGGTGCAGCCGGTCCGGGCGATTGGCACGCTGAATGCGGTAACCCAAGAAGCGCTGGCTGCGGGTGCGCGTATTTTTCAGCTGCTTGATACGCCGCGCCGGATTAGCGACCGGCCTGGCGCCACCGTGCTGCAGGTGGAACAAGGCGAAATCAGTTTTGACAAGGTGGGCTTTTCTTATGGCGATGATACCGGCCAGCGGCAGGCGGCGGTGCGCGATATCAGCTTTACCGCCAAAGCTGGGCAGACGGTTGCCCTTGTCGGGCCAAGTGGGGCTGGCAAGACCAGTATCATCAATCTTTTGCCCCGCTTTTTTGATATCGATCAGGGGCAGATCCGGATTGACGGCCAATCGATCAGTGAGGTGCGCGTAGACAGCTTGCGTCGGGCGATTGCGCTGGTCAGCCAGGAATCGGTGCTGTTTGACGACAGCATTGCCAATAATATTGCCTTTGGCCGGCCCGATGCTAGCCGTGCGGCTATTGAGGCGGCGGCGCGTGACGCCGCTGCAGATGAGTTTATCCGGGCCTTGCCGGACGGGTATGATACCGGGGTCGGCGCGATGGGGGGGCGCCTGTCCGGTGGGCAGCGGCAACGCATCGCTATCGCCAGAGCGATGCTGAAGAATGCGCCAATTTTGCTGCTTGACGAGGCAACCGCGGCACTTGATGCGGAATCCGAACAGCAGGTCCAACAGGCGCTTCAGCGGCTGCAATCGGGCCGTACCACGTTGGTGGTTGCCCATCGGCTGGCAACCATCCGCAAAGCCGATTTGATTCTGGTGATGGAGGAAGGGCGAATTGTTGAACGCGGCCAGCATGATGATTTGCTGGCAGAAAACGGCCTTTATGCCCGCCTGTGCCAGTTGCAGTTTTCAGACAGGTCGGCTGACTAACCAGCCGGCTTTGCGGCGGCCATTATTCGCGATGCAAAATCGTGTCGGTCAGGCGCACCGCCCAGCCATTGGCGACAAAGCTGGCGGTCAGCGCGTCTGGATCATAGATCCGGTCCACCCAGTCAAAAAACGGCATGCCAGCATCTTCATAGGGAAGATAGGCGGCAAAAAACGCATCCAACAAGCCGGTTTTGGCGGCTTTGACATGACCATATTTCCATGCCAGCTGCTGCATGGCCTCGCGCGCCGGACGGCCAGCACTGATCAGCATGTAAAGGGCCGAGACAAGACCGGCCCGATCCGCCCCCGATTTGCAATGCATCAAAAATGGCTTGTCAAGATTGGCAAACAGATCGCGCGCCTCATACAGCATCGCTTTGCTGGGGGCGGCACGGGACCGCGCGGTGAAATCGAGTAAGGTGATTCCGGCGCGGTGGCAGGCCTCGGCCTCCAATTGCCACCCGCCGTCACTTCTGGGCCCGCGTAAATTGATGATGGTTTTGATGCCTTGGCGGCCAAGTGCGGCAATCCGCGCTGGCCCGGGCTGATTGCTTCGCCAGACGCCGTGATCAATTTCATGTTGATTATGCCACAGGATTCGCAAGAAGCCGTGGTCTTTGAAAATCAGTTCCAGCCAGTCGATGGCCCCGCGTCGCTGGCCCGGCGGGGCAGTCCATTTCATGATCCGGCCACCATCATGCTGTCGATCCGCAACGATGGGGCGGCGGTGCTGTCGCGCATGTCGATATCATCTGCCGCGGTGATCTGCATAAACATATCGGCCAAATTGCCGGCAATAGTGGCTTCGCTGACCGGGTGCGATATGGCGCCGTTGGAAATCCAGAAACCGCCGGCACCACGGCTGTAATCGCCGGTAATCATATCAACCGAACTGCCAATCATTTCGGTGATCAGAAACCCCTCATCGATATCGGCAATCAGCGCATCACGGCTAAGCCGTCCATTTTCAATAAAGAAATTGCTGGTTCCGGGTGACGGGGCGCTGCCAAGACTGCGCCGCGCATTACCGGTTGGCGGTAGCCCAAGCTTGGTGGCCGCGGCAAGGTCCAGAAACCAGCCGGTCAAGACACCGTCATCAATCATTTTACGCGCTGCTACCGGCAGGCCTTCGGCGTCAAACAATCGGGATCCCATGCCGCGTGGCCGCAACGGATCGTCGATAAAATTCAGGCCAGCCCGGGTCACCTGCTGTCCCATCTTGTCTTTCAAAAAGCTGGTGCCGCGGGCAATCGCTGCCCCATTGATCGCGCCGGCCATTGTGCCGACGAGGGACGCCGCGACACGGCGGTCATAAATGACCGGGAATTTTCCGGTTTTGGGTTTGCGGGCACCAAGCCGTTCAAGCGTTCGCCGGGCGGCGTTTCGTCCAACCGTCTCGGCCGCCTCAAGATCACTGGCATAGACCGCGGCGCTGTAATCATAATCGCGTTCCATCTGCCCGTCTTTTTCGGCAATCACCACCGCCGAAATGCCGTGTGAGGAGCGTTTATACCCGCCCATAAAGCCGTTGCTTGTGCCGATCAACACATCGACCACCCCATGACCGGCGTCGGCATGATCGACGGTTTTGATCGCGGTTTCGTCAAGGGCGGCTGCTTCGGCGGCGCGGGCGCGCTGTTCCAGCGCTGCGGCATCGGGCAGCTGCGGGTCAAACATGTCAAGATCGGGAATCTGGCTGGCAATTTCGTCGCCTGTTGCCAGCCGGACATAGGGGTCTTCCGGGGCAAGGCGTGCCATCGCAACAGCGCGCGCGGCCAGATTGTTGATTGTATCAGGGGTCAATTGGCTTGTTGACACTGACGCGGTGCGCTGGCCGACAAAGACCCGCAGGCCGACATCAAATTCCTCGGACCGTTCGCTGGCTTCAACTTTGCCAAGCCGGATGGTGACGCTCGTGCTCTGACCACGGGCCAACATGGCATCGGCGCCATCGGCACCGGCGGCCTTGGCGGCGGTCAAAAGCTGGGACAGATAGTGCTGGTTTTCATCGCTCATCTCTATCAGATAGCTTGCGCCCAGCAATAATTCAACCGCTTGTGATGACCAATGAAACGGTTTATAACGGCGCCCATGGCATTTAAGATTTTCATCGATGGCGAAGCCGGCACAACCGGCCTGAAGGTGGCTGAGCGGCTGCAAGCCCATCCGCATGTGCAGCTTTTGCGGATTGATGATAAATTTCGCAAAGACAATACCGCCCGCGCCGATATGATGGCAGCCAGCGATATTACGATTTTATGTTTGCCGGATGACGCCGCGATCGAGGCGGCGGCGCTGGCCGAAACCGTCGAGACAAAACTGATTGATGCGTCATCAGCGCATCGCACCGCTGCCGGCTGGGTTTATGGATTTCCCGAGCTTGGTGCGACCCAGCGGCAAGCGGTGGCGACGGCCCACCGGATCAGTAACCCCGGATGCTATCCAACCGGCTTTTTGGCATTGGCACGGCCGCTGATTGCAGCCGGATTGTTGCCGGATGATGCGCTGCTGACAGTTCCCGCCGTCAGCGGCTATAGCGGTGGCGGCAAGGCGATGATTGCCGCGTTTGACGGCGGCGATCTGCCGCCTGCTTTCAGCTATGGCACCAGCCTTAAACACAAGCATCTTCC
>CAZYKI010000013.1:3299-31947 GCA_964648035.1 uncultured Candidatus Puniceispirillum sp. | reverse complement strand
TCAGCGCCGATTTGTGGCAGTCAATCAGGGATGTTGACTGGTTTACCAGCCATCACGGCGCAATCTGGAAATTGTCGGTGGCCCCGGCCGCCGCCGCGCCGCTTTTAGCCGATATTGGCGCGAGCTTTGATGTGACCGCCTATGCTGATTGGGCGGGCGGGCTGATCTGGTTGGCCGGACCGTCCGGGCCTGAACTGGCAACCGCCTTGCGTGCGGCCGTTGCCGCGGCCGGGGGCGGCTATGCCCAGCGTATCATTGATAAAAATGGCGGCGCCGAGCAGGTGCCACCTTTTCAGCCCTTGCCAGCGGCGCATTTTGCGCTCCATCAGCGGGTCAAGGCGGCGTTTGATCCTGGCGGCGTTTTGAATTTTGGCCGCATGCATGATGGCATTTAAGGAGGGTCGGTGATGCAAACCCATTTTAGTGCCACGCAGTTGCAAGACCCGCAAATTGCCGAGGCTGACAAGATTTTACGCGCATGCGTGCATTGTGGCTTTTGCACGGCCACCTGCCCGACCTTTGTCATAACCGGTGATGAACGCGACAGTCCACGCGGCCGGATCTGGATGATGCGCGAAGTTCTGGAAAATCCCGACAGCGTATCGGACCAAACAGCATTCCATATCGATCGCTGCCTTGGCTGCCTGTCTTGTACAACAACCTGCCCATCCGGGGTCGATTATCCGCATTTGCTTGACATTGGTCGCGACCGGATTGACAGGCTGGTGCCGCGCCGCATTGGTGACCGGTTGATGCGGCGGATGCTGGCGATGACCATTCCCCATGCCGGCCGATTCCGGATGATGATGAAAAGCGCGGCTATCGCCCGCTGGCTCGGCTGGGCGCTACCAGCACCGTTAAAGGCGGCGCTCAAAAAACTACCCAAAACCATACCACCGCTTGACCCGATTGGCGCTGAAACCAGACAGTTTGCCGCACAAGGCCAGCCATCAGCCTCGTCAGCCATAAAACGGGTTGTGCTGCTTGCCGGTTGTGCCCAACGGGCGCTTGATCCCGAGATCAATGCCAGTACGGTGCGGCTCTTGACCCGGCTTGGTGTCGAGGTGGTGGTGCGCGCCGAGGCGCATTGTTGTGGGGCGCTGGCACATCATATAGGCGAGACCACTGCAGCCGATAGATCGATCCGCGCCGCTATTCAAAGCTGGCATGATGAAATTATGACTGGCGGCGTCGATGCGATTGTAACCAATGCATCGGGCTGCGGCACGATGGTCAAGGATTATGGTCATTTGATGAAGGATGACCCGGAGCTGGCAACGATTGCGCGCGATGTCTCAGCCAAGGCAATGGATATCAGTGAAGTGCTGGCCAGCCTTGATTGGCAGGGCGCGGTGACGCTGACGAGCGATGCGGCGCGGCCCCGTATTGCCTATCATTCGGCTTGTTCATTGCAGCATGGGCAAAAAATCCATCAGGGGCCAATCGCGCTGTTAAAGGCGGCAGGCTTTGATGTGACCGAACCGGTGAATGGCCATCTTTGTTGCGGGTCAGCTGGGGTGTATAATATTTTGCAACCCGACATGGCTGACGCGCTGCGCCAACGTAAATGGGACAGTCTTGATGCGACTGGTGCCAGTTTTATTGCCGCCGGTAATATTGGTTGCATTGCCCAGCTTGACCGACCACAGATGCCGGTGCGGCACCTTGTTCAGTTTCTGGATTGGGCAACCGGCGGCCCTGCCCCCCGTTAGGGGCGGCGTTGTCGCCTAAGGCGGCAGATGCTGATCACGCGCTTGTGATTGGCGCAAACACAGCACAAGTTCTAAAGAATAATAGGGCCGCATGTGTGGGGCAGGGGTGATAATGCCGACACTACAATGATTCCGACCTTTGACGATGTGCTGGCGGCACGGCGACGCGTGCGGCCATATATCCATCAAACACCGGTCCTGACCAGCACCTATTTTGACAGTGTGACCGGTGCGCGGCTGTTTTTCAAATGCGAGAATTTCCAAAAGGCCGGCGCTTTCAAAGTGCGCGGTGCGGTCAATGCGGTGTTTGGTCTTGATCCGGCAACCGCCAGCAAAGGGGTTGCGACCCATTCATCGGGGAATCATGCGCTGTCACTTGGCTATGCAGCGGGGCGGCGCGGGATTCCCTGCACCGTGGTCATGCCGCATTCGGCACCGCAGGCCAAAAAAGACGCGGTGCGCGGCTATGGTGCGACAATCGTTGAATGTGCGCCATCTACATCGAGTCGCGAGGCTGTGTTTGCCGCGGTGGTCGCCGGAAGTGGGGCCGATTTTGTGCATCCCTACAATGATTGGCGGGTTATTGCCGGGCAAGGAACCTGCGCTTTAGAGCTTGTCGAACAGGTACCGGATCTTGACATGCTGATTGCCCCGATCGGTGGCGGCGGCATGGTAGCGGGAAGCTGTCTTGCTCTGGCCCATGCCGCGCCAAAGATGCGGATTTTTGCGGGCGAACCGGAACAGGCAGATGACGCGGCGCGCAGCCTTAAAGCCGGCCATATTATCGCTGATGATGCGCCGCAGACGATAGCAGACGGCTTAAAAGTGCCCTTAAAGGATATGACCTGGCATTTTGTGTCACGTCATGTCGCCGATATTGTGACGGCTAGTGAAGGAGACATCATCGCGGCGATGCGTTTGATCTGGCAACGGATGAAACTGGTCGTCGAACCCAGTAGTGCGGTGGCGTTGGCGGCGGTGCTGAAACAGCCGGACATCTTCCGCAATAAAAAGGTTGGCGTTATCCTGACAGGTGGTAACGTCGATTTGGACAATGTGCCGTGGGCAATGCGGCCCGAAACCAGGCCAAAAGAGACCCATCATGCCAGAGGAGACCCATCATGACAGACCGGCCAGCGATTGATCTTGACGCGTTCGAGGTTGGATATGACATACCGGCGGCCATTGGGATGGATATGGCTGATATTCAGACACCATGTCTGATTTTGGATTTGGACGCGCTGGAACGCAATATCACCAAAATGGGCAAGCTGGTTGCCGATATGGGTGTCCGGCACCGTATTCATGGCAAGATGCACAAATCGGTTGATGTTGCCCTGTTGCAAGAGCGGCTTGGCGGCAGTTGCGGCGTCGCCTGTCAAAAGGTCAGTGAAGCCGAGGCCTTTGTGCGTGGCGGGATCCGTGATGTGCTGGTGTCAAATCAGGTGCGTGATCCGATGAAAATTGACCGGATGGCCCGCTTGCCATTGCGTGGCGCGCGGATCATCTGCTGTGTCGATGATAGCGATAATGTGGCCGAATTGTCGGCCGCGGCCAGCCGTCATGGGACCCAGCTTGAATGTCTGGTCGAACTTGATTGTGGGGCTGGACGTTGTGGTGTGTTGACCACGCCCGAGGTGGTTGATCTGGCGGTGGCGATTGATCAAGCGGCAGGGCTGACATTTGCCGGACTTCAGGCCTATCAAGGGGCGATGCAGCATCTTGACAATTACGCTGATCGGAAAGCCAAAATCGATATAGCGGTGGCGATGGTAGCCGATGCGGTGGCGGCGCTGGCGGATCAGGGGTTGGCCTGTGATATTGTTGGCGGCGGCGGCACAGGCTCCTATTATTTTGAAGGAAAATCAGGCGTTTATAATGAATTGCAATGTGGGTCTTACGCGTTTATGGATGCCGACTATGGGCGCATCCTCGACAAGAACGGCGCGCGCATTGACCACGGCGAATGGGACAATGCGCTGTTTATCCTGACCGCGGTGATGAGCCATGCAAAACCTGATATGGCGATTTGTGATGCCGGCCTGAAAGCCCAGTCGGTGGACAGCGGATTGCCGGTTATCTTTGGCCGTGACGATGTCAGCTATATCAAATGTTCGGATGAGCATGGGGTGATCAGCGACCCGGATGGCGTGCTGAAAGTTGGCGACAAATTAAAGCTGGTGCCGGGCCATTGTGATCCAACCTGCAATGTGCATGACTGGTATGTCGGGGTGCGCAATGGCAAGGTTGAAACGCTGTGGCCGGTAACGGCGCGTGGCAAAGCCCTGTAAAGGGGTTGTTCAGATGCTGGTACCGGCGGGATAATCTGACCATTGATGGTGATGATGCCCGTAAAGAGAGGCTAGGGGCGAAGGCGCGGGGGTGGGCCGGATGAACCAATCAGGTAACGGTGTTCTGGTGATTGCCGAACATATTTGCAAAAGCCATGTGTCGATGGCGGATGCGTTTACCGCGGTCGAAACGACCTTTGCCGCGATGGATAGCGGGGCGGCGGTCAACTTCCCGGTGGTGCGCCAAGCGCTGGGTCACGCCGAGGCGTTATATGGGTTCAAATCCGGCTTTGATATGCGGCGGATGACCTTGGGTGTCAAATCGGGCGGCTACTGGCCGCGCAATAGGGCCGAATGGAACATCGCCAACCATCAATCCACCATCTTGCTGTTTGACCCGGATAGTGGGCGTCTTCAGGCGGTGGTTGGTGGCAATTACCTGACGGCATTGCGAACCGCGGCGGCCAGCGCGGTATCGATCACGCATCTGGCCCGTTCTGATGCGGCGGTGCTTGGTATCATTGGGGCGGGGCAGCAGGCCCCGTTTCAGTTGAGGGCGGCGCTCGCCCATCATGCGTTTCAAAAGGTTGTTGCGTGGAACCGGTCAGCCGCTGCGCTGTCTGTTCTGGCGGATATTTGCGCCGAAAAGGGGGTTCCGTTCGCGGCGGTACCGCTTGCCCAGTTGGCGGCATCTGCCGATGTGATTATCACCATAACGGCCGCGCATGCTGCATTGCTGCAGGCCGAAGCGGTACGGCCCGGCACGCATATTGCCGCCATGGGAACCGATACCCGTGGCAAGCAGGAGCTTGATCCGGCACTATGTGTGGCGGCGGCTTTGTTTACTGATGACGTAACGCAATCAATGTCCATCGGCGAGATGCAGCATGCCGCCGCCAGCGGGACGATTGGGCCAGATAATATCACCCCGATCGGTGCTGTGATCAACAAAACAGCATCCGGCCGGCCACATGATGACGCGGTGACTATTTTTGATGGTACCGGTGTCGGATTGCAGGATTTAGCAATGGCACGGGTGGCCGTTCAACGGGCGCTTCAGGCCGGTGTTGCGGCACATGTCGCGATTTGATCACCCAAGATCAAAAAAATCATTGCCCTTGTCATCCATCACGATAAAGGCGGGGAAGTTCTCAACCTCGATCTTCCAGACCGCCTCCATACCCAATTCCGGATATTCCAGCAATTCGACTTTCTTGATCGATTCCAGGGCCAGCTTTGCCGCAACGCCACCAATCGAGCCAAGATAAAAACCGCCATGTTGTTTACAGGAATCGCGGACAACACGCGACCGGTTGCCCTTGGCCAGCATCACCATCGATCCGCCAGCCGCCTGAAATGTTGGGACATAGGAATCCATGCGTCCGGCCGTGGTCGGGCCGAATGATCCGGAGGGCAGCCCGGCCGGGGTTTTGGCCGGCCCTGCATAATAAACCGGATGGTTCAGAAAATAATCGGGCAGCTTGCCTTCGCTTTCCAGCCGTTCCAACAGTTTGGCATGGGCGATATCGCGGGCGACGATCAGCGGCCCGGTCAGCGCAAGCCGTGTTTCAACCGGATATTGGCTGAGGGTTTTCAAAATCTCCGGCATCGGCTGATTAAGATCCACGGCGACAACATCATCGGTGCTGTCGGTGCCAACATCGGGCAGGAATTTCGCCGGGTCGCGTTCCAGCTTTTCGATGAACAGGCCGTCAGGGGTGATCTTGGCAAAGGCTTGCCGGTCGGCCGAGCAGGAAACGCCAATCCCGACAGGACAGGATGCGCCATGACGCGGCAAGCGGATCACCCGTACATCATGGCAATAATATTTGCCGCCAAATTGAGCGCCGATTCCAAGCTCGCGGGTGATTTGCAATATTTGCGCTTCCCAATCGAGGTCGCGCCATGCATGGCCCAGCGCATTCCCTTCGGTCGGCAGATTGTCAAGCGCGCGGATTGACGCCATTTTAACCGTTTTCATGGTGAATTCGGCTGATGTGCCGCCAATGACGATCGCGAGATGGTAGGGCGGGCAGGCCGCGGTGCCAAGTTCGAGAATGGCGGTTTTGATAAAGTCACGCAACGAGTCCGGGTTCAGGACAGCCTTGGTCTTTTGGTGCAGAAATGATTTGTTTGCCGACCCGCCGCCTTTCTGGATAAAGGCAAATTTATATTCCAGCCCTTTGGTGGCGTTGATTTCGATCTGCGCCGGCAGGTTGGTGGCGGTATTGACCTCGTCAAACATGCTGGTGGCGGCCAGCTGGGAAAACCGCAAATTGGCTTTTTGATAGGTGTTATAGACACCGCGTGACAGCGCCTCGCCATCATCGCCGCCAACAAGCACATGATCGCCACGATATCCGGTGATGAGGGCGGTGCCGGTATCCTGACACATCGGCAGCAAACCTTGTGCCGAAATGACGGCGTTTTTGAGCATTTCGAGCGCGACAAACCGGTCGTTCTTGGTTGCTTCCGGATCTTTTAATATCTCGGCCAGCTGGGCCAGATGACTACTGCGGAGCAAATGTGAAATGTCGGTAAAGGCACGTTCGGCAAGCAGCTCTAACCCTTCAGGGTCGACTTTCAGGAATGTTTCACCGTCAATTTCAACAAGCCGCACATGCGCGGTGCTGACCAGTTCATAGTCGGTGGTGTCGGCACTGGTTGGAAACATCGGGCTATAGGCAAAATCGGCCATGATAAAGGTCCTTGATACTGGTGGTCAGGCAATCGGCATAGTCATGCAACGCCGATGGCGGCATAGGGTCGACGCTGTTATTGACTCTTGGTTACTTACGTTAGGCTCGTCCGTCTTTGTTATTTAGTCGGTCTTTTGCGGAACGTGTCAAGCGAGACAACATCCGCCCCGGCAACGCTGTTGGCTTTATCGGGGCCGCTGTCTGGGGCGCTATTATCATCGGTGCTGTGCGGCGTTGCTGTGGTGGTGTCCGCTGCGGTATCGGTGACGTCTTCGTCATCGGACTCATCGACCGCACCAAACTGTAAGCCAAAGCCGACCGATGGGTCGCTAAAGCTGGTAACCGCGTCAAACGGAATGCGCATCGGGCTGGGTTTGCCGCCAAAAAACAGCGTCACACTGAAATGGTCGTCGGCCACGGTAAGATCGGCAAACTGATATTGCAGGACGATGGTCATGGTTTCGGGATGGTCGGCCAGAAGGGCGGCGTCGATCGTTACACCAGAATGGGTGGTCATGAAGGTGATGTAGAAATGTGTTTCGCCAACAAGCCCGTCTTCTTCCACCAGCTTCAGGGATTTGCGGACAACGGACCTTAAGGCTTCCTCAACCAAATATTCATAATCGATTCCGCCTTGCGGGGTTTCGGCGTTGCTCATCAGTTCACGTCTTTCTTGCTGCTGTCGCGTGGCGCATCGCGTAACGCCTTTGCGGGCCATCTTGGCGATGCCTGTCGAAAAAGATGTCTTTCACAAAGGTTGCCGTTCACAAAAAATCTCGGTCAAAAATTAAGTGGAACGCTTCTGTTGCCAGGTGCGTTCCGAACCCCGCCAGACCGAGCTCAATCGGTCTGGACTTTAAGATCGGTTACTCCCGCTGCCGTTAGGCTGCGATTGCGACCGGAGCAGTGTTGTCGTTTGCAACTACTACATGGCCCGATAACGGCGGGTACCATACCGAGCGAAAATCCTGTCTTTACCACATGCGTCGATCCTGTTTCGCCCCCATGCTGTCAGCCCGATGGGCTGAGATGGTGGAGGCGCCGGGTACCGCCCCCGGGTCCGCTCTGCTTATTCCACAACACGTTTATCGCCATAGCCGGCACGCCGGCACCCCTAATATAGGATTTTTGGCCGCGCATTGAAAGGGTCGTTTTGCCGCCGCTGGTCATCTGCCGATTGATAATTGGCTTGCATGGCGCGAAGCGGGCGTGCCATTTTATAGCCAAGTGTTTATCGTCCATGTGACGTTGTCTATCGCGGCCACCCCGGCTGTGGCCGATTTAGCCTTTCAGGACCCCGCATGAAGCAATATCTCGACCTGCTGCAGCATATTCTTGATCACGGTGTTGACCGGCCCGACCGAACAGGTACCGGAACGCGGGCTGTATTTGGCTATCAAATGCGGTTTGATCTTGCCGACGGGTTCCCCCTATTGACCACAAAGAAGCTGCATATCCGGTCAATTATTCATGAATTACTGTGGTTTGTCAGCGGCAGCACCAATATCGGCTATCTGCAAGATAACGGGGTGTCGATCTGGAATGAATGGGCCGATGAAAATGGCGATTTGGGGCCGGTATATGGCAAGCAATGGCGGCATTGGCAGAGCCCCCAAGGCGGTGAAATCGATCAATTGTCGGAATTGATTGCGACGATCAAAGCAAATCCCGATTCACGGCGGCTGATGTTAAGCGCGTGGAATCCGGCCGACGTGCCGCAAATGGCGCTACCACCCTGCCATTGCCTGTTCCAATTTCATGTTGCGAACGGCCGGTTGTCCTGCCAGCTTTACCAGCGAAGTGCCGATTGCTTTCTAGGTGTGCCGTTCAATATCGCATCCTATGCGTTGCTGACCCACATGATTGCGGCGGTATGCGATCTTGAACCCGGTACCTTTGTCCATACGCTGGGGGATGCGCATCTTTACGCCAATCATTTTGAGCAGGCGCGCGAGCAAATTGGCCGGACGCCAACAGCTCTGCCGCGTCTTGTTATCAAGAATGTGCCGGACAGCATTGACGGCTTCCGCTATGAGGATTTTGAGATTGTCGATTATGTTGCAGCGCCGCATATAGCCGCGCCTATCGCGGTGTAGAGGCCACAGCCATGATCGAAATGACTGCCGTTGTGGCGATGGCTGAAAATCATGTCATTGGTGATGGTAAAGGCCTGATTTGGCATATTCCGAATGATTTGAAGCGGGTGAAAACCTTGACGATGGGCTGTCCGTTGATCATGGGGCGGAAAACCTGGGACTCGATTGGCCGGCCGCTTCCTGGCCGCGCCAGTATTGTGCTGACGCGAGACCGGCAATGGCGGGCTGATGGCGCGACCGCGGTACATACGATGGAGCGGGCGATTGCCGCCGCGCGTGACTGGATTGCGACGACGGATGGGGCGCGGCAGATGATCATTCTATTTGGTGGCGGCGAAATTTACCGTCAGGGGTTGGATTATTGCCGTGTTGTCGAAGCGACCATCGTGGCGGGCGCCCCTGATGGCGGCGAGGACGCTGCTTATTTCCCGGAATTGGCTGCCGCTGATTGGGATATCAGCGTTGCGGCGGCGTTTCCTGCCAGCGGCGATGTGCCGGCCTATCGGTATGAACGGGCGGTCCGACGCGGACCGGTAAAGCCGCTTACCTAGCCGGTAACAAGGCGCACCGTTTTGGTAAACGGCGTCCACTCCGATAAGACCATCTATTCAATAACGATTTTTGGCCCAGATTTGCCAGCCTGCCCGTCCAGCGTTTGTAAAACCGCATCGGCAATCGCCTTGTAATGCTGTGCGTGCACGCTGTCAGGTTGGCTGGCGACAATCGGTGTGCCGTCATCAGATGTGGCCCGAATAGCCATTTCCAGCGGTACTTCGCCAAGGAATGGCACGCCAAGCTTGGCCGCCTCGGCGCGGGCGCCGCCATGACCGAATATATCATGGCGTTCCCCACATGACGTGCAGATGAAATGACTCATATTCTCGACAATTCCCAACAGCGGCACATTGACCTTGCGGAACATGTTCAGACCCTTGCGCGCATCGATCAGTGCCAAATCCTGCGGGGTCGACACGATTACCGCGCCAGCCAGCGCGGCGCGCTGCGACAAGGTCAGTTGTGCGTCACCCGTGCCCGGCGGCATATCGATCACCAATATATCCAGCCCGTCCCACGCAACATCGCGCAACATTTGTTCAATGGCGCTCATCACCATCGGGCCGCGCCAGATGGTGGGCGCGTCTTCGGCAACAAGATAGCCGATCGACATGGTCTGCAGGCCCCATGCCTCAATCGGTACAATTTTTTTGCCGTCACTTTCCGGTTTGCGGTTTAGTCCGATAAGGCGCGGTAGCGACGGCCCGTAAATATCGGCGTCAAGGATCCCTACCTTTTTGCCCGCTGCCGCCAGCGCTAGGGCAAGGTTGATCGAGGTGGTCGATTTGCCAACCCCGCCCTTGCCTGATGCCACCGCGATAACATGTTTTGCCGGTTGATGCGGTTCGGCCTGCATTGTTTGGCCGGCGCCAATTGGCGTGCCGCGGTCAGATTGTTGGCGCATGGTCGGGCCAGCTTGGTGTGCGGTGATCATGGCGGTGGCGGAAAGCACCCCGTCAATCGCCAGCACTGCTTTTTCGGCGGCGATGCGTAGAGCGTCGGCGCTGTTTTTGTCTTTCGGGTCAATCTCGATGGTAAAGCCGACATGACCATCTTTGATAACAATGCCTGAAATGGCACCTGATGTGGCAAGCGCCACATCACGGCCCGGCATTTTTACCTCGGCCAGTGCCGCTAAAACTTTTCTTTCGTCCAACTGGTTTGTCATGCTTGAAATTGACCGCTTCTATACAAATATGGGGATCAGACAATGTTGTCATGTCACATAGGCACTTTCGGCTGTTTTTGCAACATTCGGGTGGTAATCATGTGACGGGTGACTATAACAGACGGCGGGCGGGCAGCAATGGCCATAGGGTTATCTCCGCTGTCAGTCATGAACAGGGCAAGGGAGCAAGACGATAATGCCATGGAATAATCAAGGCGGACAAAGCGGTGGCCCATGGGGTCAGGGCGGCGGTGGCGGCGGCCCGTGGGGCCAAGGTGGCGGCCAGAATCCGCAAGATGTTGATGCCGCTATTCGCCAGATGAAAGACGCGTGGGGCCGCATGATGCCAACCGGTGGCGGCGGAATACGCTCGCTGTTATTGCTGGTGCTGGTATTTGCGCTTGTCTGGGCGGCAACCGGCTTTTATCGGATCAACCCACAGCAACAGGGTGTGGTGTTACGATTTGGTGAATGGGTCCGGACCAGCCCGCCGGGCCTTCATTATCATCTGCCCTATCCGATTGAAACCGTGCTAAAGCCTGAAGTAACGCGTGATAACCGGATCGAGATCGGGTTTCGCGATGCGACAGGCAATGCGTCATCGCGGCGCGACATTGCTGATGAAAGCCAGATGATTACTGGCGATGAAAATATCGTCGATATTGATTTTGTGGTGTTTTGGCGGATCAGTGACGCTGGCGCCTATCTTTTCAATCTGGCCGAACCTGATGCCACGGTTAAAATTACCGCTGAAGCGGTGATGCGTGAAATTATTGGACGGACCCCAATCCAGACGGCGCTGACCGAAGGGCGTCAGTCAATCCAGCTACAAGCACGCCAGCAATTGCAAGACCTGCTTGATGAATATGGCGCTGGGGTGCGGATTCGTGATGTGCAGCTGTTGGCGGTTGACCCGCCTGCCGACGTGATCGATGCGTTTAACGAGGTGCAGCGGGCGCGGCAAGACCGTGACCGGCTGAAAAACGAGGCCGAAGCCTTTAGTAATGACATTGTGCCACGGGCGCGTGGTCAGGCAGCCAAGTTGATTGCCGATGCCGAGGCCTATCAGGCCGAGGTCGTGAACCGCGCCAAGGGTGATGCGGCCCGATTTGATCAGGTGTTCCAGGCCTATCTTCAAAACAAAGATGTGACCAAGGAACGGATTTATATCGAGACCGTTGAAGGGATCTTCTCGAATGTCGAGAAAATCATCATCGACAATGAAGGTGGCAGCGGTGTTGTCCCGTATCTGCCGCTAAAAGAACTGAATAAAGCCACAGGAGGCAACTAGACATGGCCAAGTCACGTTTTGCGTTTATCGCCATTTTGTTTGCCGCAGTGATGGCGGTGTACAGTTCGGCCTTTACTGTCGACCAAACCCAGCAGGCGCTTGTGTTGCAGTTGGGTGAGCCTAAACGGACCATCCAAGAGCCGGGGCTGGCGTTCAAAATTCCTTTTATTCAGGATGTGACCTATTATGAAAAACGCGTTCTGAGTCTCATTCCGCAGGAAGCTGAAGAGGTTATTCTGGCCGATCAAAAGCGGTTGAAGGTTGACGCCTTTGCCCGGTACCAGATTTCGGACCCGCTATTGTTTTACCAGACAGTGCGTAACGAAACCGGCGCCCGGGGGCGGCTTGACGCGATCATTGATTCGTCGGTACGGCGGGCATTGGGCCGGGAAACCTTGGCCTCGATCCTGACCGGTCAGCGTAATGACATTACCCGGTCGATTGGGGAAGAGGTTAATGAGTCGGTGTCTTCTTTGGGCATTCAGATCATCGATGTGCGGTTGCGCCGGGCAGATTATCCCGAGGCGACGTCGCAAAACATCTTCAACCGGATGAAATCTGAGCGTGAGCGCGAGGCAAAAGAGTTTCGGGCGACAGGTGAAGAAGAGGCCCAGAAAATCCGCTCGGCAGCTGAAAAGACCCGTACGGTGATTATTTCCGAGGCCCAGCGTGTGGCGCAGGAAACGCGTGGTGCTGGCGACTCGGATGCGATCCGTATCTATGCCGACAGCTTTGGCAAAGACCCAGAGTTTTTCTCGTTTTACCGGTCGATGGAAGCCTATCAAAAATCGCTTGGCAAAACCGGCACATCGATGGTGCTGTCGCCGGATAGCGCATTTTTCCGCTATTTCCTCGATAAAGATGGGAAATCGCCGCAATAGGGTATTTTAGGCCGTTGCAAGGCCGGAGGCGCTGACAAAAGGATCAGCCTTCTGGCCTTGTGGCGAGAGCCTGATCTTCGTGGCAAAATGAACACCAATCTGCCTTTTTTTGGTCACGCTGATCAGGCATGAAAAGGCATGTTTGATTGATTATTTTGCGGATGGCCGGTGGCTTTGGTGCGCTGGTCAATCTCGCATCAAGGAGCTAGTCATGGTTATAAATGCATTGCGTGTGGCACCGTCGGCAGACCTTCATAGCCGTTTCCTGGTGCCGTTGATGGCGGTCATTGCCTATCTATTTGTGGCCTTGCCAGCCGGTGCCGCCGACCGGCCGGCCTCATTCGCCGATCAGGTTGAAGCCCTGTCGCCTGCCGTGGTCAATATCTCGACAACCACCATTGTCAGTGATGGATCGGGGGTTGATATGCCGCAATTTCCACCCGGATCGCCATTTGAGGAGTTTTTCAAAAATTTTGGCGATAACAACCGTCAACGTAAAGCGCAGTCGCTTGGCTCTGGGTTTATCATCGACCAGGAAGGCATTGTCGTCACCAATTATCATGTGATTGAAAATGCTGAAGAAATTCGTGTAATCCTGAAAGACGAGACCAGCTTTACAGCCAAGGTTCTTGGTCAGGACAAGAAAACCGATATTGCTGTTCTGAAAATCGATCCTGGCAAAACCAAACTGACTGCGGTGACATTTGGCGATTCGGATAAATTGCGGGTTGGTGACTGGGTGCTGGCGATCGGTAATCCGTTTGGGCTTGGCGGGACAGTGACCGCGGGCATTGTGTCGGCGCGTGGCCGCGATATTGGCAATGGCCCCTATGATGATTTTATCCAGACCGATGCATCGATCAACCGGGGCAATTCGGGCGGCCCGTTATTCAATGTTGCTGGCGAGGTGATCGGCATCAACACCGCCATCTATTCGCAGTCGGGTGGATCGGTCGGGATTGGTTTTGCCATTTCATCCAATCTGGCCGAGCGGGTAACCGGCCAGTTGATCGAATTTGGGCAGACCCGCCGCGGCTGGCTTGGTGTGTTCATCCAAGAAGTGACGCCGGATATTGCTGACTCATTGGGTCTGAAAGAGGCAGCCGGGGCGTTGGTATCCTCGGTCAATGAAGCCAGCCCTGCCGCCAAAGGCGGCGTG
This sequence comes from uncultured Candidatus Puniceispirillum sp., assembly GCA_964648035.1. Taxonomy (GTDB): domain Bacteria; phylum Pseudomonadota; class Alphaproteobacteria; order Puniceispirillales; family Puniceispirillaceae; genus UBA3439. Next base: position 18,095 of record CAZYKI010000013.1, on the reverse strand, counting down.
CAGCCCGGTGACGTCATTCTCAAATTTGACGGCAAAACCATTGACAAGATGCGCGACTTGCCGCGGATTGTTGCCGAAACCGAAATCGGCACCACCGTCGATGTCGAGCTGTTCCGTCAGGGCAAAAAGGCCACGGTCAAAATCATTCTTGGTGAATTGGAAAAGGCCGAGGTCAATGGGCTGATTGATGGCAGCAAAAAGCCGGGTGATGCTGATAAGCAGAGTTTCGGTAGCCTTGGCTTTTCGGTCGATACGCTGACCCCAAAATTGGCGCGCGAACTTGGTCTTGACGCCAATAAGCAGGGCGTTGTTGTGACCGAGGTGGTGCCAGGCAGCCCGGCGGCCGAAAAGGGCCTTCAAAAGGGGGACATCCTGCGCCGTTACGGCCAGCGCCCGGTCGCCGATGCGGCCAGCCTTGCCAAGGACATTGCCGACGCTGAAAAAGGCGGCCGGTCAGGGATCTTGATCTTGATCGAACGTGACGGGCGTGAACGGTTTGTACAGATCAGTTTCATCAAAAAGGGTGGTGACTGATCGGGCGTGTTACGGGCCTCTCAGTTCGGCAAAAAACACCACAAGAAAATCGAGAAAAGGGGCTGGTATCGGCCCCTTTTTTCATCGGGGTACAGGATATAGTTGCCGGTGATGTGCCGCCTTGTCGCCCCCGCAAACAGGGTCACCCGGTCACAAATTCATCGGCATGATAGCCTTGCAGATAGAGCAGGCCACGCAAGTCAGTATGGTTTAATTGCAATGCGATGGTGCGGCGCAGCAACGGTTTGCCGTTAAATGCCACCCCCATGCCTGCCGCTTGCAGCATCGCCATATCATTGGCGCCATCGCCAATGGTGGCCGCGTCTTCCGGTTCTAAGCCCCATTGGCTGCAGTAATGCGCCAGATAATCGGCCTTGGCGTCACGGTCCAAAACTGGTTTGCGGACTGTGCCGGTAATCTTGCCGTCATCTTCATTCATGTGGTTGGCATGATGGTCATCAAAGCCACATTGTGCCGCAATTGGCCCGGTCATAAAATCAAAGCCGCCGGATACAAGATAGGATTTTGCCCCATGGGCGCGCATTGTTTGAACCAAAGGTGCTGCACCTGCTGTCAGCACGGCATCATTGACCAACCGGTCGAATAATTGTGCAGATTGCCCGGCAAGCATGGCAATGCGGGCATCAAGCGCCGCTTCAAAATCCATTTCGCCAGCCATTGACTGGCGGGTGATTGCGGCCACGGCGTCACCAATGCCGGCCATGGCTGCCAAATCGTCAAGCGATTCAGAGGTGATGATGGTGCTATCCATATCGGCGATCAGCAAGCGTTTGCGGCGTCCGGCAAGCGGTACCAAATTGACGTCGATCTGGTGTTTGTCGGCCTGCTGACGAAGCCGCATAAAGGCCGGGTTGGCAAGGCTTGAGCCGGGCGCCTGGTCTGACAGGGTGCAGGTCCATTCGGCGGCCAATCCGGGATCCAGCCAGACCGGTTGTCCCGATGGGGTGAACGCGGCGATATCAGCGGCAAACCGGTCAAGCCAGGCCGCGGCGCTTGCCCCGGCCTGTTGGTGCCCGGCGGGTGAGGTGGCGCCTCGAAAAGGGTGCGAGGTTGAAAAAACAAGCGCATAATGCATAGTTCAGTCACCAACTGCCATTTGCAGCCTGTCAGGAGTTATTTATGGTGCAACCAGACCAGCTTGCCGGTCCAAGGGACGACAGCAACCGCGGGCGCGCTGGCAGCTATATCATGATTGCGGGGCCGACTGCATCAGGTAAATCACAATTGGCGCTTGAATTGGCCGCCGCGGTGGACGGCGAGATTATCAATGCTGATTCGATGCAGCTTTATGCCGATTTATCAGTGCTGACGGCGCGGCCGGCCGCGGCCGATCTTACAGCTGCCCCGCACCATCTATACGGTATTTTGGATGCGGCGCATCGGGCATCGGTGGCGGCGTGGCTTGATCTCGCCGCCGCCGCCAAGGCCGACATTGAGTCACGCGCAAAAATGCCAATCATTATTGGTGGGACAGGCATGTATCTGCAGGCGGCGATCAACGGCATCGCGCCGGTACCCGATGTGCCTGCCGCCATTCATCAATCCTGCATCGCCTGGCATGGTAAAATTGGCGGTGCCGCCTTTCGGCAGGAATTGGCGCGTTTAGACCCGGTCATCGCCGAGCGCTTGGCCGATGGGGATCGTCAGCGGTTAATCAGGGCGATGGGCGTTGCGAAGGCCAGCAGTACACCCCTTAGCCAATGGCAGGCGGCGCCGCATCAAGGCGCCTTGCCCGGTGTGGCGGTGACTATCGCCAAATTGCCCCGCCGTGATGTGCTGTATCAACGGATCGACAGCCGGTTTGACAAGATGATTGCCGCCGGCGCCGTTGACGAGGTGCGGGACCTAGCAAAACGACATCTTGATCCGGGCCTGCCCTTGATGAAAGCGCTTGGCGTCAAACCGCTGATGGCGGTGGTGGCGGGCGATATGACGCTTGACGAGGCGGCCTATCTGACAAAACGCGACAGCCGCCATTATGCCAAACGGCAAATGACATGGTTGCGGAATAATTTTCATGCAAATTTGACCATTGATAAGCAATTATCGGAAAGTATTTTGCAGAACATCTTTTCTTTTATTCGCTAAAAATGGTTGACCTTGCTTTTGAAAGCTGGCAAAACACCTGTGTAATCAAGGGCAAACTTCAGGAATCTATGTTTTCGTGGTGGCGTATCGGCTGTCCTGCGCCAAGCGGAAAGATGTGGCTGTAAATTTGGCGTCCGTTGCCGCGGACATAAAAATCACCCAGCAACAGAACAAGCGGGAAATGGAATAATGGCACAACCTTCTTCTGCCGCCGCCAAGGCGGGTAACAAGGCCGGCAGCGCCAGCATGATGGCGGGCGCGGAAATTTTGCTAAAAACGCTGGAAGATGAGGGCGTTGAGGTCATTTTTGGCTATCCTGGTGGGGCGGTGTTGCCAATCTATGACGCTTTGTTCAAAAACAACAAAATCCGGCATATTCTTGTCCGGCATGAACAGGCGGCGGTGCATGCTGCCGAAGGCTATGCCCGTTCGACCGGCAAGGTTGGGGTGGTGTTAGTCACCTCTGGGCCGGGGGCAACCAATGCGGTGACCGGATTGACCGACGCGTTGATGGATTCGGTGCCGATCGTCTGCTTGACCGGACAGGTGCCGACCCATTTGATCGGTAATGATGCCTTTCAAGAGGCCGATACCACCGGCATAACCCGTGCCTGCACCAAGCATAATTATTTGGTTAAGGAGGGGGATGCGCTGCAACATGTGGTGGCCGAGGCGTTTCATGTTGCCCGATCTGGCCGGCCGGGTCCGGTATTGATCGATCTTCCCAAAGATATTTTGATGGGCGAGTTTGGCTATAACGAAAATGGCGTGGCGGCTGCAGCATCAGCGCGATACCAGCCGCAGGTGACGCCGGATGCCGCGGCGATCCGCAAAGCGGTGGCGATGATGAAGCGCGCTGAACGGCCGGTGATCTATGGCGGTGGCGGCTTGATAAATTCAGGACCTGAAGCCTGTCAGCTGTTGCAACAGCTGGTTGACGTGACCGGTTGGCCAACAACGCTGACATTGATGGGGCTTGGGGCGCTTCCGGCGTCTGACAAACGGTTCCTTGGCATGCTCGGAATGCATGGGACCTATGAAGCCAATTGGGCCATGCATGATTGTGATTTCATGCTGAATATCGGGGCCAGATTTGATGATCGGGTGACCGGCCGGATCAGCGGGTTTTCGCCCCAGTCGCTGAAAGTTCACGCGGATATTGATCCATCGTCAATCAATAAGAATGTGCATGTCGATTTGCCGATTGTTGGTGATGCCGGTGCGGTACTAAAGGCCTTGCTTGCCGAAATGAAAGCGCAGAAGTTTACACCACATGCCAAGTCACTTGATGCGTGGTGGAAACAGATCCGCGGCTGGCAGCAAAAGAACTGCTTGGCCTTTGACCAGTCGGGCGCCATTATCAAGCCGCAATATGCGATCAAACGCCTGTGCGAGATGACCTGTGACCGTGATGTTTTTGTCACCACTGAAGTGGGACAGCATCAGATGTGGGCCGCGCAATATTATGATTTTGAAAAACCGAACCGCTGGATGACATCAGGCGGTCTTGGCACCATGGGTTATGGGCTTCCGGCCGCGCTTGGGGTGCAGGTGGCCAACCCGGACTCGCTAGTGATTGATATTTCCGGTGAAGCCTCGTTCATGATGAACATGCAGGAATTGTCAACGCTCGCGCAATATAATTTGCCGGTTAAGATTTTCATCACCAATAACGAATGGATGGGCATGGTCCGCCAGTGGCAGGAACTGATCCATGGGGCGCGCTATTCTGAATCCTACAGCGCCTCTTTGCCTGATTTTGTCAAGCTGGCGGATACATTCGGCATGACCGGCCTTGTTGCGCAATCGGTTGACCAGCTTGATGGGGTCATCGAACAAATGCTGGCAACGCCTGGTCCGGTGATTGTCGATGTCAAAGTGGCCAAGGAAGAGAACTGTTTCCCGATGATACCGTCGGGGGCGGCGCATAATGAAATGCTGTTGGGGCCAGATGATCAGGCCGCCAAGCCGATTTCAGAAGAGGGGATGGTACTTGTCTAGTCACAGGTGCCGCTGGAGCAGATATTATGAGTAATCACGAAATAATCGAGCGCCATATCATTTCAGTGCTTGTTGATAATGAGCCTGGTGTTTTGGCGAGGGTGATCGGCCTTTTTTCTGGTCGTGGCTATAATATTGAAAGCCTGACCGTGGCCGAGGTCGAGATGATGCGCGGTGTGTCACGCATTTCAATTGTGACCTCGGGTACGCCGATGGTGATCGAGCAGATCAAGGCCCAACTGGCCCGATTGGTGCCAATTCATTCGGTCTGTGATTTGACCGAGATGGGTGTGGCGATCGAACGCGAGCTTGCCCTTGTCAAAATTATCAATAAGGGCGATGAGCGTATCGAGGCGTTGCGTATTGCCGACACTTTCCGTGCAAGAACACTGGACAGCACACTCGATAGTTTTGTATTCGAGATAACAGGAAATTCGTCAAAGGTGGCGGCATTCATCGATTTGATGCAATCACTTGGTGATGTGGAAATTGCGCGAACCGGCGTTTCGGCGATCTCGCGCGGCAACCGCATTGATCTTGCGGCCAAGTAGGGCGGCATCATAACCAGATCTTGACGTCGAAATCGGATCACGCCACACACAAAAACTGGGTGGTGTGATGTTTGTTTGGAACAGGGGAATCCGGCCAGTTGGCGATGATGCTAGTGGCAGATCACCCCATCAATGAAGGAGACTATTATCCATGCGTGTCTATTATGATCGTGATGCCGATGTCGGGCTGATCAAGAAAAAGAAAGTGGTCATCGTTGGCTATGGTAGCCAAGGCCATGCCCATGCCGCCAATTTGAAAGACAGTGGTGTTGCCGAAGTGGCGGTGGCATTGCGTGCCGATTCGTCAAGCCGGGCCAAGGCCACAGATGCTGGCTTTAAGGTGATGGATGTCGCTGAAGCGGCAAAATGGGGCGACGTCATCATGATGCTGACCCCGGACGAATTGCAGGCTGACATCTATGCTGATGAGATCGCTGATAATATTCGTCCCGGCGCTGCGATCGCCTTTGCACATGGTTTGAACGTCCATTTCAACCTGATCGAGCCACGCGGCGATATCGACGTATTTATGGTTGCCCCGAAAGGTCCTGGCCATACCGTCCGTTCAGAATATCTCAAAGGCGGCGGTGTGCCGTGCCTGATTGCCGTTCATCAGGATTCATCAGGCAACGCCCATGAGATCGGTCTGTCTTATGCGTCAGCTGTTGGCGGTGGGCGTTCGGGCATTATCGAAACCACCTTCCAAGAAGAATGCGAAACCGATTTGTTTGGCGAACAAGCCGTATTATGTGGCGGGCTGTGCGAATTGATCAAGGCTGGCTTTGAAACGTTGGTCGAGGCGGGTTATGCCCCGGAAATGGCCTATTTTGAGTGCCTTCACGAGGTCAAGCTGATTGTCGATTTGATCTATGAGGGTGGTATCGCCAACATGAACTACTCGATCTCGAATACCGCGGAATATGGTGAATATGTCACCGGGCCACGGATTATCACCGACGAGACCAAGGCCGAGATGAAGCGTGTGCTTGAAGATATTCAGGCAGGTCGCTTCACACGCGACTGGATGCTGGAAAATCGCGCCCGTCAGACCAGCTTTAAGGCCATCCGGCGCCGGAATGCCGAACATCCGATCGAGCAGGTTGGCGAGCAGCTTCGTGGCATGATGCCGTGGATTGGTGCCAATCGGTTGGTTGACAAGGCGAAAAACTAGATTTTGCCACATTGTTGGTTTAAGTATAAAACAGAGCATAAAGGGCATTCGTCCTTTATGCTGTTTTGTCACTGAAGCTTTATATAAAGCCAGCCATTTATTCGGTTGAAACCGTGGGGAATTGATATGTTTGGCGCATTGTTTGGGCTGTTTTCGGCGGATATCGGAATCGATTTAGGCACGGCTAACACGCTTGTTTACGTCAAAGGGCGTGGCATCGTGTTGGATGAGCCATCGGTGGTCGCAATGGCTGAAATCCGGGGCAAAACCCAGGTTCTGGCAGTGGGTGAAGAAGCCAAGGTGATGCTTGGCAAGACGCCTGGCAATATCCGCGCGATCCGGCCAATGGCTGACGGTGTGATTGCCGATTTTGAAGTCGCCGAAGAAATGATCAAACATTTCATCCGCAAGGTGAACGGGCGGATGAGCTTTGCCAGCCCGCAGGTTATTATTTGTGTTCCATCCGGGTCTACCGCTGTTGAGCGCCGCGCTATTCAGGAATCAGCCGAGGCAGCCGGGGCGCGCCGGGTGTTTCTGATTGAAGAGCCAATGGCCGCTGCTATTGGTGCCAATTTGCCGGTCACCGAGGCATCGGGGTCGATGGTCGTCGATATTGGGGGCGGGACCACCGAGGTGGCGATCTTGTCACTTGGCAATATTGTCTTTGCCCATTCGGTCCGGGTTGGCGGCGACAAAATTGACGAGGCAATCATTGCCTATATGCGGCGTACCCATAACCTGTTGATTGGTGAGGCCAGCGCCGAACGGATTAAAAAGTCCATCGGCGTTGCAAGAAAGCCGGAAAAAAGCCGCGGTAACAAGATTGATGTGCGGGGCCGCGACCTTGTCAATGGTGTGCCAAAGGAAATTAGCATCACCGAAACACAGGTGGCCGAAGCTATCTCTGACCCGATCAAACAGATTGTTGAAGGCGTGAAAATGGCGCTTGAGCAGGCGCCGCCGGAACTGGCCGCCGACATTGTCGAAAAAGGCATTGTCATGACCGGTGGCGGGGCTTTGCTCCGCGATATGGACGGGGTGTTGCGCGATGCAACCGGCCTGCCGATTTCGATTGCCGAAGATCCGCTGAGTTGTGTAGCGCTTGGGACCGGACGCTGTCTTGAAGAGTTGAAAACGCTCCGCAACGTGCTTATCGGCGCATAGATCAAAGGAGACCTGAATGCGCGGGTCTGATAAGGGAAAGATCAGACATAGACGTATCGCGCATGGGATTCTGATCCTGATCAGTTTTTCATTGATGTTTGTCGGCAAAGCCGACATCGCGGCTTTCAATAAAATGCGGATGGGAAGCAACGATTTTCTGGCCCCGGTGATCGATGTGGTATCAGCCCCGATCCGGGGGATCCAGACCATGGTTGAAGGCATGCGAACCGTCGCGTCTTTGCGGGCCGAAAATGTTCGGCTTCAAGGCGAAAACGAATTGCTGAAACGCTGGCGCCGGCGGGCCGAAATTCTTGAATCCGAAAACCGGCAATTACGCAGTATCACCGGCGTTGTTACGAGCGAAAACCGGACGCCGGTCACCGCCCGGGCGGTCACCGCACCAGGGGGCGGCTTTGCCCATACGGTGTTGGTGGCGCATGGACGTGAGATTGGCATTCAACGGGGGAATCCGGTGGTGACCGCCGACGGTCTTGTCGGGATGGTGGTTGATGTTGGTAGCAGCTATTCGCGGGTGCTGCTGATCAGTGATTTCAATTCGCGTATTCCGGTGATTTTGGCATCGTCATCATGGCCTGCCCTGACAGTGGGCAAGAATGGCAGCCTGCTAGATTTACAATTCCTGCCCAATGAAGCCGAACCGGTGATCGGTGATCTGGTTTTGACGTCAGGGCATGGCGGCGTTTTGCCGAACGGTATTCCGGTGGGACGGATCGCCCATATCGATGGTGACGATATCCTAGTGAGACCAGCGGTCGATTTCCGGCATTTGGGCTATGTATCGATTTTGGTCGGCGGGCTTGACGGCATTGACAATGACAATCTTGATCTTGGTAAATTTTATACCCCGCTGCCCGAAGATGACGGCAGCCGGTTGCTTGAGGGGGTAAACGCGGCAGGGCAACGCCAATGAAAGATCAACGCGTTTATTTTGAAAAGGCCGATTTTCAGTCAGCTTTACCCTATCAACTGCTAGTCGCGATTTTTGGTCTGTTTTTGGTGTTTTTAGAGGTCGGCTTGGCCCAAATACCGTTATTTTACGGGGCGGCACCCTATCTTTCGCTGATTTTTATCTATTATTTGCGGCTTCATCATCCGGATGTGATGCCGGTTTTTACGGTTTTTGTGATTGGCATGGTCGCCGATTTACTGTTGTCCAATATTCTGGGCGGGCGGGCGACAGCAATGATTTTGCTGGCCTATGTGATTGAGTCACGTCAAGCGAAGCTTGAACAGGTTGAATTTGTGCAGCTATGGGTGGATTTTGCCGTTAGCTGTGCCGCGGTGATATTGTTTCAGTTGATATTCTTTTCGCTGATCAATCTGACGCTGCCAACATTTGGGCCATTTTTCTTTCAGACCGGGATTACGCTGATTTTGTTTCCAATCGGCTTTTTGATGATTTACGCGGCGCATAGGCTATTACAAAAGATGAAGCTGTTGGCATGAGCAAGAAAGGAAAAAAAGATCTAAGGCGCGCCATCAGCCGCCGCGGTTTGCTGCTGGCCGGCGGGCAGTTGGCATTAACCGGCCTCTTGGCGGGACGCCTCTATCAATTGCAGGTCGCGCAAAGCTCGCGCTACAAGGGGTTGTCTGACCGCAATCAATTTGACATGCGGGTTGTATCGCCGCGCCGCGGGCGGTTATATGATCGCAACATGCGGCTTTTGGCCGGCAACGCTGAATCATTTCAGTTGCGGGTCACGCCGCTTTTTGTCGATGATCTTGAACGCACGTTGGCCGCTTTATTGAAGATTGTCGATTTAACGCCTGACCAAATTAAAAACGTGTTGGAGACGGCAAAAAAGGTGCCGTCTTTTCAGGATATTGTTGTTCGTGATGATTTATCGCAGCGCGAATTGGCCCGATTGGCGGTGCGGAGCGCGTTGCTGTCCGGTGTTAGTTTTGGCCGGTCTTTGCGGCGCATTTACCCGCAGGGGATTCTCGGATGCCATGTAACCGGCTATGTATCGCCGGTCACCCGAAACGAGATTGAGGCTGATCAAACATTGCGTGCCTTACCGGACCTTGGCACCGGTAAAATTGGCATCGAATTCACCCATGAGCAGCGTTTGCGGGGCGTTCCCGGGCGCGAACGGATCGAGGTGAATGCCAAGGGGCAGCCGATCAGGGTTTTTCAAGATGTGGCGGCAAGTGCCGGCCAGGATTTGCGGCTATCACTGGATATGGGCATCCAGTTGCATGCCGCTGATGCGTTGCGACAGGGACGCCTGACACCGGTTAAACTGGGGTCAAGTGAAGTGCAGAAAGCGATCGCAGAAAATGCCGAATTGCGCGCCCATATCGCGGTTGGAGACGAGATGGTCCTGCGCGATGAAAAAAAACGATTGGTGCCCCCTGAGTCAGGGGCAGCGGTCGTGATTGATGTTGAAACTGGCGGCGTTGTGTCGCTTGTTTCGGCGCCAATGTTTGACCCGAATCTGTTTACCGGACGGCTGCTGACACGCGATTGGCAACGATTGAACAATCATCCGCGGACCCCCCTGTTGAACCGCGCCATATCTGGCCTTTATGCGCCGGGATCGACGTTCAAGATGGTGGTGGGTTTGGCCGCGCTGGAGGCCGGGGTTATTTCTCAAAAAACCCGCTTTTCTTGTCCTGGCCATATGGAATTGGGTAACGCAAAATTTCACTGCTGGCGCAAAGATGGCCACGGGGCGGTCAATCTTGTATCGGCGCTTGAACAATCTTGCGATGTGTTTTTCTATGAAATTGCGTTGAAAACCGGCATCAAAAAGATCAAGGACATGGCGCGGCGACTTGGCCTTGGTGATAGCACCGGGCTGGATTTGCCCGGTGAAAAAAGTGGCATCGTTCCCAGTCATGAATGGAAATTGGCGCATCATGGCAAGGTATGGACCCCGGGCGAAACCGTGGTCGCGGGCATTGGCCAAGGCTATGTGTTGGCTACGCCGTTGCAACTTGCGGTGATGACAGCCCGGATCGCCAATGGACGAAAGGCCGTCACACCGCGTCTGTTAACAAATGATATGACCAGCCCTGACGATTTTGCGCCGCTTGATATCGCACCAGCGGCTCTTGATGTGGTGCGGCAGGGGATGATCAAGGTCATGTATGGCGGGCTGGGGACGGCGCGCAGCCATAAACTTGCCGATACGCTGGGGGGCATGGCGGGCAAGACCGGTACGGTGCAGGTGAAACGTATCACCAAGGCGCAACGCGAAGAGGGGATTATCAGTAATATTGACCGGCCGTGGGCTGAACGCGACCACGCGTTGTTTGTTGCCTATGCACCGATCAAAAAGCCCCGCTATGCGATTGCCGTGGTGGTCGAACATGGCGGCAGTGGGTCGGCCGCCGCGGCTCCGGTTGCACGTGATATTATGGCGAAGACGATCCAGACGCTGGGTGTGGCATGACGATTTGGCGCGCCTTGTTACGGATGCCCTGGCATTTACTATTGTTGGCCGCGCTTTTGGTCTCGGTCGGGGCGTTGGCGCTATATTCAGCGTCACAAGGCTCATGGCAACCTTGGGCCGGACGGCACATTGTGCGCGCTGCTGTCGGCTTGGCGATGGTTCTGGTCGTGGCGTTTGTCGATATCAACCTGATACGCCGCATGTCATATGCGTTTTTGGTGCTGGCGGTGCTGGTGCTGGCGGCGTTGATGGTGGTTGGCAGCGGCAGTGGTGTGGCGCGCTGGATCAGCATTGGCGGTATGAATCTACAGCCCTCTGAACCGGCCAAAATTGCCGTTATTCTGGCTCTGGCGCGTTATTTTGACAGCCAGCCACTGGACCGGTTCCAGTCGATTATCACCTATTTACCGGCTCTGGCGATGATAGCGCTGCCGTTTTTGCTGGTGTTAAAGCAACCTGATCTTGGCACGGCCTTGATGCTGGCTTTGGGGGGCTTGAGCATCATTTTCGCTGCCGGGCTGCCATGGCGGTATGTGATCGGGTCAATCGCTGTGGTGGTCGCATCGGTGCCGGTTTTATGGTCACAGCTTCATGCCTATCAAAAAGCGCGGGTCATGACATTCCTGAATCCCGAGGCCGATATTCTTGGCGCCGGCTATCAGATCACCCAATCGAAAATAGCCCTTGGATCCGGCGGTTTCTTTGGCAAGGGGTTCTTGATGGGAAGTCAAAGCCAGCTTAATTATTTGCCGGAAAAGCAAACCGACTTTGTCTTTACGATGATTGGCGAGGAATTTGGGTTTGCCGGTAATCTGTTCATTTTGATGGTGTATTTGGCGATATGCCTGTTCATTTTGCGGATCAGCTATCGGGTTAAATCCCGTTTTTCACGATTAAGTTGTATCGGTATCGCGATGATGCTGTTTTTCTATATGTTTGTGAATGTCGGCATGGTGACCGGCCTGCTGCCGGTGGTTGGGGCGCCACTGCCGCTGATTTCCTATGGGGGGACAGCCATGTTGACGGTATTTTTGGGGTTGGGGATTGTCGCAAGCGCGATCATTCATGATCGCCGCGAACAATAAGGCCGCCACGCAAATATCCGGTCTTTACATCCGGCGTGGACCCCCTAAATAGAACGGATGCCTTTTTTTTCCGGAGATCATGCCGGGCTGGCGCCTGTTACTAAAGAGGGTTGATCATGTTTGCGTCTTTTTTCAAATCCCGGGAATGGCTGTTATGGGCGTGGCTTGGGGCGGTGGTTATCGTGGCCGGCACCTGGTATCAAGTGCAGGTTGACGTTGCCATCAACGAATGGTTTGGCCAGTTTTACGATATTGTGCAAAAAGCGCTGTCGAAGCCAAATGCGGTCAGCGAAGCCGAATTTTACGGCTCGCTTCTCAGCTTTTTCAAAATTGCCAGCATCTATATCGTGGTCGCGACGGTGTTGAGCTTTTTTACCAAACATTGGGTGTTTCGCTGGCGCACCGCGATGAATGATTATTACACGCGCAACTGGACCAAATTGCATCATATTGAAGGGGCCTCGCAGCGCGTCCAAGAAGATACCAAACGGTTTGCCAGTATCATGGAAGGGTTGGGGACGTCCTTGCTTGACTCAATCCTGACATTGATTGCGTTTCTGCCGATCTTGCACGAATTGTCAAAAAAGGTGACCGCGCTGCCGCTGATCGGCCCGGTCGATCATTCCTTGATTTATGTGGCGGTATTATTTGCCCTATTTGGCACCGTTTTATTGGCGCTTGTTGGCTATAAATTGCCGGGGCTGGAGTTCAAAAATCAGGTGGTTGAAGCGGCCTATCGCAAGCAGCTTGTCTATGGTGAAGATCATGCTGACCGGATCACCCCACCGACCGTGGCCGAATTTTTTGGCAATGTTCGGAAAAATTATTTTCGGCTGTTCTTTCACTATCTTTATTTCGATGTGGCGCGTTATTCCTACCTTCAGGTTGGTGTGCTTGTGCCCTATGCGGCTTTGGCCCCGACCATTGTTGCCGGAGCGGTCACATTGGGTGTGATGCAGCAAATTGTTCGGGCCTTCAGCCGGGTTGAATCATCGCTTCAATATCTGGTCAGAAGCTGGTCAGTGATTGTCGAGCTGATTTCGATTTACAAGCGCCTTCAGGCGTTCGAGGCGAGCATGAAAGGCCAGCCATTGCCCGAATGGGAAAGCCCGTCCGCCCAGTAATGGTGCAGGCGGTGGTTGCCCCAAGGTAATAGGCCAAACGCGGGGCTAGTAACGGTTAACCAGCAGGCTGGTTGAATGGCCTGGCAATGTTGGGACGATAACTGTTTTGCCGCCGCGTGCGGCCACAATATCGGCGCCCACAATATCTGCCGCCTGATAATCACCGCCCTTGACGATGATGTCGGGCTGCAATGTGGTGATCAGGTCAAATGGGGTGTCTTCGTCAAATATAACCACGCCATCAACAAATGGCAGGCTTGCCAGCACCGTGGCCCGCATCGTCGCCGGTTGCAGTGGCCGGCTTTCACCTTTCAGCCGTTTGACCGACCGGTCGCCATTCAGCCCCACAATCAGGCGGTCGGCCTGATCTGCCGCCGCTTGCAACAGATATAAATGGCCCGCATGCAACATATCAAAACAGCCATTCGCAAAAGCGATGGTTTGCCCGGATTGCCGCCAGCTGGTGCATAAGGTGGCGTTTGATTGCCAGTCGGTTGCTGGTGGGTCGCCCCCCATATGGCCGATAATTTCACCGGGCACCACCGTGGCTGTGCCGGATTTACCAACCACAACCCCGGCCGCCCGGTTGGCAAGCCGCATGGCGTCGTCAATCGTGCAACCCGCGGCCAGCGCGCCGGCCATTGTCGCGACCACGGTATCGCCGGCACCTGATACATCGAACACATCGCGAGCGGTTGCCGGGTCATGAATCTGATCACCATTGGCCGCATTCAGTAACATACCGCGCGCGCTTAATGTGGTCAGTATATGGGCAAAATCGCACTGCTGTGCCAGTTGCGTTGCCGCTTGGCTAACCGCCTCAAGCTGGGTGTCGGCGAGGTTTGTTGCTATGCTCAGCTCGGCCAGATTGGGGGTGATCAGGCTGGCCCCGCGATAGACCGATAGGTCGGCCAATTTCGGATCGACGACGACCGGCTTTTGATGTTGTTTCGCGGCCGTAATAAGCGCGCTGATCAAGGCGGGCGGCAAAGCCCCTTTCGCATAGTCCGACAGGACCACCAGCGCGGCCGATTTGATATGGTCGGCGGCCAGTTTCAGGCAATGTGCTTGCGTATCTGCATCGATTGGCGCAACGGTTTCATCATCAACGCGCAAAATCTGCTGCCCGGCTGCCCGAAAGCGGGTTTTGACGCTGGTTGGCCGGCCGGCAATGCGGATGGGAGTGAAGGTAATGCCGCTATGCTGCGCCAACTCGTCAATCAGCGCTGTGCCAGCCTCATCATCACCACAAATCCCGATCAATGTGACGGTGATTCCCAATCGGGCCATATTGGCGGCAACATTCGCCGCCCCGCCGGCCATTTGGCGCACACTGCTTTGGCCAAGAACCGGCACCGGTGCTTCGGGTGATATGCGCGAGACATGCCCATCGACAAACCGGTCCAGCATCACATCGCCAATCACCAAAACAGTTCGGCCCTGCATGGCGGACAGCATCGTGGCAGCGGTTGTTATATCGAAACTCATGGGGCGTTTTGCTCTAAGGTGAAAGCCGGATGATCACTGGTCAATCGGATTGCGGACCGCGTGCCAGCCGATATCTTGTGGCCGCATCATGGCGCACATCAAGCGCACTTCGTGTTGTTGCAATCGCATTTTCCGGCACATCGGCCGTTA
>CAZYKI010000013.1:0-3199 GCA_964648035.1 uncultured Candidatus Puniceispirillum sp. | reverse complement strand
ACATCAAGCGCACTTCGTGTTGTTGCAATCGCATTTTCCGGCACATCGGCCGTTATCGTGCTGCCAGCGCCAATAATGGCGCCGGCCCCAATAGTGACGGGCGCAACAAGGGCGGTGTTGGATCCGATCGATGCGCCATCGCCAATCAGCGTGCGGAATTTGCCAAAGCCGTCATAATTACAGGTGATGGTGCCAGCGCCGACATTTGCGTCTTGACCGACAGTGGTGTCACCAAGATAGGTCAGATGGTTGGCTTTGCTGCCAGCGCCCATTTCGGCATTTTTTGTTTCGACAAAATTACCTATTTTGACGCCGTCTTGCAGGATTGTGCCTGGCCGCAGGCGCGCGAATGGACCAACCATGCAGCAAGGCCCAAGAACCGCCCCGTCAATATGGGTAAAGGCCCGGATAACCGTGCCTTCACCGATCGTCGCGCCGCCGGTGATAACAACATGCGGTTCAAGGATCACGTCACGCCCAAAGGTGACATCAGCGCTTAAAAACACTGTTTCAGGAGCCTGCATCGTGACCCCTTGTTGCATGGCTTGGGCGCGTAACCGGGTCTGGACAACCGATTCGATGAAAGCGAGGTCCTGACGGTCATTGACGCCGGCGATTTCGTCCTCGCTGGTCAGGCGATATACCACCTTGTGGTTTGCATGGCTGGCCTGTTCGACAATATCGGTCAGATAAATTTCGCCTTTGTTGTTATCTGGCGTCGTCTTTGCCAATAAATCAAATAACAGTTCGGCCCGCGCTGCCATTACCCCGCCATTAACTAGGGTGATACCGCGTTCAGCGGCGGTGGCGTCAGTCTCTTCGACAATCTTGACCAAGCCCCCATCAGCATCGGTGACAAGGCGGCCATAGCCGGTTGGGTCCGCCGCGGTAAAGCCCAAAACGGCAATATCGGCCCCATCGCGAATGGCGGCAGATAAATCGGTCAAGGTGGCGGCTGTCACCAAGGGTGTATCGGCGAACATCACCAGCACAATACCGGTAAAATCATGAAGCGTGGGTTGGGCCGCTAGCACCGCATGGCCGGTTCCATTGGGCGGGTCCTGAATACAGCTTTCACCGCCGTCAAGCCATGCTTCGACTGTTTTAGCGCCAGTCCCTAAAATGGTGACGATGCGGCGCGCTCCGGCAGCCCGGGCGGCGTCAAGCGACCAGGCCAGCATCGGCCGGCCACCAATCCGATGCAGCGGTTTTGGCAAGCTGGAATTCAGCCGCGTTCCCTTGCCAGCCGCCAAAATGAGTGCAGCAACATCCATAAGAAATTTATAGTCTCAATCGGCTCTGATTGCCAAACAATTGATTTTTCCCATCGAAATTTTCTACCGGGATGCGGTAAAATGGGGCGCCTGCCATAATCCGGTCTTTCTTTGTTGGCAAAAAATATCTATCACTTTGAGTTAACCGCCGGATAAATGTCCGGTAGGCGCGCAAGCGCTGTTGGCAAGAGCCTGATCATAACAGCCCTGTCGC
This sequence comes from uncultured Candidatus Puniceispirillum sp., assembly GCA_964648035.1. GTDB lineage: Bacteria > Pseudomonadota > Alphaproteobacteria > Puniceispirillales > Puniceispirillaceae > UBA3439. Next base: position 1,711 of record CAZYKI010000013.1, on the reverse strand, counting down.
AAGAGCAGTCAGAAAGGCATTTCATGTGCGGAATTGTAGGAGCAGTCGGCCATCAACAATGTAGTGAGATGCTGCTTGATTCGCTGAAAAGGCTGGAATATCGGGGCTATGACAGCTCTGGCATTGTAACGATTCACAATAACGCGATCGCGCTGCGGCGGGCGGTTGGCAAGCTTGTCAATCTTGATCAAGATTTGCGCGCGGCCCCGCTAGCCGGGGATATCGGCATTGGCCATACCCGGTGGGCAACGCATGGTGGGGTCACAACAGAAAACGCCCATCCGCATGTGGCGGCGGGCCGTGTGGCGATTGTCCATAATGGGATAATTGAAAATCATGGGATGATCCGGCAGCGGTTGCAGGACGCCGGTCATTCATTTTCGAGTGACACGGATTCCGAGGTGCTGGCGCATTTATTCGTCGAGGCGTTTGATGCGGGGCTCGATCCGGCGGCGGCGGCTGTCAAGGTGCTGGCGGAAATCGATGGGGCCTACGCCTTTGCCGCGTTGTCGCTGGACCATCCGGATTTATTGATCGTGGCCAGAAACGCGTCGCCGCTGGCGTTGGGGATTGGCGACGATGCTTGTTATATTGGCTCGGATGCGATTGCGCTGTCGCATCTGACGCGCCGGGTGATTTATCTAAAAGACAAGGATTTCGCCGTGGTGCAGGCGGATGGGCCACAGATTTTTACAGCTGACGGTACACCGGCCAATCGAGAGTCGGTTATCGTTTCGGCCAACCCGGGGCTGGTGGACAAGGGTGGCTACCGGCATTTCATGGAAAAGGAAATTCACGAGCAACCCGATGCGATTGCCCATTCGCTGGCGGCGATGACGGATAGCGATGGCCGGTTAACAGCGCAGATGGATGAGACCAAGCTGGCGGCGATTAACGGTATTGTCATGCTGGCGGCCGGAACCAGCCATTATGCGACACAGATTGCGCGCTATTGGATCGAGTCGCTGGCTGGTGTGCCGGTAGCATGCGAGGTCGCATCGGAATATCATTATCGGCAGCCGGCCACCGGCCCGTTTAGCACCGCGCTGGCAATTTCCCAGTCTGGGGAAAGCCTTGATACGCTGATGGCCATGCGGCATGCGGCGGCGTGCGGTATGACCACGATCGGGTTGGTGAATGTACCCGACAGCACAATTGCGCGTGAAGCCGACGCCGTATTGCCAACGCGCGCCGGACCCGAAATTGGTGTTGCCAGCACCAAGGCCTTTACCGCACAATTGACGGTGCTGTTATGTTTTGCAACAGCATTGGCGCGGGCCAAAGGCCGGTTGGACGAGGCATCGGCGAACAGGATTCACAAGCAGATACAGGCGTTGCCGGGGCTGGTCGGTAAAACGCTTGGCCTTTTTGACCATATCAGGCCTATTGCCCATCAGATGGCGCAGGCCAAATCCACCTTGTATCTTGGACGTGGGGCGCTCTATCCCTTGGCGTTGGAAGGGGCGCTTAAACTGAAAGAGCTAAGCTATATTCACGCCGAAGGCTTTGCATCGGGCGAGATGAAGCATGGGCCTATCGCGCTGATCGAGGATGGCTTGCCGGTGGTGGCGTTGCTGGCGGCCGATCATGTGATGACCAAGGCCAGCAGCAATTTGCGGGAAGCCAGCGCGCGGGGCGGCCGGATTATCCTGATCGCCGAGGAACGCGCCGCCGCCGAAGTTGATTATGCCGATGCGGTGATTACGGTGCC
>CAZYKI010000012.1:28262-32154 GCA_964648035.1 uncultured Candidatus Puniceispirillum sp. | reverse complement strand
GCGCAACCGCTTGACAGCCCGCTGTCGGCGGATGTTGCGCGCCGACTTGCCGACCGCGCGACACTGGACGATGCTGCCTATGGCCACCTTCGCGTCAGCAACATGCTTGATGGGACTGTTGCACCAGAGGTATTCGAATTTCTGGTGATGGTCGCCGGCGAGATTCGGCCAGAAGGGATTCGTTGCGGCGGGCGGGCGATGCAAATTCTTGACACCACGGCACTGCTGCCACGGCTTGCAATACCGGTGATGATTTTGTCGGCAGACCGCGATATTGTCGTCAAGCCCGATGCACTGGCCGCATTGCAGGTGGACCTGCCGCAGGCGATGATAGTTCGGCTTACCGGGGTTGGTCATGCGCCCTATTGCGAGGATTCGGCGGCCTTCAACACGTCGATTGACCGGTTTTTGACAACGCACGATCTGTCCTGTGAATGGCGGCCGGCATGAGGGTGGTGTGACCTGATGAATGCGCTGACGATCCGCCCGTTTGTGGTTTACTTTCTGACCAACACCTTGTCGCTATTGGGAACTTGGGTGCAAAAGGTCGGGCTTGGCTGGCTGACCTGGCAAATCACCGAATCGACCTTTTGGACAAGTTTTGTGTCGATCGCGCTGATGGCACCGGTGGGCATCCTTGGGCCGTTTATTGCGGTCTATGCCGAAAGCTGGGATATGCGGCGGGCCTTTTTGGTCACTAAATGTTTGATGATGATCGTCAGTTTTGCGATTTTTCTGTTGCAGCTATTGGGCCTTCATACCCTTCAGACGCTGGTGGCCACCTCGTTGGCCTTGGGGCTGCTCAGCGCGGTGCATCATCCCATTCGGCTGGTTTTCATTTCGATCATCGTGCCACGCTCGCATCTGGCCAGCGCCATTGGTCTCAATTCGGTGTCGTGGAACATGTCGCGGGTTGTGGGGCCGGGTCTGTCAGGATTTGCGATCGTCTTGCTGGGGCTTGCGAATACCTTTGGTCTCGCGGTGATGGCCTATGTGCCGCTGATCCTGACCTTGATTGTCCTGCCGGTGCAATCACGGTCAACCGGGTCGGCCAAGGCGGGCCGGTTTTTGCAAAAATTACGCGACGGGGGGCGGGTTGCGTTGCAAACGCCGCTGATTTTCACCGCCCTCTGTATGGTCGGGTTGAACAGCTTTTTTGTGCGTGGCGTGCTGGAAATTCAGCCAGCGATTATCGGTCAAGTGCTGGGCGGCGATAGCCAGCTGCTGGCGATGGCTACGGCCGCGGCTGGGGTTGGTGCGTTGTTGGCATCGGCGTGGATCGGGTGGGGCCGCCTGCAACCTGATTTTGTGCAGCGTTGCCTGTGGCCAATGCTGGCCATCGGGCTGGTTGGTACCGCGGCGCTTGATCTTGCCAGCGGTATTTGGACGATGAGCGCGCTGTTTGTGCTGACCGGTTTTACCGCTACGGTCACCGGCATTGGCGCACAAACCTTGATCCAGCTGACCGTTGACGAGGCGTATCGGGCGCGGGTGATGACATGGTGGTCAAGCATCTCTTTTGGCAGTCTGACCTTGGGCGGTATAACAATCGGCTTTTTTGGTGATTACATGCCGATTGGCGATGCGATTGCGATGGTCATGCTGCCCGGCATGCTGTTGGCTTTTGTGGCCTTGGTCAAATTGCCTTTGTCGCGCTGGCGTGGCCCCGATGAATATGGGCCTGTAAAATAGCAAATCGGTTTTTCGGTGACGCTAGTGATCGGCCGTGCTAGAACGCAGCATCTTGTTGTCTAGATCAGGTGGCGGTCGCGATCCGGCAATGGTCGGAGGCGATGTTTACCCCATAAATACAAAGAAGGTTGATGATGAAAACGTATAAAATTGCGTCGATTCCGGGTGATGGGATTGGCGTTGAAGTGATTGATGCGGGTCTCCGCGTCTTGGATGCGCTGGCTGAACGCGATGGCGGCTTTGCCCTTGATGTCACCAGCTTTGATTGGGGAAGTGATCGTTACAAGCGCGAAGGCGCCCTGATGCCAGCCGATGGCGCCCAAGATTTGCGCGATTATGACGCGATTTTTTTCGGTGCTGTTGGCGCGCCTGACCTGCCTGACCATCTGACCTTGTGGGGATTGCGCCTCAATATCTGCCAGCCGCTTGATCAATATGCGAATGTGCGGCCAACGCGCATTTTGCCGGGGATCAAAAGCCCGCTTGCCGGTGTCACCGCCAAGGATCTGGACTGGGTGATCGTCCGCGAAAACTCGGAAGGCGAATATGCTGGCCAAGGCGGGCGAAGCCATCGCGGACAGCCGCATGAAATGGCCACCGATTTGGCGGTCTTTACCCGCAAAGGCGTCGAACGGGTGATGCGCTTTGCGTTTGAATTGGCCCGGTCGCGTCCGCGCAAAAAACTGACCGTTGTCACCAAATCCAATGCCCAGCGCTATGGCATGGTGATGTGGGATGAAATCGCGACCGAAGTGGCGGCAGACTTTCCCGATGTAACCTGGGACAAAATTCTTGTCGATGCGATGACCGTGCGGATGACCACCAACCCGCAGTCGCTTGATACGATCGTTGCCACCAACCTTCATGCTGATATCTTGTCAGATTTGGCGGCAGCCTTGTCAGGTTCAATCGGTGTGGCGCCAACCGCCAACCTGAACCCTGAACGGACAAGCCCGTCAATGTTCGAGCCGATTCACGGCTCGGCCTTTGACATCACCGGCAAGGGTATTGCCAATCCGGTCGCGACATTCTGGAGCGCGTCAATGATGCTCGACCATCTTGGCGAAACCGACGCCGCCGAAAAATTGATGGCAGCGATTGAAACGGTCACCGCCAACCCTGATCTCCATACTCCGGATTTGGGCGGCAATGCGACCACCGATCAGGTGACCGAAGCGGTGATCGAGGTGATCCGCGCCCGGAACGACTGACCGGCCTGACAGGGGGTAAGGCGCCCCTTTGTCTTCCCCTTTACTGCCACTTATGACGAAAGGTGACAGCATGAATCCGACGATCGCATTATTGACGGCGCATCGGTCGATCCGGAAATTCACCGATCAGCCGATTGATCCTGACTTGTTTGAACAGCTGGTGGTGGCCGGGCAGGCCGCCGCGTCATCCAGCTTTATGCAGGCGGCGACCATTGTGCGGGTGACCGACCCGGTCAAGCGGGCCGAGCTGGCGCATCTGGCCAATGATCAACCCTATGTCGCATCGGCCGCCGAATTTTTGGTGATATGCGCTGATCTTCACCGCGCGGTTCAATGCTGTGAACGGCACGGTGAAACGGCGCGCCCTGACTATACCGAGCAAATGATCATTGCCACCGTCGATGCGGCGCTGATGGCCCAGAACATCGTGGTGGCGGCCGAATCGGCGGGCCTTGGTATTTGTTATATTGGTGCCTTGCGGAACAAGCCGGACGCGGTGGCGGCATTGCTTGATTTGCCCGATCATGCCTATGCGGTGTTCGGCCTGTGCCTTGGGTGGCCGGACCAAGACCCTGAGGTCAAGCCGCGCCTGCCGGTTGATCTTGTTCTGCATGAAAACAGCTATCGACCGGACCTTGATAGTACCGCGCTGGCGGCGTATGACGCCCAGATTAAAGACTATTATGCGACCCGTACCAACAATCAAAAATCCCAGACATGGAGCGCCCAGATGGCCGGTTTGCTAAGCCGTGAAGCGCGGCCCCATATGCTCGGTTTTTTACGCGAGCGGGGGCTTATGCAGAAATAACAGCCAAGTGAGCCATTGGCGTGCTGGTGGTGTGTAATGAAATAGGCGGCACATCAAAAGACTTGCATCATCGGTTTTATTAGGCCGAAATAATATCAAATCGGAAGATTTCGATAGGTGCGGGGATGATCGATTATCTTTTTGGCCGCTATTCGGTGCTGTTATACAGCCTTCTGGCTGC
>CAZYKI010000012.1:0-28162 GCA_964648035.1 uncultured Candidatus Puniceispirillum sp. | reverse complement strand
GCGCGGCCGTTTGGATCAGACAAGGATATGTATGCCGAAGATTTCAACTGGCTGAACCATTCGCTGCAACCGTCGCATATCGAAAATAGTGATTTCCGCACCCGGGTCGGGGTTGGCGATGCAGCCTATGATATTTCAGTCCTGAATATTTCCGGTACCAGTTTTGGGGCATTGTCACCGCCGGCCATTCAGTCCTTGTCGGCCGGGGCCAAAAAGGGCGGCTTTGCCCATAATACGGGCGAAGGGTCACTGTCAAAATATCATGTTGCCGGGGGCGGCGATACGATCTGGCAAATATCGACCGGCTATTTTGGCTGCCGGACCGAAGATGGCCGGTTTGACCCGGATGCGTTTCGCGAACGCGCCAGTCTTGAGCAGGTCAAGATGATCGAGATCAAACTCAGTCAGGGCGCAAAACCGGGGCATGGCGGCATGTTGCTGGCCCCCAAGGTCACACCCGAAATTGCCGCGGCGCGCGGCGTTCCGGCCTTTCAGGATGTGGTGTCGCCGTCACGTCACAGCGCGTTTTCAACGCCTGATGAATTGCTGGCCTTTGCCAGCCAGTTGCGTGACCTTGCCGGCGGCAAGCCGGTCGGGATCAAGCTGTGCATCGGGCATCCTTGGGAATTTATCGCGATTGTCCGGGCGATGGTTGACAGCGGCATCATGCTTGATTTTGTGACGGTGGACGGGGCCGAAGGGGGCACCGGCGCGGCCCCTGTTGAATTTACCGATCATATTGGCTCGCCATTGCGTGATGCGTTGGTGTTTGTCGATAATTGTTTGCGGGGTGCGGGGTTGCGGGAGCGGGTCAAGGTGGCGGCATCGGGCAAGATCATCTCGGCCTATGATATTGTCCGGCATTGTGCGCTTGGTGCTGACTGGTGCAATATGGCGCGGCCTTTCATGTTTGCGCTTGGCTGTATTCAGGCGCGTGACTGTGCCTCAAGCCGTTGTCCAAGTGGGGTGGCAACGATGGACCCGAAACGCTATCGGGTTCTTGATGTCGATGGACGCGCGACACGGGTTTATAATTTCCATAAAAACAGCATTGCCGCGGTGGCTGAAATGCTCGAATCATCGGGGCTGACTCATACCAACCAGTTAAACCGGCGGCATATTGTGCGGCGCTTGTCAGCCAGCAAGATTCTGCTGGCCGATCAAATCTATCCGCGGGTTGACCATAATGCGCTGATCGAGGGCAAGCCCGTTGATGACCCCCGGCTGGCGTCCTATTGGCACCGGGTTAATGGCAGCAGCTTTCAGCCCCAACCCGCCCCAGGCTGATATCATCTGAAACCGTCTGATACCGGTCAGTTGGCGGCGGTCACAATATAGCGGGCCGGCGTCCAGACAAGCGGGTCTTCGGCGTATAAGCTTGTCAGCCCGTCACAGATAGTGGCCCAGCCGATTTCACTGGCGTAATGCATCAACCCGCCACGCCACCGGGGAAAGCCATAGCCAAGGATGCTGACAAGGTCGATATCGCCAGCGCTTTGGGCAATGCCTTCGTCCAAAATGGCCGCAGCTTCATTGATCATCGCCAGCAATAGACGGTGGCGGATGTCATTGGCGGTAAAGCGGCGGCGGGTGATGCCAGCGGCCTTCGATTCGGCGGCGATTAGCGCGCTGACCTCTGGGTCGGGCTGGGCGGTTCCGGCGTCATCATAAAGGTACCAGCCTTTGCCAGTTTTCCGGCCAAGCCGGCCGGCCGCAACCATGTTGTCGGCGATCGGGATATAGCGCCGTGCCGGATCACGGGTCGCATCCTGTCGCCGCCGGTTGGCAAAGGCGATGTCGAGGCCGGACAAATCTTGTGCCGCATACGGCCCCATCGCATAGCCAAACGCAGTCATGGCCTGATCGATGTCGGTTACGTCGGCGCCATCGATCAGCAATGTGTCGGCAGCCTCGCGATAGCGGGCCAGAATCCGATTGCCGATAAAGCCGTCACAGACCCCGGCGAGCACCGGAACCTTTCGTAACTGCTTGGCAAGTCCGAAACCGGTGGCAAGCGCCTGGTCAGATGACGCCGCCCCGCGCACGACTTCAAGAAGCTTCATCACATGCGCCGGCATGAAAAAATGCAGCCCGATCAGCCGTGACGGGGAGTTGAGGCAAGCCGCTAGCTGGTCGATATCAAGATAGGATGTATTGGTGGCCAGCACCGCATCGGCCGGCATCACCCGGTCCAATTCGGTAAACACCGCGATTTTGACCTGCATGTCCTCAAACGCAGCCTCAATCGCAATTTGGGCATCACCGGCCGCCGCAAAATCGGTCGAAATTTGGTGGTGGGCGCGGATAGTATCGGCTTTGTCAGGTGATAGAACGCCGCGTTTTATGCCGTCATCGATCAGCCGCCCCACATTGGTGGCCGCGGTGGCGGCACTTGCAGCATCGCGTTCCAGTGTGACGGTGTGAATGCCGGCACCAAGAAGCGCATAGGCAATGCCGGCGCCCATCGTGCCGCCCCCGACCACAACCGCCCGACTGATCGGGGGTGGGGCGATCTTGGCCAATGGTGCGGGCGCACGGGCACCGCGTTCGGCAAAAAACACATGGCGCAGGGCGGCGGCTTGCGGGCTTTGTCGCAGCCGCAAAAAGGTGGCGCGTTCGGCCGCCATACCCGATAAAAAATCGGTTTCGCTGGCCTGCTTGACCAATTTCAGCGCCTCAACCGGGGCGATTTGGCCACGCATCCGGCGGGCAATGGTGTTTTGCGTGGCGGCTAACGCGCTGCTGTCGATGCTTGGCTGTGGCATCTGGTTGACCGGGGGTGCGGCCAAAATCTTGTCAATCGGCAAATCGCGGGCACAGCCGACCGGATCATCATCAACCGCATCAATAAGACCCGATGCTAGGGCGGTGGCAGCGCTAACCGCTTTGCCGCTGGTGATCATCTCCAACGCTGGTGCAAAGCCAATCAATCGTGGCAGTCGCTGGGTCCCGCCGGCACCGGGGACAACCCCCAAAGTGACTTCCGGCAAGCCTAATGTGGCGCTGTTGCTGGCAATCCGGTAACGGCATGCCAAGGCCAGTTCCAGCCCGCCGCCCAGCGCGGCACCGGTGATCGCGGCGACCCACGGCACCGGGCTTTTTTCAATCATCGCCAGCACATCGGGTAGATGCGGGGCCACCGGCGGCGCGTCAAATTCGCGCGCATCACCGCCAGCAGCAAAAATTTTCGGGCCGCCAGACAAAATCACCAGGCGTACATCTTTGTCATGCTGAATGGCCGTTACCGCGGCAAAAAGCCCATCGCGCACCGCCAGATTGATCGCATTGACTGGCGGGTTGGCTAGCTCGACAAAAAATATATCATCTTCACGCCGGTAACTGACTGTCATGCTGGTCTCAAAACTGCTGGATAGGGCCAGCGATGGCTGGCATATGGTTGACTTGTGCCTGCTATAATGCCGATGATGGGCGCATTGAAACAGCATTTTTTCATCATGCTGTGGTGATAGGTGATGGGTAAACGGGATAAAGCAGATGAATGATACGGTTTTGGTCGACGATCATGACGGATGGGTCAAAATTACCTTGAATCGGCCGGACCGTCTGAACAGCCTGAATGTCGATTTACATCTGGCGTTGCGCGCGGCCCTTGACGCGGCGCGGCAATCACGCGCGGTGTTGATCACCGGTGCCGGGCGGGGCTTTTGTGCGGGGCAGGATCTTGGCGAACGCAACCCAGATAGCGGCGACTGGCCGCCGGATCTTGGTGCGATGCTACGCGATTATTTCAACCCGTTAATCCGGCAAGTGTCTGCCTTGCCGGTGCCGGTGGTGTGTGCGGTCAATGGCGTTGCGGCCGGGGCTGGGGCCAGTTTGGCGTTGGCTTGTGATATCGTGCTGGCGGCACGCTCGGCGAAATTCATTCAAGCCTTTTCAAAAATCGGTTTGGCCCCGGATGCTGGGGCCAGCTGGCTTCTTCCGGCGCGCATTGGACAGGCGCGGGCAATGGCATTGGCGCTAACCGGTGCGCCGGTCAGTGCCGAACAAGCCGCCGACTGGGGCATGATTTGGCAATGCCATGATGACGCGGCGCTGATGCCCGCGGCCGAAGCGCTGGTATCACAGCTGGCAGCGGGCCCGACGGCCGCCTATGCCGCGACCAAATCCTTGGTTCAGGATGCGGCGGCAAACAGCCTGTCTGACCAGCTTGACGCCGAGGCAGCCGCCCAGCAGGCGCTTGGTCGGTCGGCCGATTATGCCGAAGGGGTCCGCGCCTTTCTGGCCAAGCGGCCAGCCCGCTTTGGTGGTTAAGCGTCGGGCCGGGCGTTAGGCAGGGGGCCGGCCGTCAGCGGCTGGCGATTTCGTCAAGAACCGGCATCAAATATTGTTTGAACAAGGCGGGGTTCTCGCTCATCGGGAAATGTCCCATCTTGGCCATCACGGTGGCTTTTGACCCGGTGATCCGTGCCGCCGTTGCCAGCATTCTTTCCGGCGTGCATGAACAATCATATTCCCCCGACATCAGATAGATCGGACAGATTTCGGTATCGATCTGGGGGGACCGGTCATCAAAATCGCCATCAAGCCAGTAGAAATGCAAATCGCCCTTAAATATGCCCGGCCCGCCTTGCATGTAATGCCACAGCGTTTCCCAGCGATATTCATCGGGGCTGGTGGGGGCGACCTGTGCCGACACAAACGCCGCTTGAATTTCGCCGCCATGCACATCTGGCCGGTGCAGCCAGTCAAGATTGTAATAAGGGGTCAGCTTGTCCGCCCCTTCAAGCGCGATCATCGCCCGATAGCCATGCGGATTTTCCAAGGCAAGATGACACACAATGCGTCCGCCCATTGAACAGCCCATGATCACCGGCCGGTCAAGGTCAAGTCCGGCACAAACTGCCTTGATGATATCTTTATAGCCGTCAACGGTCAGTTTGTATTCGCGGTCACGAAACCCCTTTGGGGGGTTTGATTTGCCATGCCACGGCAGGTCAAAGGCGATCACTCGAAAGCGGCTGGTGATATCCTGGTCACACAAGATATGCCGGAATTGACGCCCGTCAGAACCGGCGGTGTGAAGACATAATAGCGGGATGCCTTGCCCCGCTTCTTCCATGTAAATGCGATAGCTATCATCGCCAAGGGTCAGGGTAAAATACCGGCCGATGATCGGTTCAAATGCAACGCTCATGATGCGCCTCCGTCGCGGTGCCGTATGCTGGCGATAACATCCTTGAAATATTGCAAATTCTGCATCAGCGGGGTCAGTTGCCCGTCGATCGAAAGACTGTCTTTGGCCAGCATCGCAAAAATATCGTGATAGTCGCGCGGCGGGACCGGCTGCCAATGGCGGTGCCAGCTATCGCTGCTGGCGCGGATTGCAAAGACGCCGCTGTCGGTTGGTAAAAGACGGTGCCGAATACGCGCAATCTTGCCGGCGGCAATATCGATCAGATAGTCGGTCTCGCCAATGCCAAGCGTGAATGTCAGCGTGACAAAGCGGCCACGATGCACCAAGGCGGTATCATCGTTTACTCGCTGTTGCATGTCATTGAGATTCATAACATGACCTCCCGTTCATTCAGGTCTGGTTCCGATGGGCCTAGAGACTGATCAATCGCGAAGCCAGCATCCATAGGCCGGTTGCCGCGATAGCCAGTGATGCCGGCGTTGCAATCAGGCGGCGATACCAGACACCACCGCCAGCGATCATAACAAAAACGATATAAGCCGGCGCCAGAACCGCCAGCTGGCCTAACTCGACACCGATATTAAAGCTAACAAGCGACAAGATGAAATGCGACGGGGCCAGGCCAATTTCGCCAAGCACGCTGGCAAATCCAAGACCGTGAAGCAGCCCAAAGCCAAAAATGATCAATAAACGCCCGGCGCGCAATTGGTGGCGCCACAGATTTTCGACCGCGACATAGACGATAGAGGCTGCGATCAGCGGTTCGATGACCGCCGGCGATACCGTCACCAGACCGGTGGTGGCCAGCGCCAAGGTGACCGTGTGCGCCACGGTGAACAAGGTGACTTGAATCAATAATGGCTTCAGGCGCGCGGCAAAGAAAAACAGCCCCAGAACGAATAGAATATGATCAAATCCAAGCGGCAGAATATGAACAAAGCCGATTTTGATATAATCGACAAATACATCAAAATTGGTTTGGGGTGTTAGCCCGGTCACCGCAATCGGCGCCGATAGCTGGCCCGGCACCAGATAGCCGGTATAGAGGTTTTCCACGGCAACGCCATCGGCCTGCTGGCGCAAAACCAATGGTCCAAGTTTCGCGTCCCAGCCAAATTGAATGGTTGTGGTGGTGGCCGGAAGCGGTGCGCTGATGGTTAGGCGGCTGCTTCGCGGTAGCGCGAGCGCCGGATTGTCGGTAACCGAAAATGCATCAAGGCTAAAGGTCAGCGGCGTCTTGTCAGCACGGCCGACAAGGCCCGCGGTGAAATCGGTAAAAGCGGCGGTAAAACGCGCCGCCAAAGCATCGGCTGGCAGGGCGCGCAAGGCGTCATAATCGGCCGATTGCGGCGCCTGATCGGTGTCCTTGATTTGGCTGGCGTCAAGGCCGGCAAGAAATGTCTCGGCGGTAAAATCGATGCTGATGGTCACCGTTGCGGGCACCGTCGTGCTGATCGTCAAATCGGCAACCGCGGGCCGGATTTCATGGGCGCTGGCGTGATCCGGTAGGCTGCCAATCAGGCTGATCAGCAACAGCGCCAATGACAGCCACACGCGCATGGCCGGTTGTACGGTGACCACGACCCTTTCTTCTTTACAATGGTTCGGCAATAGTCTGAAGTTGGTTTTTCGATACGCCATGTCTGTTTCCGTGCAATAGCCAATCCACGCTAAAATGATAAAACCAATCTTGAAACCAGATTGCCATCCGCCTGCAAAACAGCGTTTGCTGCACCTGTCCTTGTCGTGTTTGGGCCTGTTTTGGATGGTGGGAACACCCGCCACGGCGCATGAATTCTGGGTTGAACCGTCCGCCTTTCAGCCACAAATCGGAGATACCATAACGGCTGATCTGGTCATTGGCACCGATTTTTTGGGCGCGTCGGCGATTTATGTGCCTGACCAGATTGAGCGGTTTGCCGTGATCGCCGCCCCTGATGATGCCACCCGTGATAATTCCGGCATACCGATCACTGGCCGCTATGGCGACCGACCAGCCGGCACATTTACGGTCAGCATGCCGGGCGTGAATATTATCCTTCATCAGACAGCGCCGCTTTATCTGACCTATGCGTCAGCCGACAAATTCACCGCCTTTGTCACCGAAAAAGGATATCCAGAGGCGGTCGTCCAGCACCAGCGGCGCGGCCTGTCGCTGGACAAGATCACCGAACGCTATCAGCGGTTTGCGAAAAGCCTGATCACGGTTGGGCCGGCGGCCCGAAATGGCGATAGGGTACTTGGCCTACGGTATGAAGTGCTGGCCGAAACCAACCCGTATCGGCACCCGGCCCCCGCAACCATGACGGTGCGGGTGTTGGCCGATGGGCTGCCTGTTGCCGGGACCCAAGTCACCGTGTTCACCCGCGATAATCCGCGCCGTGTCGACCGGAAAAACTATATCACCGATGCCGCAGGACGGATAGAATTTGCGGTACAGACGGGGCGGGACTATCTGGTTGACGCGGTACGGCTGTTGCCGATCGATGACGCCGCTGAACCGCGGGGGGCGGTCTGGGAATCATTATGGGCGTCATTGGTATTTCATGTGCCATCCGCCGGACCTTAAGCGGTAGCTTTAAGTCAAAGGAGCATTAACATGATCGAACAGCATCAGGTGTTGGGCCGCAATCTGACGATTGATAAAGACCGGCTATGGGCCAGTCTGATGGATATGGCCCGCATTGGCCCCGGCGTTGCAGGCGGCAACAACCGACAGGCATTGACCGATGCCGATGCTGAAGGCCGCGCTCTTTTCCAACGCTGGTGCGAGGCAGCCGGCTTGACCGTTCACACCGATAAAATGGGCAGCATGTTTGCCCGCCGGGACGGCACCGACCCTGACCTGCCGCCGGTGATGGTTGGCAGCCATCTCGACACGCAGCCGACGGGAGGGAAATATGACGGGCCGCTTGGCGTGCTGGCCGCGCTGGAAATTATCCGCAGTTTGAATGATGCGGGCCTTGCCACCCGTCATCCGATTGAAATCGTCAATTGGACGAATGAAGAAGGCTGCCGCTTTGCACCGCCGATGATGGCGTCGTCGGTGTTTGCCGGGGTTCAGACCCTTGACTGGGCCTATGCGCGTACCGATGCTGCCGGCCTGACATTTGGCGATGAATTGGCGCGGATCGGGTGGGCCGGTGACGCGCCGGTCGGTGGCCGGCCGGTCGCGGCGTTTTTTGAACTGCATATTGAACAAGGGCCGATTCTTGAGGATGCAGCTGTGCCGATTGGCGTGGTGACCCACGGCCAAGGGTTGCGCTGGATCCGCATTACCCTGACCGGCAAAGAAGCCCATACCGGGTCGACCCCGATGCCAAAACGGCGCAATGCCGGGCTTGGCATGGCGCGGATCACCATGTTGGCACATGAGATTGCAATGGCGCATGCGCCGCATGCCGTCGGGGCGGTTGGCCATTGCGAGGTGTTCCCCAATTCAACCAATATCATCCCGGGCAAGGTGCTGTTCACCGTTGATTTTCGCAGTCCTGATCCGGCTGTGCTGGCCGCGATGAACGATGCCTTGCAGGCGGGGGCTCGCGACATTGCCGCTGAACTGGGGCTGGATATTCAGTTTGAACAGGCTGGTGCGTTTGATCCGGTGACGTTTGACAAAGATTGTGTGGCGCGGATTCGGGCGGCGGCAGACCGGCTTGGCTATCGCCATATGGACCTTGTGTCAGGGGCTGGGCATGATGCGTTCTGGATGAACCGGGTGGCGCCGACCGCGATGATCATGTGTCCTTGTGTTGACGGGCTGTCGCATAACGAGGCCGAGGAAATCAGTCCTGAATGGGCCGCGGCGAGTGCAAGCGTGCTGTTCCATGCGGTGATCGATACCGCCGGGATCGTCGAGACCAATCAATGATACTAACCGACCAGAATCTAATGAAAGAAGGCAAATAATGACCGAACAGATAACGCAACATATTGGTGTGGTCGGGCTAGGCAATGCCGGGGCGGCGATTGCCAGCGCCTTTGCAGCGCGTGGCCCGGTTGCCGGATTTGACAAGGATGCCGGTCGGCGTCAGGCGGCGGCGGCCGCGGGGATTGATGTTTTTGATCGGCTCGAAGATTTGGCGGCAGCGGTCGATGTGGTGGTTTTGTCATTGCCGCATCCAGAGATTTCAGTGGCCGTCACCACGACCTTGATGGCATGTGACAAGCGGCCCGCTTTGATCATCGATACCAGTACGGTCACGCCGCAAACCGCGATCGATTGTGCGGCGGTGGCGGCAGCGGGCAGTAGCGCTTTTGTCGATGCGGCAATTGCTGGTGGTGTGGCCAGTATGGCCAGCGGTCAGATGACCTTTTTTATGGGCGGCACCCCCGCCGCCAAGGCCTTGGCCCGCCCGGTTCTGGAACCGGTGGCGGCCGGAATTTATGACCTTGGCGAGATTGGCGCCGGCATGGGAATCAAGGTGGTCAACAACGCCGTGATGCATGCGGTGATGGTGGTGCTGATCGAGGCGTTTGCGATGTCAAAATCACTGGGCGTGCCAAGCGATACGCTGATCTCTATTTTGAACCGTGAAGAAGGGCTGTTGCGTCCGCTGGTGCATCGGGTCGCTGAACGGATGAAATATGCCGATTTTGACGGCGGCATGTCGGTGACCAATGCGCGTAAAGATTCGTGTCTTGCGCTGACTACTGCACAGGAATTGGGCGTGCCGCTGTTCGCAATATCGGCATCGCACACCCCCTATGAGATCGCCGCCGCCAAAGGGCTAGGCGATGCGGATTACGCCGCGCTGTCACAATTGTGGGAAGACTGGGCGGCGGTACTGTTCAAAGAAGCCGATAAACCCGCCTAAAGCTGGTCCGGGTCAAGCGCCAAAACCGGGTTATCGCCGGCCAGAATGCTGCGCGCCAATGCGTCAACCTGTGGCAAGTGATGGGTCATATAGATTTCGGCGGTGGTCATTTTGGCGGTCATCGCGCCATCGTCATCCCCAAGCGCAAGCCGGTTGGCGGCGGCGGCGGCGTGGCGGGCCATCATCCAGCCACCGCACAAGCTTCCCATCAGCAGCAGATAATTGGTCGCACTGGCCGCTGGACGACGCGGGTCATTGGCACCGCGGACGATATGGGCGGCAATGTCGCGGGCGGTTGCAACCGCGCTGGTGACAGCGCTGGCCAAAGGCGGGATCCGTGCATTGTCATGCCCGGCAAGCGCCGTCATATCGGCGGCGATGTCATCTAGCAAGGCGGTCACCGCGGCGCCTTGGTCGCGGATGGTTTTGCGGAATACAAGATCGTTGGCCTGAATCGCGGTGGTGCCTTCATAGATCGTCAAAATACGCGCGTCACGGTAATGCTGGGCGGCCCCGGTTTCCTCGATAAAGCCCATGCCGCCATGCGTTTGCACCGCTTGCGACGCAATGATCTGGCCGCGTTCGGTCATCCAGCCCTTGATGATCGGGATCAGCAAGCCAACGCGGGCGTCAAGCGCGGTATTGGCGCTGTCGTGATGGGCGCGGTCCATTGCCGCCGCGCCGGTCATCATGACCGCGCGCATGGCTTCAATCTCGGCTTTCATACTGCCAAGGGTACGCAAAATATCCGGATGATGGATGATCGGATCACCTTTTTGCCGGTCAAGCGGCACACCTTGTACTCGGTCACGGGCATAAGACACGGCCTGCTGATAGGCGCGCTCGGCAATCGCCAGCCCTTGCAGGCCAACCGCAATGCGGGCGTGGTTCATCATCCCGAACATGATGTCGATGCCTTCATTTTCGGCGCCGACAAGATACCCAACCGCGCCGGTGGTCTCGCCAAATTGCATAACCGCGGTTGGCGAGGCCTTGATGCCAAGTTTCTTTTCGATCGACAAACAGCGCACATCGTTTTTCACGGTGAAATTGCCGGCGGCGTCGGGCAGGAATTTGGGCACGATAAAGACCGAAATACCCTTGATGCCGGCCGGTGCATCCGGGGTGCGAGCCAGCACCAAATGCACGATATTTTCGGCCATGTCATGCTCGCCATAGGTGATATAGATTTTCTGGCCGGTGATCAGGTAATGATCACCATTCGGTACCGCCCGGCTTTTAATCGCGGCAAGGTCGCTTCCCGCCTGCGGTTCGGTCAAATTCATGGTGCCGGTCCAGCGGCCAGCGGCCATCGGCGGGATATAGGTTTGCTGCAAATCCGGTGCGGCTGATTTTTGCAAGGCATGGATCTGGCCTTGTGTCAGCAAATGGCACAGCGCAAAGGACATATTGGCCGCTTGCCAAAATTCATTGACCGCTGTGGTCAGAACCATTGGCAGCCCCTGACCGCCAAATTCGGGCTTGGCTTCCATCGATGACCAGCCGCCATCACGCATCGCCGCCTGCGCTTCAACAAAGCCTTTGGGGGTGATGACCTGCCCATCATCAAGCCGTTTCGACCCTTCGATATCGCCATCGTGATTGAGCGGGGCAATCACATCGGCAGCCAGTTTGCCGGCCTCGTCAAGCACCGCCTCGGCCAGTTCGGCGCTGACATCGTCATTGCCGATATCCCGCATCAAATCATCAAGGCCGATCACATGCTCAAACAAAAACTTATAGTCGTCGACAGGGGCTTTATACATAGGGAGCGCTCCGTTGGTCCGGGATAGAAGGGGGCTTAGGGCGTGGCGTCGATGATCACACTGATCCCTTGCCCACCGCCAATACACATGGTTGCCATGCCATAACGTGCGCCTTGACGGTGAAGTTCATGAACCAGTTTGGTCATAATAATGGCGCCGGTAGCGCCGATCGGATGACCAAGCGCGATCGCCCCGCCATTCGGGTTGACGCGCGCTGTATCAAAGCCAAGCACGCGCGATACGGCACAGGCCTGCGCGGCAAATGCTTCGTTACTTTCGATCACAGCAAGATCATCTGCGGTCAGTCCGGCGCGTTGCAATGCCATCTGGCTTGCCGGTACCGGCCCCATGCCCATGATCCGCGGTGCAACGCCGCCGAACCCATAGGCGACAATACGGGCCAGAGGTGTGGCCTTATGGGTTTTGACCGCCGCCGCATTAGCCAGCACCAGTGATGCGGTGCCGTCATTGATGCCGGATGAATTGCCGGCGGTGACCACACCATCCTTGGCAAAGGCCGGACGCAAGCCGGCAAGGCTTTCGGCGGTGGTCTCTTCGCGAATATATTCATCCTTGTCAAAACACACCATTTGGCGGCGCTGTTTGATCTCGACCGGGGTGATCTGGCTGGTGAAATACCCAGCCTTGTCGGCGCGCGCAGCGCGGGCTTGCGATTCGGCGGCAAAGGCGTCCATATCGTCGCGGCTGATATCATAATCGGCGGCGATATTTTCGGCGGTGATCCCCATATGTCCGATGCCAAACGGGTCATGCAATGCGCCAACCATCATATCGACAACGGCACTGTCGCCCATGCGGGCCCCCCAGCGCTGGGCGGGAAGGCTATAGGGGCCACGGCTCATCACTTCAACGCCGCCGGCAAGGGCGGTATCGCAATCCCCAAGGCTGATCAATTGGGTCGCACTGACAATTGCTTGCAGGCCGCTGCCACATAGCCGGTTGACCTGAAACGCCGGGGCGGTTTCGGCAAGGCCGGCACCGATCGCAATGCAGCGCGGTGAATACATATCCCGCGGTTCGGTGTGAATAACATGGCCATAGACAGCATGGCCGATGGCGTCGGCTGGCACGCCGGATTTGGCGATGGCGTCCTTGGCAACCGGCACCGCCAGATCGATCGGGGCGGTGTCCTTCAGGCTACCACCATAACTGCCAATAGCCGATCGTTGCGCGGCAAGAATGAAAATATCGGTCATCTGATTAGCCCTTACTTGTCTTGGTCATGTTGGTATCAGTTGTTTGGTGCAATCGTCTGTTTCCCTTGGCGGTGGCTGGACCCGGCCGCGAGCGCATCACCTGTGATCGGCCCAGTTCAACGGACCGCCCCGAAAGCCCGGAAACCCGATGCCAAAAATCATCCCAGCATCGGCGCTATCGGCCGAATCAACCACCCCGTCGGCAACCGCTTGCCGGCATTCGGCAATCATCGGGGCCAGCATGTCATCAACGATGCCAGCCATAATGGTGGCGGATTGCGGGGCGCGCGGCCGGTCTGGCCGATTGCCGTCCCATAGGTAAAAGCCACGCCCCGATTTGCGGCCAATGGTGCCAGCGTCACATTTTTCGGTCAGCAGGGCTTTGGCGGCGGGCGGCATGCCCAGCACCAAACCGACATCAAGACAGACATCAAGCCCAATCTGGTCGGCCAGTTCGACCGGCCCCATCGGCATACCAAAATCAACCAGCGATTGATCGATCATATCGGCGTCTTGACCATTGGCGACAGCATCGATGGCCCGATAGATATAAGGCAGCAAGGCGCGGTTCACCAAAAAGCCCGGCGCTGACTTGCAGCGGATCGGCATTTTGCCAATGCGGCCGGCAAACTGCATGCCGCGCGCAACCAGCGTTTGGTCGGACAGCGATGACCAGATCACCTCGACCAGCGGCAATACCGGTACCGGGTTGAAGAAATGCAGACCAATAAGCCGCGCCGGTGCCTGCAGGGCCGCGGCAATATCTTCCAGCGGAATGGCCGATGTATTGGTGGCCAAGATCGCATCGGGCCGGGCCACCGCCTCGACGGCTTGGAATACCGCCTTTTTAACGTCAAGCCGTTCGGCGACCGCTTCGATGATCAGATCGGCCTTGCCGGCCCCGCTGCCGTCAGGGTCGGCGACAAGGCGCTTCATGGCGGCGGCGATTTTATCGTCGGTTTTGAGACGCCGCTCACATAATGTGCGGGCTCTGGCAAGGGCTTTTTCAATGGCCGCGGCATTCATGTCGGTAAGGGTGACGTCAAGGCCGGCCAGCGCACTGACCGCGGCAATATCGCCGCCCATGACACCGGCGCCAATCACATGAACATGGGTGATACCGCTGTCGCCACGCGCCGATTTGCGGACCGTGTCGGTCAGATAATAGACCCGTCGTAGATTTTTTGAGGCGCTGCCGGTCAGCAGGTCGGGGAAAATATCGATCTCACCTGCCGACATCGCGGCAGCATCTTGGCCATGCCGTTCCACATGGTCGGCAATTGCAAAGGGGGCGGGGGTGTGGTCGGGCCGCAACCGTTTCAGATAGGTATCACGCGCGGTGGCAAGGGCGGCGCTGTCGGCGGTGCTGTCCACCGGCTGGCGCTGTGGTTTGACTCCATTTTGCCCAAGCATCCAGTGCCGCATGGCCGGTTGCAAGGCGGCCGCGTCATCGACCATATGGTCAGCAAGCCCGTGATCAAGCGCGGCCTTGCTGCCGACGGGCCGGCCGCTAAGCATCATATCGAGAACCTGTCCGGTTCCAATCCGGGCAAAGGCCCGCCCGGTCCCGCCATAGCCCGGCAGGATCCCTAGATTGACTTCGGGAAACCCAAGTTTTGTTTTGGGTGATCCGGTGACAAAAAGATGGTCGCACGGCAAGGCCAGTTCCAGCCCGCCGCCAACGGCAATGCCGTCAATGCCGGCAGCTGTCGGAACAGGCAAGGCGGCAAGCCGGTTGAACAACCCATGCACCAGCCGCATCAAGGCGGCGACATCGGCGGCGCTGGCAAGGGTTTCAAATTCGTGAATGTCGGCGCCATAGACAAAGCCGCCCGGCTTGCCTGACAGCAGGCCAAGGCTGGTCATCTGGCTGTCGGCCTCAAGCGCATCAAGGATCACCGCCAATTCATCAATAACCGCACGGGTCAGCACATTGACCGATTTGTCGGCAACATTGATCGACAGCCACACAATGCCGTCATTATCCATTTCAACCGACCAATGGGTCAGCGACTGGCAACCATTCACTTTGCGCATGTCTTTATCCATTATGTTGCGGCCATCATCTTGGGGCCATAAATTCACCGGTAGGCGGCGCCACTATAGACCAAAAGGGCGGCCACGCGCACCCCTCGGCAAAAAAAAATCGTCACGGGACAGCTTAGCGCCGGTTAGTCTTGGCGAAACTCGATCATCGGGCAGCGGTCGACAATCACCTCTAGGCCCGCCGCTGCCGCACGGTCCGCCGCCGCATCATGGATCACGCCAAGCTGTGTCCATAAAACGCGGGCGTCAATCGCAATCGCCGCGTCAACAATCGCCGGCAGGGCGTCACTGGCCCGGAACACGTCAACCATATCAACCGGCCGGTCGATATCGGCCAGCGATGCGACCACGGGGATCGTGTCAATCTGGCCGCCGGCAAGCCCCGGATTGACCGCAATCACATCATAGCCGCGCGCCGCCAGAAACCGCATCACCCGATAGCTGGCACGATCTGGCTTGTTGCTGGCACCAACCACGGCAATGGTTGAAACAGTGGCCATGATGGCCGCAATGCGACCAGCTGGTGTGTCGCCATATTTTGTCGGTGAAATGGGGGTATCGGTCATGATGGCATGCCCCGGTCAGGAACGGTTTTCGGGGCAGAACTCTGGCGCAGACGCACCGGCTTTGGCAAGCGGTTTTTGGCCCGCCAGCATCGGTTGTCACCCGGCCTGTCGGTTGCCAAGGATCCCAAGGATCGCGGTATCGGGGGCGCTGGCGGTCAGGCAACCAAGGCCAGTTTGGGGTCGGGCACAATGCCAAGCGCCAAACAGACATCGCGTGTCAAAAACGGCCGGTTCAATGTATAGAAATGGAACTGGTCGACACCTTCTTCCATCAAATCGGCGCATAGATCGGTGGCGACCACGACCGACAAAATATCCTCGACATCATTGCGGGCTGCCATCGCAAATTCAGCGTCAAGCTGGGCAGGAATACTGGCACCGCAGCGGGCGGCAAAGCGTTTGACATTCTGCCAATTTTCAATCGGTAAGATGCCCGGAATAATCGGCTTGTCGATACCGGCTTTTTGGCACCGGTCGCGGAACCGCAAGAACAGCTCGCTGTCAAAGAAAAACTGGGTGATGGCGGCGCTGGCACCGGCGTCAAATTTGCGTTTGAGCCAGTCGATATCGGCCATGGCATGGGCCGCCTCAGGGTGCGGTTCTGGATAGGCCCCCACATAAATATCCTTGACCCCGGTGGCCGCCAGTCCGGCAACAAGATCAACCGAGTCGGCATAGCCTTGCGGATGCGGCACAAACTTGCCGGCTCCTTTTGGCGGGTCACCGCGCAACGCAACGATGCGCGATACGCCAGCATCGACATAAGATTTGGCAATGGCCAGCGTCTCGGCGCGGCTGGCATCGACACAAGTCAGATGCGCCGCGACCTCAAGCCCATAGCTGGACGCGACAGTTTCGGTCATTTCACGGGTCAGTTGCCGCGTGGTGCCGCCAGCCCCATAGGTGACCGACACAAAGCTGGGCTGCAACGGGGTCAGGATATTTAATGACTCCCACAGATCAAAGCTGGCTTGCAGCGACTTTGGCGGAAAAAATTCAAAAGAAATTTTTGGCGGCTTCTGGTCCATGGCCCGTCCCCTTAGGTGGCGGCAATCGGCCCCGTGATCAAGACCGGCCTTGCCTTACATATTTATTTGTGACAGAAACATGACAATGAAACAAATTCATAATAATCATAAAGTTTATGAGATTTGCTCATGAATATCGAACTTCGTCATCTACGAACCATCATGGCCATCCATAGTGCCGGGTCAGTCGCCCAGGCCGCCGAGCAGCTTCATATTACCCAATCGGCGCTGTCGCATCAGTTAAAAGCCATTCGTGAACAGCTTGGGGTTGATCTGTTTGTCAAAAACACCAAACCGATGCGCTTGTCGGCTGAAGGGGTCCGGTTTTTGCGAGCTGCCGAACGGATTCTGCCTGAAATCGATCAATTGAAGGCCGAGTTTGACAATCTACAAAAAGGGCAGGCCGGTCGGTTGCATATCGCCATTGAGTGTCATGCCTGTTTTGAATGGTTGTTTCCGGTGTTGAATTTATTTCGCGCCGCGTTTCCGGATGTTGATATCGATATTCG
Source organism: uncultured Candidatus Puniceispirillum sp. (assembly GCA_964648035.1). Taxonomy (GTDB): domain Bacteria; phylum Pseudomonadota; class Alphaproteobacteria; order Puniceispirillales; family Puniceispirillaceae; genus UBA3439. The sequence goes on along the minus strand of CAZYKI010000012.1, from coordinate 11,058 downwards.
TCCGGGTCTGGCGTTTCGGGCCTTGGCGGCATTGGTGGATGAAGAGGTCGATGTGGTGATCTCGTCTGACCCGGATGCGATTGCCGGGGTCACCTTTCATGAATTATTCCCCTATGCGCCGACCTTTTTAGCGGCAGCGGGCAATCCGCTGGCCAAAAAGCCGTTTATCGAGGCGGCCGATTTTGCCGACCAGACGCTGATCACCTATCCTGTTGAACGCACGCGGCTGGATATTTTCAGCCAGTTGCTTATCCCGGCGCGGGTTGAGCCGAAACTGGTGCGGCAGGTCGAACTGACGGCGGTGATGCTGCTGTTGGTTGGCGCAAACAAGGGGGTAACGGTGTTGCCGGATTGGGTGATCAGGTCAGCCGATATCGATTCCGGGCTGGTGACGCGGCCGGTTACATCGACAGGCCTGACCCGTCAACTCTATGCCGCGGTCCGCACCGCGGATGCCGGCAAACCCTTTATCCAGCGTTTTATCGAATTAGGGCGCGACGGCCAACGTCATGCGGCGCGGCAACCGCTTAGCCCCTGATGGGCCGGACCGGGGCGATGCCGGCGGCAACCGCTGCCCCGCGCCCGGCTAGCGTTTGGTCACACAACAGGTGGCTTGGCGCAGACCTGATCATAGGCATAGCGGGTTTTCAGCATGCCGTCATATTCAAAAATATCCAGCATCGCGTCATAACCGGCATCGGTGATATCGATATGCCGGGTCCAGCAGCCCATCTTCTGATAGGTGGCGATACAATCGGTCAGGACGGCCAAATCGATCGTTGGGAATAATGGTTTTTGCGCGTTGGCAATTTCATCGGCGCTGGCGTCATTCATATAGTTGCGGGTTTTGATATAGGCACGGGTAAAGGCCTTGCCTTCATCGCTGTCCAGCCATTCAGGCTTGGCGGCCAAGCTGGAAAAACCACAAGGACCGATGACCGGCCCAAGCGCGGTCACGACATGGCCAACCCCGTCGGCCTGCAATTGCTGTGGGGCGGGGCCTTGCTGATGGATATATTGGCCGGTGCCGGCGCGGAATGCCTTGTCCATCTCGCCGCCATTGCCTGCATCAATGATGTTGATTTTTGCGATGTCGATCCCGGCCTTATAGCAAGCATATTTGAACATCGTCATCGGCTGGCCACCATGATGGACAAGCACTTCGGCGCCTTCCAGTTTCTTCCAGTCAAATGCGGGATCAGCATCACGGCCGGTGAGAAAGAAGCCGTCCATCTCGTTGATCTGGGCAAAATGGACGCATTTTGGCGTCTCACCCTTGTTCAGCGTGTTAAAGCCCTGACTAAGGGTCGATTGGACAACGTCGGCGGTGCCATTATCCAATGCGGTGATCGCGGTGACCCCCGGTGCCGACACGGTAAATGCATAGTCAAGGCCCTCATCTTTTAGAAAGCCGCCTGTCATGGTTGAGATCAGTGGCGAATAAAATGCCGAAAACAGGGTAAATTCGATATTGATTTTGGACATGGAAATCTGCTCCGATGACAGGTGAGGGACGAGGCGGCGGTTAAAGCGCCGGTTCGTGAACTGCAATAATATGATGCGGGCGCAGGGGCGCCGCAGCCCCGATCCTAGCCACAAGCGGCCGTCCGCGCCAACCAAAAAAGTGAACCGATGTCCCAACATGTCCGCATATTTGAAGTTAGCCCGCGCGATGGTTTGCAAAATGAGCCACGGTTTATCGACAGTGCTGACAAGGTGCGCCTGATCGATCTGTTGTCGGCATGCGGCTTTGCCCAGATCGAGGCCACCAGCTTTGTCAGTCCGAAATGGGTGCCGCAATTGGCGGATGCGGCAACGGTTATGGCGGCGATCGACCGTGCGCCCGCTGCCACCTATCATGCGCTGGTGCCAAATATGCGCGGCCTTGAGGCGGCGATTGAGGCTGGCCTTGACGGGGTGGCGGTGTTTGCTGCCGCGTCTGAAGGGTTTAGCCAGCAGAATATCAATTGTTCGATTGCCGAAAGTCTGGACCGGTTTCGCCCGGTTCTCGCCGCTGCACGGCGGCATAATATGCCGGTGCGCGGCTGTATCAGCATGGTCACCGATTGCCCGTTTGATGGCCCAACGGACCCGCAAATTGTCGCCAAGCTGGCGGGCGCATTGATCGATATGGGCTGCTATGAAATTGCCCTTGGCGATACGGTTGGCAAGGCGGTGCCAGACTCGATTGCGCGGATGCTGGCAGCGGTGGTCAAGACCGTCCCACCCGCCCAACTGGCTGGCCATTATCATGATACTGGCGGGCGGGCGATCGACAATATCCGGACCAGCCTCGATTTTGGATTGCGCTGTTTCGATGCGTCGGTTGGCGGATTGGGCGGATGCCCATACGCGCCTGGCGCCGCCGGCAATGTGGCCACCGAGTCGGTGCTATTGATGCTAACAAAAGCGGGGTACAGCACCGGCCTTGACCCGGACCGGGTGGCCGCTGCTGCACAGTTTGCCAACAGTTTGCGCCCCGGCGGCAACCGCACCATAGAACAGGCAGGATAAGAATGACCGATACCCCCCTAATGCTGGATCGTGATGACCGCGGTGTGGTCACGGTGACGATGCATGACCCGGACCGCCATAACGCGATGTCGCCGGCAATGATCGCGGCACTTGGCGATGCCTTTGCGCGGCTTGCCGATGAGACGGCCTGCCGCGTTGTCTGTCTTGCCGGTGCCGGACCGAGTTTTAGTGCCGGCGGTGACCTTGCCTGGATGCAGGCGCAAATTGACGCCACCCGCACCCAGCGCATGGCCGAGGCCGGCAAGCTGGCGGCGCTGTTGCGGCAGATGGATCAATTTCCCAAGCCGTTAATCGGCTATGTCACCGGCAATGCCTTTGGCGGTGGCATCGGGTTGATGGCGGTGTGTGACGAGACCATTGTTGCCGATACCGCCCGGTTTGGATTGACCGAGGCGCGGCTTGGCCTGATCCCGGCCACCATTAGCCCCTATGTGATTGCGCGGATTGGGGCGGCCGCGGCGCGCCGGCTGTTTTTGTCGGCGCGTATGTTTGACAGTGCTGAAGCGGTACAAATCGGGCTTGCCAGCCTTGCCGCGCCGGCTGATGATTTGCCGGTGCTGCTGGCATCGCGTCTTGACTCATATCTTGCCGCCAGTCCGGCGGCCGCGGCGGCGGCCAAGGCGTTGGTCCGGCAGCTGACCCGGCCGATCGATGATGCGGTGATTGCCAAGACGATCGACGCCCTTGCCGATTGCTGGGAGCAGCCCGACGCCCGCGAGGGTGTTGCGGCGTTTTTTGCAAAACGCCGACCCGCCTGGCGTCGCTAGCCGGTTATCCATCTATGCAATGAAAGAGCCACGATAATGGATTTCACCCTAAGTCCGACACAGCAATCAATCCGTGATGCACTCACCGCAATCATGGCTGATTTTGGCGATGATTATTGGTTGGCCGCTGACCGCGATGGGCGGTTCCCGGAAGAATTTTATCAGGCTATCGCCGCGGGCGGCTGGCTTGGTATTGCCATGCCCGAGGCCTATGGCGGGGCCGCACTTGGTATCGCCGAGGCCGCTATCATGATGCAGACGATCGCTGAATCGGGCGGTGGCATGGCCGCCGCATCGGCGGTTCATATCAATATTTTCGGCCCGCATCCGATCGTTGTCTATGGCACTGATGAACAGCGCGCCGCATGGCTGCCGCCGCTGATCGGTGGCCATGTTAAATGCTGCTTTGGGGTGACCGAGCCCGATGCCGGCCTTGATACGGGGATGATCCGGACCCGCGCCGAACTGGTGGCAGGGGGGTACCGGATTAGCGGTCAGAAAATCTGGACCTCGACGGCGCAAGTGGCCGACAAGATATTGCTTTTGGCCCGGACCAAAGCGCCCAACCCGCAGGGCCGCCGGACCGATGGTCTGACCCTGTTCTATACCGACCTTGATCGCACCAAAATTGAAGTGCGTGAAATTGCCAAAATGGGGCGGGCGGCGGTTGACAGTAACCAGATCTTTATCGACGGGCTGATGGTGCCGGAAAGCCACCGAATCGGCGAAGACGGCAAGGGGTTTTCCTATTTGCTTGACAGTTTGAACCCGGAACGGATCCTGATTGCGGCCGAGGCGTTGGGGATTGGCAGGTCAGCTTTGCAGCGCGCGGTCGCTTATGCCGGCAGCCGGGTCGTATTTGGCCGACCGATTGGTCAGAATCAAAGCATCCAGCATCCGCTGGCCGAAAATTGGGTTGAACTGGAAGCTGCCGAATTATTGATTGCCAAAGCGGCCTATCTATATGATTCGGGGGCGCCGGCCGGTGGGCTGGCCAATGCCGCCAAATATTTTGCCGCCGAGGCCGGTTTCAAGGCGGCAACGCAGGCGGTGATGACGCATGGCGGCATGGGCTATGCCAAGGAATATCACGTTGAACGACTGTTGCGCGAATCCCTGATCCCGCGGCTGGCACCGGTCAGCGCGCAGATGGTCCTAAACTATATCGCCGAACGGGTGCTTGGCCTGCCAAAATCTTATTGACCAAAACCGATCTGGTCCAAATCATAGCGAACCTAAATCATATGGGCCAAACGCGAACCCGGCTTCAACCGCCACTATCGTGGGCAACAGGAGAAAATCTTATGTCAACAAATCCGCCTTTATTTGGTGCCCATGCGCTTGATGGCATCCGGGTGATCGATTTGACCCGGGTTCTTGGGGGGCCCTATGCGACCCAAATTCTGGCCGATCACGGCGCCGAGGTGATCAAGATTGAATCGGCCGCCGGTGACGAGGTGCGCGGCTGGGGGCCACCTTTTGCGCGTGGCATGGCGTCCTATTTCATCAATGTGAACCGCAATAAGAAATCGGTGGTGATTGACCTGGCCAGTGAGGCCGGTCGCGGGGTGCTGTTGCGATTGTTGGATAATGCCGATGTGCTGATCGACAATTTCAAAACCGGTACCTTGGAAAAATGGGGTATGGGGTATGAGGCGGTGCTGAAAGACAAATTCCCGCGGCTGATCCATTGCCGCATTTCCGGTTTTGGCGCAGACGGACCGCTTGGGGGGGCGCCTGGCTATGATGCGGTGGTCCAAGCGATGACCGGCATGATGTCGATCAATGGCATGGCCGAAACGGGCGCGGTCCGGCTTGGTGCGCCGATTGTCGATATGGGCACCGGTCTTTATTGCGCGATCGGCATTTTGATGGCGTTGCAGGAACGCCACCGGTCGGGGTTGGGGCAATATATTGATATGACGCTCTATGATTCGGCGCTGGCGCTGATGCATCCGCATAATGCGAACTATTTTCTGACCGGCAAGCCCGGCAAGGCCAGCGGCAATTCGCATCCGAATATTTCGCCCTATGACAAATTTGCGACCGCGACCAATGATATTTTTATCGGCATCGGCAATAACCGGGCCTTTGCCCGCTTTTGCCAGGCGCTGGGCGTTGCGGAAATTCTTGACGATCCGCGTTTTGTCGACAATGCCGACCGGGTGGTCAACCGGGCAGCCCTCACCGAGATTCTTGAAACGGCACTGGCCAAGGTCGATGGGGCGGCCTTTGCCGAACAATTGCTTGCCGCCGGTGTGCCGGCCGGTCCGGTGCGCGATGTTGAAGAAGCCTTGCTGCATCCGCAAACCGCGGTGCGCGGGATGGTGGTTGAAAAGGATGGGTATCGCGGCATGGGATCGCCTATCAAATTCAGCCGGTCGCGCGATGTCGGGGTGGCTGGATTACCGCCACAATTGGGCGAACATAGCCGCGAGATATTGCGGGCGGCCGGGCTTGAGGAGGCGGAAATCGACGCGCTTGTCGCGGCTGGAACGGTTGGCGAAATGACCGCCGCGCCGCAGGACTAACCGGGGTAAAAGAGGATGAAACGCTGATGTCGACAAATGAGTTTAATCCGGCCAGCCCACCGCGCATTGCGGTGATCGGGGCAGGGGCGATGGGATCAATCTATGCCGGTTTTTTTGCCGAGGCTGGCTATGCGGTATCGGTGGTTGATGTGTGGGCAGCCCATATCGCCGCTATTGCGGCCAAGGGGCTGCGCCTTGAAGGCGGTAGCGGTGACCGTGTGATCGCTGGCATCACCGCCTGTGATCGCATTGCCGACCTTGGTGATATCGATCTTTATGTGATTGCGACCAAGGCCGATGGTGTGGCCGCGGTCGCGGCCGAACTGGCGATGGTGATGACACCCGGATCATTGGTTTTGACCATTCAGAACGGGCTCGGTGCGGGCGAGAGGATCGGCCGCCATATGCCGGTTGATCATGTGCTTCTTGGTGTCGCCGAGGGGTTTGGCGCCTCGATCAAGGGGCCAGGCCATATTCACCATAATGCGATGCGGCAGGTGCGAATCGGCGAAATGAATGGTGGCATGACCGACCGGCTGCAAAAGGTCGAAGCACTCTGGCAGCAGGCGGGGTTTAAGGCCAAGGCGTTTGACGATATCCATCAGCTGGTATGGGAAAAATTCATCTGTAATGTGATGTGCAGCGCCCCGACCACAGCGTTTGATTGCACGATCGGCGAATTATTTGCCGATGCGGATCGGCGGCAGGTGGCCCTTGGCTGTATGCGCGAAGCCTATGCGATAGGCCGGGCCAAGGGCATTGCCTTTTCGTTTGATGATCCGGTGGCCTATGGCCTTGAATTTGCCGCCGGCATACCAGACTCGATCCCGTCAATGCGGCTTGACCATTTGGCAGGGCGCCGTTCTGAAATAGATGCGATCAATGGTATGGTGCCGGTACTGGGCCGTGAATTGGGTATCGCGACACCCTATAATGACGCGATGGTGGCCGTGGTGCGGGCGCGTGAGGCCCGCTTTAGCTGAGCGTGGGCGGCGCGGCTAGAGTTTCATCGGCATGAATTTGGGGGCGGCCTGCCCATCGATCAGCACATTCAGCAAGGCCGGCCCATCATGCGCGACAGCCGCTGCTAGCGCGTTATCAAGATCATCATCCGGCCCCACGGTTTGGCCAAGAAGACCAAGCCCGCTGGCGGCGGCGGCATAATCAGCGGTATCGTCAAGATCACAGCCATAGACCCGGTCTGGGCCGTAGGTATCGATCTGGATCTGGACTTCAGCATTCCAGCGGAAGTCATTGCCGATCATCGCCACGATTTTGCATCCGGCGCGGACCGCGCTGTTCAGTTCGGCAAAATAGAAACCGGCAGTGCCGTCACCCATCACCAGAAATATGGTGGCGTCCGGACAAGCAATGCTGGTGCCGATCGCATAGGCGATACCGCCGCCAATTGCGCCGGACGGGCCGTTAATCAGGCGGCGTGGGGCCACGCATCCGGCCTGAACCCATTGGCAAAACTCACCCCCGTCAGCGACCAAAATGGCATTGTCGGCATGGTGAATGGCGTCTTGCAGGCTGGCGGTCACACGGGCCGGATGTCGGCCGGCTGGCCCGTCCTGCCACGGCAGACGGCGGGTGATGTCCGCGGTTAGCTGTTGCAACCAGCCAGCGCTGGATTTGGTGCGGTTGTTTTTGGCGGCGGCGGCGGCAAGCTGGGTCATTGCGGTCGGGATATGCGCTGTCCGCACCAATGTCACCTGGCGGTCAGGCTGGGCTGGGTTCGGGGCTGGCTGGTCCGGGGTTAGAACCGAAATCAGCCTTGTTGCGGCGGGGATCCGGCCGGCCGCATGGATACCGGTTGAATAATCGGCCCGCTTGCCAAGATGGATGATCAGATCGGCGGCCTTTAAGGCGGTGCCGAAATCGCCGTAAAAACTGTCCGACAGGCCGCGCGCCGATTCAAGACAGATGACCGGCATGCCAAGCGCGGCCTCAAGCGCGGCGGTGGCGTCAGGCTGCCGGGTACGGTTGGCCTGCGGGCCGGTGATGACCAGTGGCCGTTCAGCATTTGCAAGCGCGTCAATGATCGTTGCCAGATCGGCGTCCGCCAGTCCGGCAGGTGCGGTTGGCGGGACCGGGTGGGCGGCCGCCACATCGGCATCACCAGCCAGCACATCAAAGGCAAGAGCCAGATGCACCGGCCCCGGCGTGCCGCTGCATGCGGCGGCGATACACGCATCAAGGCCGCTGATAAGGCCGGCGGCGGTGGGGGGGCGTACGCCATATTTGACGATCGGGCTGGTCACACTGACTTGGTCCAATTCCTGAAAACCGCCACGGCCGTCCATCGACAGGGCAGCGTCACCGCTGATCAACAGAACCGGGCTTTCAGACCGGGCGGCCGAATAGAGGGCCGAGACCGCATTCAGCAAACCCGGTCCGGCGGTAACCAGCGCCACGCCAATCTTGCCCGACATTTGGGCATAGGCCTCGGCCATATAGACGGCGGATGCTTCATGCCGGGTGTGGATGATCCGGATATTCGAATCGATACAGGCGTCATAAAGCGGCATGATCTGGTTGCCTGACAGGCTGAAGATGACCTCGACACCGTGGTTGGCCAAGGTTTCAATAAGGGCGGAAGATGGCGATGACATAATGATAAACCTGTGACCAAGGGATAAAGATGACGGCGGGCCGTGACGGCTGGCCAGCGGGGTGGCTGGCCGGAAATATCGCTCAAATCTGCCGTATTGCCACAGGGCTATCAAGCAAAATCAGGCGACCCCGATCAATGGGGCGGCGGCGATTTGTCAAAATAAATCGAGCCATCACGGCTGTTTTGGCCTATAGCTGCTGGATGCTGTTTGAGAAAGGGACAAGATAATGCAGGACTGGCATAAAGGCATGAAACGTGGTTTGACCCGCTATGGTGACGAGGATTTTGCCCTCTATCTCCGCAAGGCCTTCATCAAGGCGATGGGCTATAGCGATGATGCGCTGGCGCGGCCGGTGATTGGTATTGCCAACACCTATTCCGATTATAATGCCTGCCATGCGACCGCGCCAAAGCTGGTCGAGGCGGTCAAGCGTGGGGTGATGCTGGCTGGCGGCTTGCCGATGGAATTTCCAACGATCTCGCTACATGAGTCTTTTGCCTTTCCGACAAGCATGTATTTCCGCAATTTGATGGCAATGGATACCGAGGAAATGATCGGTGCCTTGCCGATGGATGCGGTGGTGCTGATCGGTGGCTGTGATAAAACCGTGCCCGCGCAATTGATGGCGGCCGCCAGTGCCGATGTGCCGGCCATTCAACTGGTCACCGGGCCGATGTTGTCGGGCACGGTCGAGGATCAACGGGTTGGTGCCTGTACCGATTGCCGCCGCTTTTGGGGTGACTATCGGGGCGGCCGCATTGACGCCGACAAGATCAACCAGATCGAAGGCCGGCTGGTGCCGACCGCTGGCACATGCGGTGTTATGGGTACCGCCAGTACGATGGCCTGCATGACCGAGGCACTTGGTATGATGCTGCCCGGCGGGGCGACCATTCCGGCGGTCGCAGCAGATCGGTTGCGGCATGCCGAATTGGCCGGGCAGCGTGCGATGGCGTTGGCCAAAGAGGGCTTGCGCCCGTCACAGATCATGACCCCTGCCGCTTTTGAAAACGCCCTGCGGGTGCTGCTGGCGGTTGGCGGGTCAACCAATGGTATTGTCCATCTGGCAGCGATGGCCGGCCGGCTTGGTATTGAAATTGACATGGCGGCCTTTGACCGGCTTGGCGACACCACCCCGGTGCTTGTCGATTTGAAACCAACCGGCCAGTTTTATATGGATGATCTTCATCGTGCCGGTGGCATGGCCCCCATTTTGCGGGCCTTGAAACCGCTGCTGAACCTTGATTGTCTGACCGTGACCGGCCGCACGCTTGGCGCCGAAATTGCCGATATGCCCGCGGCCTTTCCGCAAGATGTGGTCCGGCCGCTCGACAAGCCGATTTACAGCGGTGGCGGCATCGCCTTTTTGCGCGGTAATCTGGCCGGCGACGGGGCGATTATCAAACAATCCGCCTGTACGCCTGAATTGCTGCAACATACCGGTCCGGCGATGGTGTTTGACTCGCTGGAAGATTTAGCCAACCGGATTGACGACCCCGATCTTGACGTTACCGCCGACAGTGTGCTGGTGCTTCGCAATGCCGGGCCGAAAGGCGCGCCGGGTATGCCCGAGGCCGGCTATATTCCGATCCCGAAAAAGCTCGCCACAAAAGGCGTCAAGGATATGGTGCGGATCTCCGATTGCCGGATGAGTGGAACCGCCTTTGGGGCGATCGTGCTTCATGCGAGCCCGGAGGCCGCCATCGGCGGGCCGCTGGCGTTGGTGAAAACTGGCGATATGATCCGTCTTGATGTGCCGGCGCGGAAACTTGAAATGCTGGTTGACCAGGCCGAAATCGACCGCCGTCGTGCCGCGTGGACGCCGCCCGCCACCACCCGTGCTGACCGCGGCTATAAAAAGCTCTATATGGATCAGGTCAATCAGGCGGGTGAAGGGGTCGATTTCAACTTTATGACCCAGCGCCCCTACACCGCCAAAACACCCCAAGGCTGACCGCGGCGTGTGGTTCGTCAAAATCCTAGGAAGTGCCTGATACAAGGTTTGACATGCCGCGCGTTTGTCCCAATAGTATACAACAATAGGATTTTGAAATACAAAACCGCCGCGCGATTAGGGTATCACATGCAAGACGCACAGATCATCATCAGGGGCGCCGTAACATGGTGCCCCTATAAAACTGATGACGTCTTGAAAATGATGATGAGGGATGGAGAGAGATCATGAGCAACGGTTCAGCCAGCAATGCCGGCCAAATGGGGCCCCGCACACCAGCCGCCAGTACGGCCTTAAAGGATTATTTGGTGCTGGATTTGACGCGGGTCAGGTCGGGTCCAACCTGTGTGCGGCAATTGGCTGACTGGGGTGCTGACGTGATCAAGATTGAAGCGCCGGTCGATGGCGCGCAGCTTGGTGGTCCACGCGCCGGGCCAGATTTCCAAAATTTGCACCGCAACAAACGAAGTCTGACCCTAAATCTGAAAAGCGAAGACGGCATGAAGATTTTTCGTCAGCTTGCCGATAAAGCCGATGTGATTGTTGAAAATTTCCGGCCTGATGTGAAAAAGCGCCTTGGCATTGATTATGATACCTTGTCGGCAACCAATCCGCGGCTTGTTTATGCCTCTATTTCCGGCTTTGGTCAGGAC
>CAZYKI010000011.1:16564-32228 GCA_964648035.1 uncultured Candidatus Puniceispirillum sp. | reverse complement strand
GTCGTTTTGCTGGGGCGTTTGGCAGCCTTATTGCCGGTCGAGGCCAGCCGCAGCAAGGGCTTGTCAATGCGGGTTGGTGTGGATGGCGGTTTTTGGTCTGGCATTGACAGGTTTTCGGGGGCTGATGGTTTTCCCGATACAGGGCTTGTTTTCGGCTGTTGCAAGGGGCATATACCCAAATATGGAAAGACACAAGAAAAACACGCCAGAAACCGCAACCGAAACCGCCGATCAGGCCACCGTGTCGCCGGCGGATGCGGCCCCTATGCCGCCCGAAGTCAACGGCCCAAAAGGCCCCGAGCCGACCCGTTACGGTGATTGGGAGCAAAAGGGACGATGCACCGATTTTTAGGCCGGATACCGGCCGGGCGGCGGCGCTAGATGACGCGGTTAAAATCCGGCATGCTTGTCAGCGCAGCCTTGCGTCATGCCAGCAACGCGATGATCGATTGTGTGCTGGTGCGGCGCGGCGATGCGGATGCGGGGGCCATTTTCCTGCATATTGATCGCCTTGATGGCCAGCATCAGCTACTTGGCCGCGTGCTGGATTTTGACGGCCAATACCGCTGGCAAGCCTTGACCAACCCGCAATGGACCGATGCCGATACGATTGCCAAACGGCTTGATGCCGAGCTTCAGGCAGACCCCGATATCTTTGTGTTGGCGGTTGCAGATGCGAACGCGCGCAATCCGTTTGACGGTCTCTAGCTTGGCTTTTGCCGTTATCCAGCGTATAAATCGGCATGACCGAAATGCCACCTAGCCATACCGCGCTTGACCGCCGCCTTTGTGTTGCCCCGATGATGGATTGGACCGATCGTCATTGTCGGGTGTTTCACCGCTACATCGCGCCCGATGCGCTGCTTTTTACCGAGATGGTAACGGCCGAGGCGGTGCTGCATGGTGATCTTGACCGGTTGCTTGGACATGACCCTGTCGAGCATCCGCTGGTGTTACAACTTGGCGGCAGTCACCCTGACCGCTTGGCCGCGGCGGTTAAACGCGCTGCCGATTGGGGATTTGCCGAAATCAATCTCAATGTCGGATGCCCGTCTGACCGGGTGCAATCGGGGCGGTTTGGGGCGTGCCTGATGGCCGAGCCGGCGCTGGTGGCTGATTGCTGCGCGGCGATGATGGCTGTCACCGATCTTCCGGTTACCGTCAAATGCCGGATCGGTATTGATGATATGGACCCGGAAGCCGGGCTTGACGATTTTGTCGATCAGGTTGCCGCGGCCGGGGTTGGGGTATTTTATCTACATGCACGCAAAGCGTGGCTGTCCGGTCTTAGCCCGAAAGAAAATCGTGATATCCCGCCGCTTGATTATGGGCGGGCGGCGCGTCTTGCCGGGCGGCGGCGCGATCTTGCCATTATTCTGAATGGGGGGCTCGACAATCTGGCCGCCGTTGGTGAAATGGCACCAGAATTTGCCGGGGTGATGCTTGGCCGGGCGGCCTATCGAACGCCCTATATTCTTGCTGAAATCGCCGAGACTCTGTTTGGCCGCGCCGCGCCGACACGCGCAGCTATCGCTGGCCTTATGGCGGATTATGCTGACCATATGACCGCCACCGGCACGCGCCTTCACAGCATTACCCGCCATATGCTGGGGCTTTATGCCGGCCAGCGTGGCGCCCGCTATTGGCGCCGCCAGTTGGGTGAAGAGGCCCGTCTTGCCCCCGATGCCGGTGCCTTTATCCGCGCGGCCAGCGACCAGTGTCGGCTGTTGGCAACACATATTGCGGCCTGACGGTAAATCCCGTACACAAATCAGCCGATCAACGACCTATCGAACCACCTGTGCGCAGCATCGGCGCGGTAACATCAACAGCAAAGGATCATGCGATGACCGAAAAGAGCCACCAGCCATCCCGCCGCCAGACTGACGCCGCCCAGCATGGTGGCGGCCGCCGTTTTCTGCTCGATTTTGGCCCATTGTTGCTGTTTTTTGTTGCCAATTATCTCTATAAAGATCTGATCCTGAGTGTGAAATTGCTGGTCGTTGCGACCGTAATATCCCTCGGTGTCAGCTGGTACACGGAACGCCGGTTGCCAATGATGGCGGCGTTCGGCTGTGCGGCCTTGGTGTTTTTTGCCGGGCTCACGATCTATTTTGACGATGAAATATTTATCAAAATCAAGCCCACGGTGCTGACCTTGATGTTTGCCGCAGTGATTGCTGGTGGCCGGTTGATCGGGCGTAACCCGCTGGCGGCATTGGTCGGCCAGCAGATACGCCTGACCGATGCTGGCTGGCGCGCGGTGAGCTGGTTGTGGGTGACGATGTTCGTTTGCTCGGCAGCGGCCAATGAGGTCGCATGGCGGGTTCTTAGCACCGATGATTGGGTCACCTTCAAAGTCTTTGGCCTGACCGCTATTTCTCTCATCTTTGTGGTGATCAGCGTGCCGGTTATGCAACGGCACCAGCTGCCTGACGAGAATGCCTGATACGGCTGTGGAATCGGGCAGAACCCGGCGTAAAATGTGATTTTTGTCGATCAGGGCATAATTTTTGTCGTCCCTATCCTACTGTGAAGGGACCAATTTCAACAAAACTGCTGGTAATTGGCGGGGGTTCTGTGGTTAAACGCCTCCGAGCAAGTTGCTGCCACGATTGGTGAAAAGGACGCCTATCATGTCTGATGAAGATGATATCATTCTGGCCGAGTTGGATGATGATGAACTTGTCCAGCAAATGCATGATGATCTTTATGACGGTTTGCAGGATGAAATCGTCGAAGGTGTCTCGATCTTGCTGGATCGTGGCTGGACTCCGTATGATGTGCTGACCAAGGCCCTTGTCGAAGGGATGACGATTGTTGGCAATGACTTCCGTGACGGTATTTTATTTGTTCCGGAAGTATTGATGGCCGCCAATGCGATGAAAGCTGGCATGGGTATTTTGCGGCCGCTATTGGCTGAAACCGGCGCGCCGCGTGTTGGATCTATGGTCATCGGCACGGTCAAAGGTGACATTCATGATATCGGCAAGAACTTGGTATCGATGATGTTGGAAGGGGCCGGTTTTGACGTGATTGATCTTGGGATCAACAACCCGGTCGAAAATTATCTTGCCGCGCTTGAAGAACATAAGCCAGACATTCTGGGCATGTCGGCGTTGCTGACCACAACCATGCCCTATATGAAGGTTGTCGTCGATGCGTTGATCGAAAAGGGCATCCGTGACGATTATATCATTCTGGTTGGTGGCGCGCCGCTGAATGAGGCCTTTGCCGAATCGGTCGGCGCCGATGCTTATTGCCGTGATGCGGCGGTGGCAGTGGAAACCGCAAAAGAGATGATCAAGGCCAAGCGGGACCGTGACGCCGCGGCCGGATAGTGGCGCCGCGCCGCCCGTTCTCCAGCTCATTGCCTGTGGCGCGCTGGCGCGCGAATTGCTGCTGCTGATCGAACAGTGCCCGCCCGGTGCGGTGGAACTGACCTGTTTGCCAGCATCATGGCACAATCATCCCGAACGCATTTTGCCCGGCATTCGCACCAAGGTCGCGGCGGCACGGCGGGCGGGCAAACGGGTTGCCGTGGTCTATGGCGATTGTGGCACCGGTGGCCAGCTTGATGCTTATCTTGACGCCGAACAGATCGACCGGATTCCCGGGCCGCATTGCTATGAAATGTATCTTGGCAAAGCCGGGTTTGCGGCCGAGATGGATCGCGAGCTTGGGACATTTTTCCTGACCGATTATATGGTCAGGCATTTTGAGCGGATCATCATGAAAGGCATGGGGCTTCGGCGGCATCCGGCGTTGCGCGAGATATATTTCGGCCAGTATAAAAGACTGTTATATTTGGCCCAGACCAACGATCCCGGCCTTCTTGCCAAAGCGCGTCAGGCGGCCGATGAATTGGGCTTGTCGTTCGATTGGCGTGTGACCGGATTTGGTGATTTGAAGACATTTATTGACCAGCAATTTGTTGGCGTTATAAAGCCGGCAGACCCAACAGCCGACCCAGCAAAAAGAGGACTATGATGGCCAGCCTGATCACCGTTTATTGGCGTGACATCCCGGCACAGGTTATTGCCGAGCGCGGCCGCGGGCGCCAGCGCGAACAGGCCAAGGTTGAGTTGTCACGCCGCTTTGCGATTGCAATTGATGCGGCGGCGATGCGTGATGGTGCTGATGGTACCGATGATTATCTTAGTGCATGGCGCCGCGCTGCAGCTGAGCCATGTGGAGATGACCTCGCCGCCGAAGCTGCCGCCAAAGCCGCCGCGATTGAGGCCGACTATCCCGCCGACCGGATCAGGCAATTGGTGGCAAATGGGGGCCGGACGTCAGCTTGACCGCGCTGCCGCATTTCAATCCAAGATCGGGGCACCGATGTCGTAAACAAGAGAGAGTGAGGCGGGGACAAGCAATCTTGGGCCCGTGCAAAACGGCATGCTGCCGTGCGGTAAAACCGATCAGAGTGACGCGGCAAAAAAGCGGAGAGTAACATGGCAGAGCCTGTACAGCTGAGGACCGATATGTCAGCGAATATTGACCAAATCAAGACGGCGGCTGCTGGCTGGTCGATCGAGGTCACGCCAAATGGTGCCCAAAAAATCGACAGTTTTGCCGCTTGCCTCGCTCCGGGGTCGACGGTCAATGTCACCTTCCTGCCGGGGTCGGACCCGATGGATACGGTCGCGGTGGCACAGCGGCTATATCAGGATGG
This sequence comes from uncultured Candidatus Puniceispirillum sp., assembly GCA_964648035.1. Lineage (GTDB taxonomy): Bacteria > Pseudomonadota > Alphaproteobacteria > Puniceispirillales > Puniceispirillaceae > UBA3439. The sequence goes on along the minus strand of CAZYKI010000011.1, from coordinate 27,550 downwards.
CATGAGACCGGTACCGCATATCGCTGCGCGGTCTATCCGTGACGGCGACCAGCTGGATGGGTTGCTGGCGCTGTTGGTCCGGGACGCTGCGGTGGATGAAGTGCTGGTGATCGGCGGCGGCGTTGACAGGCCAGTGGGTGCGTTTGACTGTTCGATGCAAATTCTGGAAAGCGGCTTGCTGCAAAAGCATGGGGTCCGCCGGGTCGGTGTTGCCGGTCATCCTGAAGGAAGCCCCGATATTACCGATGAAGATATTGCCGCCGCGCTTGATGCCAAAAATGCAATAGCCCGGCGCGATGGGCTGGATATCTATATTGAAACGCAATTTTGCTTTGAGGCCGATCTGGTGCTGGCATGGGAAAAGCGGATTCGCGCGATGGGTAACCGCCTGCCGATCCATGTCGGGGTGCCCGGACCGGCGACGATCAAAACATTATTTCGCTTTGCCCAGATTTCGGGGATCGGCCCATCAATGCGCTTTATCAGCAAACAGGCACGCAATGTTACCAAGCTGATGACTGTGCAGTCGCCGCATCTGTTGCTGGCTGGTTTGGCCCGGGGCATGGCGGCTGATCCGGATTGCTTGATCGCCCATTTTCATTTTTATCCGTTTGGCGGATTTGCCAAGACCGCGGCCTATGCTGATGCGGTAGCGCATGGTCAAATTCGGCTTTTGCCAAAAGGCGGGTTTGACGTTCTGCCGCCTGCCGCCTAATCTGGCAGCGCCTGAAGGAGCAAGAGATGACACAGACCGTTTTATCGTCGGACAAAAAAGAGATCATAATTGGCTTTGACGCCCCATTTTGCGTGATTGGCGAACGGATCAATCCGACCGGCCGCAAATTGCTGGCCGCCGAAATGGCCGCCGATGATTATTCACGGGTGCTTGCCGATGCGGTTGCACAGGTCGAGGCCGGGGCGACGATGTTAGATGTCAATGCCGGTATCCCGATGGCGGACGAACCGGCGATTTTGGCCAAAGCGATCCAACTGGTGCAAGAGACGGTTGATGTGCCGCTGGCGATCGACAGTTCGATTGTGGCGGCACTGGAATCGGGGCTTGCCGTCTATAAGGGCAAGGCATTGGTTAATTCGGTGACCGGCGAGGAAGACCGGCTGGAAACGGTGTTGCCATTAGTCAAAAAATATGGGGCCGCCGTGGTCGCGATCTCGAATGATGAAACCGGCATTTCAGAAGACCCGAATGTCCGGTTTGAGGTGGCCAAAAAGATTGTCGAGCGCGCCGCTGATTACGGCATCCCGCGCGAGGATGTGGTCGTTGATCCATTGATCATGCCGGTTGGGGCAATCAATCTTGCCGGTCGTTCGGCGCTGGATTTGATCATGCGGCTGCGTAATGAATTAAAAGTCAACACGACATGCGGCGCCTCGAACATATCCTTTGGTCTGCCAAACCGGCACGGTATGAACGCGGCCTTTTTGTCGATGGCGGCGGGGGCCGGCATGACCTCGGCGATCATGAACCCGCTTCATGCTGAAGAAATGACCGCGATTATGGGCGCGAATGTGATGAATGGCTATGACCCGGAATGCCGGCGATGGATTGAACGGTTCCGTGAACCTGTTGTTGCGGGTGACGGGCGTCAACGGCGGCAAACGCGCCGACGTCGCGCTAGCTAGATACGAATTTGGCACAGCCAATGGGCAAAGACACCAGCGATCACAGCCACAGCGACACAAACACCAGCGATGATGTCAAAATCGTTTTCACGCCATCCGGCCGCCAAGGGCGGGTGCCGCGGGGAACGCCGGTACTGACCGCGGCACGGCAATTGGGGGTTGATATTGACTCGGTCTGTGGTGGCCGGGCGATGTGTGGCCGCTGTCAGGTTGATATCGGGGTTGGCCATTTCGCCAAACATGGCATTACCGCAGGGGCTGACTGTGTCGATGCTGTGACCGCTGTGGAAACCCGCTATGCCGACAAGCGCGGCCTTGCGGCCGGACGCCGCCTGTCCTGTCAAGCGCGGCTTTGTGCGGATGCGGTGATTGATGTGCCGCCGGAAAGCCAGGTCCATAACCAGCTGGTCCGCAAGCAGGCTGATGGCCGGAACATTGCGATGGACCCTGTTGTACGGCTTTGCTATGTCGCGGTCCGCGAACCGGATATGCATGATCCGTCAGGCGATTTGCGCCGACTTATCGACGCGGTTGGCGAGCAATGGCCAGACCGGGTCAGCGGGTCGATTTCTTGTGATTTTCATATTTTGCGCGACCTGCAAACCACCCTGCGTCAGGGCGATTGGCATGTAACGGTGGCGTTGCGTGACGGCAATCGGATTATCGCTGTTTGGCCGGGGCTGAAGGACCAAATCGCCGGTATTGCGATTGATGTCGGGTCGACCACGATGTCGGCGCATTTATGCGATATGGTAACCGGTGCGGTGCTGGCCTCGACGGGTGCGATGAACCCGCAAATCAGGTTTGGCGAAGACCTGATGAGCCGGGTGTCCTATGGCATCATGAATCCGGGTGGGGCCGCTGATATGACCAAGGCGGTGATTGATGGTGTGCAAGGGCTGATCGACGGGGCGGTGGCCGCCGCCGGCCTTGATGTGGCCGATGTCGTCGAAATGGTTTTGGTGGGCAATCCGGTCATGCATCACCTGCTGATCGGGGTGGATCCGGTTGAATTGGGCGGGGCGCCATTCGCGCTGGCGGTTGATCAGGCACTTGATGTGCCGGCGCGTGATCTTGGGGTGCGGGTCAATGCCGGCGCGCGGGCCTATTTGCTGCCTTGTATCGCCGGTCATGTTGGCGCCGATGCGGCAGCGGTGGTATTGGCCGAGGCGCCACAGAAAAGTGACCTGATGACGCTGATTGTTGATGTTGGCACCAATGCTGAAATCATCGTTGGTAATGCAGACCGCCTGCTGGCGGCTTCATCGCCAACCGGTCCGGCATTTGAAGGGGCGCAAATATCGTCGGGGCAGCGGGCCGCCCCCGGTGCGATTGAACGGGTGCGGATTGACCGCACCACGCTTGCACCCCGATTTGCAGTTATCGGGTCGGACCTGTGGTCGGACTCGCCCGATTTTGATGCCGCAATTGCGCAATCTGGCGTCACCGGCATTTGCGGGTCGGGGATTATCGAGGTGATCGCTGAAATGTATCTGGCGGGTATCGTGACCGCTGACGGGGTGATTGATGGCAGCAAGGCGGCCATCAACCCGCGGATCGAGGCAGATGGGCGCACCTTTCGTTATCGGCTGACTGATACGGTGGCGGTAACCCAAAATGATATTCGGGCGATCCAACTGGCCAAAGCAGCGCTTTATGCCGGGTTTCGGTTGTTGATGGATAAAATCAATATCCGCAAAATTGACCGGGTGGTGCTTGCCGGGGCGTTTGGCACCCATATCGATCCAAAATATGCGATGGTTTTGGGCATGATTCCCGATTGTTTGCTGGAGCATGTTCGGGCGGCGGGCAATGCGGCGGGGACCGGGGCGCGCATGGCCTTGCTGAACCAAGCCGCCCGGCGCGAAATTGAGGCCGTTGTGCGCCGCATCGAAAAAATCGAAACCGCGGTCGAGCCGTCATTTCAGGATCATTTTGTCAAGGCAATGGCAATCCCGCACAAAAGTGACCCCTATGCGGCATTGGCGGCGGCTGTTGACTTGCCGCCACGCGATTTGCTGGCCGAGGACGCGCCAGCCCTGGCCGGCGGCCGGCGGCGTGGTGGGCGGCGGCGCTAGGCTGACGGTCGGCGTTCGGGTGATGTATCGGTCTCAAGCTGCGCTAATTGCCGCGCGACCTTGCGGGCTTTGCGCCAGCTTGATACGCCAAGCCAGACAAGCATAATCACCGCCGTGCCATAGCTGCCCCAGATAAAGCTGCCAAACCCGCCCATTGCAAAAAAATCGGCCATCACGCCTGGCCTCCTGGCCGCAACAGCAGCGCGGTCAGGCGCCGTTCGCCAAGCAAGGCGCGCATCCGGTAAATGACGATGATCGCGAAATAGGCATGGGCGGCAATCAGCATCAGCACCAAGGGGGTCAACATTGTCGGGTCGACAGCGGGTCCGCCACTCCTGAGCAGGCTGGCCGGTTGGTGCAATGTGTTCCACCAGTCGACAGAAAATTTGACGATCGGCACATTGATCAGCCCGACAAGCGCCAACAGGGCCGCCGGACGACTGCCGCGCTCGGCCCGGTCAAAGCCATTGGCCAGCGCGATATACCCCAAATAAAAGAAAAACAGAATCAGCATTGAGGTCAGGCGTGCATCCCAGACCCACCAGGCGCCCCACATCGGCTTGCCCCATAAAGACCCGGTGATCAATGTTAGCAGGGCAAAGACCGCCCCCACCGGGGCAATGGCACGCGCGGCCACATCGGCCAGCGGATGCCGCCAGACAATATAAAAGATACCGCAAATGCCAAGCCCGACATAACCGAACAGCGCCAACCATGCCGCCGGCACATGGATATAGATGATACGGACGGTGTCGCCTTGCTGATAGTCGGGCGGAGAGGTAACCAAACCTTGATAGAGCCCAACCGCCCCGGTGGTCACCGCAAGCAATACCAAGGCCGGCAAAACCCGGTTGGCAAGACGCATAAAGCGCGATGGATTGGCCAGATAATCAAACATCGCCGCCAGATATAACCGGTTTTGCCAGCACAGGAAAGAGGCGAGGTGGTGCCGCCAACGCGGTTTTTCGCCACATGGCCTAGAGGCCGGTTTCGGTCTCGCCGGTACCAAGGGCGCTGGCGGCTACCAGCGGGGCTATCGCCAGCAGCACGGCAAGCACCGCACCAAGCAACATCAGGTGCGGGCTGACAATGCCGCTGTCATGGTTTGAGGCCAGCGCGCCGAAAATCAAAATCGGCACTGCCAGCGGCAGAACTAGCAAGGCCAGTAACGCGCCGGCATGGCGCGCCCCTTCGGCCAGCGCCGCGCCGATTACCCCCAGCAAGGTCAAGGCAAGACTGCCAACCAGCAAGGCGGTGATCAGCACGGGTAGCTGTGCCATTGGAATGTCCAGCAAGGCGGCCATGATCGGGGTCATCACCAACAACGGCAGGCCGGCGGTCAGCCAATGTGACACCGCCTTGGCAAGCGCATACCAGCCAAGGCCAAGCTGGCTGAGGCTGACCTGATCAAGCCATCCGTCACGCACATCTTGGGCGAACAGCCGGTCAAAGCCGGCCAAAATGGCCAGCAAGGCGGCAATCCAGATGATCGGCACGCCAAGCTCTGTCAACACAGCCTGACGCGGGCCAATAGCCAGCGGAAATAGCGCAATGATGATCACGAAAAACACCAGCATCACAGCAAGGTCTTGCCGGTGCTGCCATGCAATCGCCAGATCGCGTCTGATTTGGGCAAAAAACGGTATCATCAACGGGACGCCCCGGCCGTGTTTCCGGCCAATTCAAGCCGGACTTGCGGCACCGATGCAGCCAACGGGCCATGCGTTGCCGCCATCACCATGCCGCCGGCTGATACATGTGCGGCGATCATCGCATCAAGATGTGTGTCGGCGGCGTGGTCGAGGCCGGCATTTGGTTCGTCAAGAAGCCACAGGCTGTTTGGCGGGGCCAGCCCAAGCCGCGCCAAGGCGAGGCGGCGACGTTGGCCGCGTGACAATAAATGGACCGGCCGGTCGGCAAAGCTGCCCGCATCAAACGCATCAAGGGCGTGGTCAATCGTATCAGGCTTGGCGTCAATAGCGTAAAGGGCAGCCCAGCTTGCTAAATTGTGGCGACCGCTGATCGCCGGTGACAGCCCGTCGGCATGGCCGACATAGATCCGGCCGACCGGACAGGTGAACGCACCGCTGGTGGCGGGCAGGCGTCCGGCAAGGGTGCGAAGCAAGGTTGATTTACCGGCACCGTTGGGCCCGGTCAGGCAGCAGAAACGACCGGCATCCAAGGTAAAGCTGAGATGGTCGATCACCAACACCGGCCCACGCAGCACGCATAGCTGGTCAATTTTCAAGGCTACGGTCGCCGCGGCTGGGGCAGGTAACGGGTTTTGTTGCTGATCATGCGCCATGCGCTATTTCTAGCCGCCTGAATGGGGGTGGGTCCAGTCCAGATTTAGCCACTGGAAAAACCGGCCTTTATTGTCTATAACAGTTTGTGACCGTTTCGAGGCACTCCTCGATCTGGCCGTTCCATTTTATCCGAGGCTTTGACCCTAAAAGGAGACCGCCATGTCCGGGACATTGCGCGATGCATGCCGTGCCAGCCTGACCGCCGCTGGTAAAACCTATCATTATTATTCACTTGCCGAGCTGGCCAAAACCTATCCTGCATTGGAAAAGCTGCCATTCTCATTAAAAGTGTTGCTGGAAAACCTGCTCCGCAACCAGGATGGAAGTTCGGTCACCAAGGCCGATATCGAGGCCTTGGCCAACTGGGCCGAAAATGGTCAGAAAAACGAGATTGCGTTTCGGCCATCACGCATTTTGTTGCAGGATTTCACCGGTGTTCCGGCCGTGGTCGATCTTGCTGCCATGCGGGACGCGATGCAGGCGATTGGCGGCAATGCCGAAAAAATCAATCCGCTATCGCCGGTTGATTTGGTGATTGACCATTCGGTGATGGTAGACCATGCGGGCGATGCCAGCGCCGCGGCCAAGAATGTGGCGCTTGAATTTTCGCGCAACAAGGAACGCTATGAATTTTTGCGTTGGGGGGCGGGCGCCTTTGACAATTTCCGCGTGGTACCGCCGGGAACCGGCATTTGTCACCAGGTTAATTTGGAATATCTGTCACAGACCGTCTGGACGCGTGATGAAGATGGCGACACGGTTGCCTATCCGGATTCGGTTGTCGGTACCGACAGCCACACCACTATGGTCAATGGTCTTGCCGTTCTTGGCTGGGGTGTTGGCGGGATTGAGGCCGAAGCGGCGATGCTTGGGCAGCCGATCTCGATGCTGGTCCCAGATGTCATTGGCTTCCGGCTTGACGGCAAACTGCCCGAAGGGGCGACCGCGACCGATTTGGTGCTGATGATTGTTGAAGCGCTCCGCAAACGCGGCGTGGTTGGCAAATTTGTCGAATTTTTCGGCCCGGGTCTTGACCAATTGTCATTGGCCGATCGGGCGACGATTGCCAATATGGCACCTGAATATGGCGCCACCTGCGGCTTTTTCCCGATCGATGGTGAGGCGCTGAATTATTTGCGTCTGACCGGCCGTGACGATGACCGGGTCGCATTGGTTGAGGCCTATGCAAAGGCACAAGGCATGTGGCGGGATTCGGCCGCTGCCGATCCGCATTTTACCGACGTTCTGTCGTTGGATCTTTCCACAGTGGTGCCGTCTATGGCCGGTCCCAAGCGGCCGCAAGACCGCGTTACGCTGCCCGATGTGGCGGGGTCGTTTGCCAAAACATTGGCTGATGCAGCTGGCCGGACCAGCCCGAAATCGGTGCCGGTTAAAGGCAATGATTTTGAAATCGCCGATGGTGATGTCATGATCGCCGCAATCACCTCTTGCACCAACACCTCAAACCCGTCGGTTCTGGTGGCAGCTGGCCTGCTGGCCAAGGCGGCAAACGAGCGTGGCATGACCGCCAAGCCATGGGTGAAAACCTCATTGGCGCCTGGCAGTCAGGTGGTGTCGGCCTATCTTGATGCCGCCGGTTTGACGCCGCATCTTGACTCGCTTGGCTTTAACACCGTTGGCTATGGCTGCACCACCTGTATTGGTAACTCTGGGCCGCTTGATGAGCCGGTGGCCGAAGCAATCGAGGATAATGATCTTCTGGTTTGCGCGGTGTTGTCGGGTAACCGGAATTTTGAAGGGCGGGTCAGTCCGCATGCGGCGGCTAACTATCTGGCGTCACCGCCATTGGTTGTCGCCTATGCGCTGGCCGGGTCAGTGACTAAGGTGCTGAATGATGAACCTATCGGTCAGGACCGTGACGGCAATGATGTCTATTTGAAAGATATCTGGCCAAGCAACGAGCAAATCCGTGATGTGGTTGATTCGGTGATTTCGGCCGATATGTATCGGTCGCGTTACGCCGATGTGTTCAAAGGCACCAAGGAATGGCAGGCGATCAGCACCTCGGGTGGCCTCACCTATGAATGGGATGAAGGGTCAACCTATGTGCGCAACCCCCCTTATTTTGCGGGCATGACCCGCGAGGTGCCAGACACGATCGCCGATATTGACGGGGCGCGCATTCTGGCGCTGTTGGGTGATTCAATCACCACCGACCATATCTCGCCGGCGGGCGGTATTGCCCGTGATACGCCAGCTGCCGATTTCCTGATCAGTCATCAGATCCGGCCGGTTGACTTTAATTCGTTCGGGGCGCGCCGTGGTAATCATCAGGTGATGATGCGCGGTACCTTTGCCAATATCAGGTTGAAAAATCTGGCGGCCGAAGGCACCACCGGCGGCTTTGCGCGGCATGTCCCAACCGGTGACGTTGCCCCCTTGTACGAGGTTGCGATGCGCTATGCCGATGAAGGCACACCATTGGTGATTGTCGGCGGCAAGGAATATGGCACCGGGTCAAGCCGTGACTGGGCGGCCAAGGGGACCAGCTTGCTGGGTATCAAGGCGGTCATCGTCGAAAGCTTTGAGCGTATCCACCGCTCAAACCTGATCGGCATGGGTGTATTGCCGTTGCAGTTCCCGGCCGGTGTCAGCCGTGAAACATTGGGGCTGACCGGTGCTGAAACCGTCTCGATCTCGGGGCTAAGCAATGGCGTTGAAGCCGGTATGACGGTCAAAGGGACCTTTACCTTTGCCGATGGGCGCAGCGAGACAGTCGACCTGCTGGCCAGGATCGATACTGACGGCGAGGCGGCCTATTTCAAGAATGGTGGCATCTTGCAATATGTGTTGCGCCAGTTGGCGGCATAGAGCGCTGCCGGTTGGCCGATCGGGTTGCCAACCGATAAAATATGATCCCTGCATGGCACGCCCATGCAGGGATTTTTCACGGGTGTTGGATTGTGGCATGGCCATTCTGCATGCCGGCGCGCGGTAAGGGCTGGACCTTGCTAGGGCCGCGTGCCTATAGTTGGCGGTCCGGTCGAGGTGGCGGTTCTGACATGACCTCTTTTTCATCAAAAAATGTGACGGTGGTGCTGGGGCCGACCAACACTGGCAAGACCCATCTGGCGCTCGAGCGGATGACAGGCTATGCGTCCGGCCTGATCGGGTTTCCCTTGCGGTTGTTGGCACGCGAAAATTATGACCGTCTTGTGGCTCGGCTGGGGGCAGCACAAGTGGGCCTGATCACCGGTGAAGAACGTATCCTGCCGGCGGGGGCGCGCTATATTTGCTGTACGGTTGAATCGATGCCGATGGATCCGGGGCTAACCGATGAATTGGCCGCCCGCCGGTTTGATTTTGTTGCTGTTGACGAGGTCCAGCTGGCCGGCGACCGCGAGCGTGGGCATGTTTTCACCGACCGGATCATGCATGCCCGCGGGGCGTTCGAGACGATGTTCTTGGGGGCAGAAACGGCCGCGCCTCTGCTGAAAATCCTGTTGCCTGACGCGCGTTTCGATTTTCGCCAACGCCTGTCGCGCCTGACCTATGCCGGTCCGCGCAAATTGACCCGGCTGCCGCGGCGCAGCGCGGTTGTCGCCTTTAGCGCGGCTGATGTCTATCAGATCGCCGAATTGGTGCGGCGCCAACGCGGTGGGGCGGCAGTGGTGATGGGACGCCTTAGCCCGCGCACCCGTAACGCCCAGGTGGAATTATATCAAAATGGTGATGTTGATTTTCTGATCGCGACCGATGCGATAGGCATGGGGCTCAATCTTGACGTCGCGCATGTGGCATTGTCGGCCGATATTAAATTTGACGGGCGGCGGATGCGAAAGCTCTATCCGTCTGAAATGGCCCAGATTGCTGGGCGCGCCGGCCGACATCTGCATGATGGTAGTTTTGGCGTGACCGATGGGTGTCGACCGCTTGAGGTTGAATTGATCGAGGCCATCGAACAACATCGCTTTGAGCCGGTCAAAGCCTTTTATTGGCGGAACCGGGCGTTGAATTTTTCATCGATTGACGCGCTTTTGGCCTCGCTTGAGGCGCCGCCGCCGCTGCCCTTTTTGTTTCGCAAGGGGGATGCGCTTGACCATCAGGCGCTGGTGGCGCTGGCGGGGCGGCAAGCGGTGCGTGATCGGGTGGCCGGCACCCGTGATGTCCGGCTTTTATGGGCGGTTGCGTCAATTCCGGATTTTCGACAAAGCCTGCATGAAAACCATTACGATATGCTTGCTGATCTGTTTTTGACGCTGGTTGGCAAAGGGGTGTTGTCGGCCGATATGGTGGCCGCTGCGATGACCCGGCTTGACCGGCTTGACGGCGATATTGATACGTTGATGACCCGGCTTGCCTATATCCGTACCTGGACCTATATCACGCACCGTTCTGACTGGACAGATAGCCCCGATGAATGGCAGACTCGCGCGCGTGCCGTAGAGGACCGCTTGTCCGACTGTCTTCACGACCGCTTGTCCGAGCGGTTTATCGACCGCCGGGCGGCGTATTTGAGTAGACGACTGAAGGAAACGAAGAATTTGACAGCCGCGGTTAAAGATGACGGAACGGTCCTTGTTGAAGGCGAGGAGGTAGGCCGGCTTGACGGCTTTGTATTTTACCCAACAGTGAATGATGGCGAAGATGCCGCCGCTATTTTGGCCGCGGCGCGCCGAGGACTCCCTGACGAAATTGAGCGGCGGGTCAGGGCGTTTGTCGCATCGGCCGACCCGGCTTTCAGGCTTGGGGATGATGGTACGGTGAGCTGGCGCGAGTCGGTGGTGGCACGGCTGGTCAAGGGCGATAGTCTTTATGCGCCGCGCCCCGAATTGGTGTTTAGCGATCTGCTGTCAACCGATCAGCTGCAACGGATGAATGATCGGCTAGCCGGGTTTGTGACGGCGCATGTTGCGACGGTGCTTGGCCGCTTATTGGCCCTTGAATCGCCCGATCCGGTCGCCATGCCGACAAAGTCGCCCGCCGCTGATACGCCCGCC
>CAZYKI010000011.1:11392-16464 GCA_964648035.1 uncultured Candidatus Puniceispirillum sp. | reverse complement strand
GGGATTGCCTTTATCCTGTTTGAACGGCTTGGCGCGGTGCCAACGGCCGAGGTCGCGCATCTGACACGCAGTCTTGCCGAATCGGACCGGCCATTATTGGCCCGGCTTGGGTTACGCTTTGGTGTTGAAACCATTTATATGCCCGAAATGCTAAAGCCGGCACAGATTGCGTTGCGAAGCTTGCTGTATGCGCTGTCGCATGGGGCGTTTTATGACGGGGCCCCGCCGCCAGCTGGCCGTGTTGCGGTGGATGCGATTGCCGATGTGCCGGATGATTACTGGCTGGCGGTGGGCTATCGCCGGCTTGGTGCCAAGGTTATGCGGGTCGATATGGTCGAGCGTGTAGCGATGCTGGTCCGGACCGCCGCCCGTGCTGGCCAGTTCAGGATTTCTGACGACATGCTGTCATTGGCCGGCGCAACGCGCGAACAGATGGGGCAGATGCTGTTGGACCTTGGCTGTGTGGTTGTGGGTGAGGATCCGGTCGAGGATCCCGAAAAACCGGCAGTACAAATTTTTGAACGTAAGCGGCGACAAAAGCCAGCGCCGCGGGGCGGCAAGCCCGGCGGCCCCCAAAAGGGCAAGGCTGGATCACACGCCGGCAGAGCGGATCACGCCGCCGCGGGCAGAAGAGCAAATGCCAATGGGCCCAATGCCAAGGGAACAAATGCTAGGGGACCAAATGGCAAAGCTGGGCGTCCGGGCGGGCCGCGGCGGGGGCCGGCGGATAAACAGCCTGATCCCCATTCGCCATTTGCGGTGCTGGCGGCGCTCAAGGCCAAACAGTGAATGCTGCCACGTCTGATGCCGGGCTACGGCTTGATAAATGGCTGTGGTATGCGCGGTTCTTCAAAACCAGATCAGCGGCGACCAAAGCGATTCAAGGGGGGCGTTTCCGTCTTGATGGAACGATTATGGCCAAGCCGCATCGCCAGGCGGTGTGTGGACAAGTGCTGACCTTTGTCCAAGGCAGTCAGGTCCGCGTGGTGCGGATTTTAGCCTTGGGATCGCGGCGCGGCCCGGCGCCCGAGGCGGCGTTGCTTTATGAAGATTTGGCGCCACCTGTTGTGCCAAAAGCCGATGCTGACCGCCCAAGACTGCCGGTTTTTGAAGATCGTGAAAAAGGGGACGGCCGCCCCACCAAGCGGTTGCGCCGCCAAACCGACCGCTTGAAAGGCGGCATCTAAAAGATATGAGGACAACATGCTGAATCGATTATCAAGCTGGATCAGGGATTTTGGTGACACCGCCGCATCGGCGCCGACTGATGATCATGATTTTGCCGCCACGATCGCCGGCTTATTGGTCGAGGCGGCGATGGTTGATGGCACGTTGGAACCGGCCGAAAAGGACCATATCATGGCCTTGCTGACCGGACGGATGGAGCTTGATGTCGCCGAAGCTGAAGCGATGCTGGCGGCACAAGTGGCGGCCCATGACACCCGCGTTGAATTGCATGGGTTGGTGCGCGATATCCGCGATCAAACCGCAGCTGAAGATCGGGCGGTGATCATGGAAATGATCTGGACCGTGGTGTTGGCCGATGGACAGGTCGATATGCATGAAGCCCAGTTGATGCGGCGGCTTGCCGGCCTGTTGTTCGTTGATGACGTAACCTCGGCGCATGCACAGCAAGCCGCGAAACAACGCCTTGGTATCGCCTGATCAATCGGCCTTGTGCGATGAAGATTTTGTGCTTGGCTATTGAAGGTTTTGACAAAGGCTTTTGATGTGCTAACAATCCTCGGCAGTTTGTGCCGCAACCGATAGGAGCGCCCGCAGCAATGACCTACATCGTCAATGATAAATGTATCAATTGCAAATATACCGATTGTGTCGAAGTGTGTCCGGTTGATTGTTTCTATGAGGGTGAGAACATGCTGGTGATCCATCCTGATGAATGTATCGATTGCGGCGTCTGTGAGCCTGAATGCCCACCTGAGGCTATTTTGCCCGACTCCGAACCAGAAGCGGAAAAATGGCTGGAACTGAACCGCGAGATGTCAGAAATTTGGCCTAATATCGGGCAAAAAATCGACCCGATGCCGAATGCTGATGCGATGCAGGACGAATCAGGGAAATATGACAAATATTTCAGCAAGGCACCCGGGCAAGGCAACTGACGCGTTATCGACGGTGCCAAGCTATGGCCTCTGGTATACCAGTGCGTTGATTATCGCTTAAAATCAGTGTATAATAGCCTTTATTGAGCAAAAAACAGGGGGTCACTTGACGGCTTTTAGCGGTCAAGGCCGGTTGCCTTTTGGCGTTTTAGGCGTGTTGAGGCGGTAGAATTCCGGTGGTCTTGTCTGTTTTGCATTGATCCAATAGTGACTGCCGGCCGGGCGCTTTACAGCGCGATCAAGGCCTGGTTTTGAGGATGTTATGGCACGTAAAAGCGAAGGTTCGTTCGAAGAGGGCGATTTTGTGGTTTATCCAACACATGGTGTGGGTCGGATTTTGGGCACCGAAGAACGCGAGGTTGCCGGCATGATGCTGGAAATGCTGGTGGTGCGGTTTGAGCATGATCGGATGACATTGCGGGTGCCGATGGAAAAGGCAAAAAGCCTTGGCTTGCGGACGCTCAGCTCGAAAAAGCAGATGGAGCAGGCAATCACGACCCTTCAGGGTAAAGCCAAAGTGCGTCGTACCATGTGGTCACGGCGCGCCCAAGAATATGAAGCCAAGATCAAATCTGGCGATCCGGTATCGATTGCCGAGGTTGTGCGGGATTTGCATCGTCGGACCAATCAGGCCGAACAATCCTATTCAGAACGGCAAATGTATCAGGCGGCTTTGGAACGCCTCGCCCGTGAATTCGCCGCGATTGAAAAAATTGACCAAGACACGGCAGCGCTCCGTCTTGAAGATTTGATGGATGCGGCGTAACCGTGACAGCGGTCGGCCTGCTGAGCGATAGGAATGATAACGATATGAATGATACGGGCAGCCTTGAGAGCTGCCCGTTTTGGTTTTGGCCGGAACGCTGTTTGCAGGGCCGGTCACGGAATAGGCGATCATGATGAATGCTTTCATTCAGGAACGCGACTTGTTTGCACCGATCGTACCATTTGCCAATGGTTATCTGCCGCGTGACAAGCATCACATCTATTATGAAGAATGCGGCAATCGCCACGGCATCCCGATCTTGTTTCTGCATGGTGGCCCCGGGGCAGGCACCGCACCCATGCATCGGCGGCTGTTTAATCCCGACCGGTTTCGGATCATTTTGTTTGATCAGCGCGGCTGTGGCCAATCGCGGCCGCATGGGACGCTTGATGACAATTCGACCGACGCGTTGATCGGTGATATCGAGGCGTTACGCCTGCATTTAGGGGTCAAGTCATTTGTGCTGTTTGGCGGATCATGGGGCAGCACCTTGGCCTTGGCCTATGCGATTGCTTATCCGGAAAATGTGACCAAATTGATTTTGCGCGGAATCTTTTTGGGAACCGCGGCCGAAGTTGACTGGTTTTTGCATGATATGGGACGGTTCTTTCCGGAAGCGGCGGATCGGTTTTTGGGGCTTCTTGATGTGCATGAGCGCCAGAATGTGCTTGCCAGCTATTACCAGCGCCTGTCGAGCGCCGACAAAGCTGTCTGCCAACCGGCGGCCGAGGCGTGGGCCTCTTATGAAACATCCTGTTCAACCCTGCGGGCCGCCCATCGCCAGATGACCGGGACAAGTGCCTTGTCGATGGCCCGGATCGAGGCGCATTATTTTGTCAATAACTGCTTTATGCCGGATAATCATATCATGCAGAATATTGGCCGGATCCGGCATCTTCCGGCGACCATCGTTCAAGGTCGACATGATGTGATCTGTCCACCCCACACCGCCTATGAACTTGCCCGTGCGTGGGGCAGCCATGCGCGGCTGGAATTGGTGGATGCGGCAGGCCACTCGACCTTTGAAACCGGTATCGCACATGCGCTGATGGCGGCATTGGACGAAATTTGACACATGCAAATTGCAATTTATGCGCCGTGTTGCTGTTACGATTTTATTAAATCGGCCTAGTCTATATCAGCTTAACACCGGCTGATCTTGTCAGTCGGCGTTGTTGATTGTCCGGATGATAAAGTCAGTAAGGCAGGCGTCGATGCGAGCTCCTCCAGACGGTAGTAGTGAACGGAATTTTCGAATAACCAACAACAATGCGATCGATATGCATGTCGGCAAGCGTGTGCGTTTGCGCCGAACGCTGATGGGGATGAGCCAAGAACAGCTTGGCGCCAATCTTGATATTACCTTTCAGCAGGTTCAGAAATATGAACGCGGATCAAACCGGATCAGCGCCTCTCGGCTATGGGATATCAGTCAAATCCTTGATGTCCCGATCAGCTTTTTCTTTGACGATATGTCGGAAAGCACGATGCGAAACTCGCCACGCCGGATCAGTCGTGGCTGTGGTGCGGCAGATGTCGATTTTGAGATTGTCACCGATCCGATGGCACGCCGCGAAACCTTGGAACTGGTACGCACCTATTACACCATCCACAATCCGGCGGTTCGCAAACGCATTGCCGAAATGGTGAAATCCATTGCCACAACGCTGGTAGGCGAATAATCTGGTCTGGATATATCAAAAGGCCGGATCAATGAGTGATACAGATAATACCCCCCCGCCAGCAGCGCCGCGTTCGCTGGATAAGATTAGTTTTGAGGACGCGCTTGGCGAATTGGAACGGATCGTTGCCTCGCTTGAACGTGGCGAGGTGTCGCTTGATGATGCGATCAAGGCGTTTGAACGTGGTACCGAATTGAAATCCCATTGTCAGGCCCGGCTGGAAGAAGCACGGATGCGGGTTGAAAAGATCAAGCTGCCATCGGCGGGCGAGGCCCCCGATGCGGCAACGCCGTTTGACCCGTCGGTTGGCTGATAGCGTGACAGGCCCCGCTTTTGAACAGCAGTTGCGCGATGATGCAGCCGCCTGCGAATCGGTGTTGGAAGGCCTGCTGACAACGGCGGCTGGCCCGGCAACACGCTTGTCTGCCGCGATGCGCTATGCGGTGCTGAATGGGGGCAAGCGCATGCGGGCAGCATTGGTGATGGGGGCGGCCCGTCTGA
>CAZYKI010000011.1:0-11292 GCA_964648035.1 uncultured Candidatus Puniceispirillum sp. | reverse complement strand
TGCGGGTGGCAGCGGCGGTTGAATGTCTTCACGCCTATTCGTTGGTCCATGATGATTTGCCGGCGATGGATGATGCGGCAACCCGGCGTGGGCAACCAAGCACCCATCTTGCGTTTGACGAGGCAACGGCCATTTTGGCCGGTGATGCGTTGCAGACAATGGCGTTTGAAATATTGGCCGATCCGTTGACGCATCCCGACCCGGCGGTGCGTGTGGCGCTGGTTATGGAATTGGCCCAAGCCGCGGGCGCTGCCGGTATGGCTGGCGGACAAATGCTTGATATTGAGGCAGAAGCCACCAGCTTTGACCTTGAGCAGACGAAAACCATGCAAATGATGAAAACTGGTGCCTTGATGTCTTGCGCGGTGGTTTCGGGCGGGCTTGTTGGTGGCGCTGATTCGCAATTGCTGACAGCGCTGCGCGCCTATGCGCGGCAATTGGGGCTGGCATTCCAGATTGCTGATGATTTGCTGGATTATCGGGGCGATGCGGCGGTGCTTGGCAAGCCAGCCGGACAGGATGCGCTGCGCGGTAAGGCTGGTTTTGTCACTTTGATGGGCTATGAACAGGCTGCCGCCGCGGCACAGGCGATGATCGACACCGCCAATGCGGCTTTGATGCCATGGCAAAATACGGCTGGCTATTTGCAGAATCTCGCGACATTCGCTATTACACGCAAAAGATGATAAACAAACTGAAATCGTGAACGTCAAATAGCAGTGGCTAGGCCTTTCACTTTTCAGCGAACAGTTAAGCGGTAACAGCGGACCAGTTGAAACAAATGCGAACCCCCCTTCTTGATCGGATCAGCGACATTGACGATCTGCGGCGTTTGCCGGAGACCGAGCTGGCGCCGCTTGCCGACGAGTTGCGGGCGGCCACGATTCAGGCGGTTTCAAAAACGGGCGGTCATCTTGGGGCCGGGCTTGGCGTTGTCGAATTGACGGTGGCGTTACATTATGTGTTTGCCACACCGCATGACCGATTGATCTGGGATGTTGGGCATCAGGCCTATCCGCATAAAATCCTGACCGGCCGTCGGGACCGGATCGATACATTACGCCAAAAGGGCGGATTGTCGGGATTTACCAAACGCAGCGAATCGGTGTTTGATCCATTTGGAACCGGCCATTCGTCGACGTCTATTTCCGCCGGGCTTGGGATGGCGGTGGCCAGCGAGATGCAAGGCCAGCATCGCAATGTCATTGCGGTGATCGGTGACGGGTCAATGAGCGCCGGCATGGCGTATGAAGCGATGAATAATGCTGGGGCGTCGGATAGCCGGTTGATTGTCATTCTGAATGATAATGATATGTCGATCTCACAGCCGGTTGGCGCGATGAGTAGCTATCTGTCACGCCTTATCACCTCACAGCCATTTCATTCGATTCGGGATCTGATGCGCGAGGTCGCCAGCCATTTTCCCGCTGAAATTGAACGGACTGCCCGCCGGGCCAAAGATGCGGCGCGCGATTTGATCGGCGGCAATTCGGTTTTCAGCCAGCTTGGTTTTATGCATATCGGGCCGATCGACGGGCATGATATGGGGCATTTGCTGCCGGTATTAAAGAATTTGCGTGACCGGCCTGATCATGGACCGGTGCTGGTGCATGTGGTCACTGAAAAAGGCCATGGTCACCCCTTTGCCGGCCCATCTGTCGAAAAATATCATGCGGTACCAAAATTCGACGTTGTCACCGGTACCCAGCACAAACCGGCCGGTAACCTTCCGTCTTACACCTCGGTCTTTGCGTCGAGCCTGATTGCGGCGGCAGAGGATGATACGGCGATTGTCGCGATCACCGCGGCAATGCCGTCCGGCACCGGTCTTGACAAGGTCAAGGCACGGTTTCCGGCGCGGGTCTTTGATGTTGGCATTGCCGAACAGCATGCGGTCACATTTGGCGCCGGTTTGGCAGCCGAAGGCATGAAGCCCTTTGTTGCGCTTTATTCGACATTTTTACAGCGTGGCTATGATCAGCTTGTACATGATGTGGCGATCCAGAATCTACCGGTGCGCTTTGCGATTGACCGGGCTGGTCTGGTTGGCGCCGACGGGGCCACCCATGCCGGGGTTTATGACCTTGCCTTTTTATCATGTCTTCCCAATATGATGATCATGTGTCCGGCGGATGAAGCCGAACTGATGCATATGGTCGCCACCGCTGCCGCATATGATGACGGCCCCTGTGCGGTCCGCTATCCGCGCGGCGAAGGGGTTGGCTGTGCGCTGCCGGACAAGGGCATGCCGCTGGAAATCGGGAAAGGCCGGATCGTGCGCCGCGGCACCGATATCGCCATTTTGTCGATTGGCACCCGTTTGGCGGCATGTGATGCGGCGGTTGAGGCGCTGGCGGCTAGCGGGATCAGTGCGACACTGGCCGATGCGCGATTCGCCAAACCGATCGATACCGATCTTTTGTCCGATCTTGTCGAGACCCATGCCGCCTTGTTGATTGTGGAAGAGGGCGCGCCTGGCGGTTTTGCGGCGCATGCGCTGGCATGGATGGCAAATGCGGGGCGCCTTGATGGGCGCATTGCGGTGCGCGCTTTGACGCTGCCTGACCGGTTTATCGATCATGACAGCCAGTCGGGGCAATTGGCGCTGGCCGGGCTGGATGCGGCCGGTATCCAACAGGCAGCAATGCGGCTTGTGCAACCGGGCAAAGGCCAGCAAACCCACTCCACGGTGCGCCCCGCCTGATTGGCACCGGGCCGGTGCCGCCCTTCCCTTGGAATAAAGAGCGTGACCAAAACCAGATCGCACCACCGTGATGACAGGCTAGCCGATGGTGCCAGCGGCCCGGTTCGGGCCGATGCCCTGCTGTTGGCGCGCGGTCTGGTATCATCGCGTGATCGGGCGCGTGATCTGATTGCCGCCGGTAAAGTCATCGCCGATGGTATGCTTGTCAAAAAGCCGGCCAAGATGCTTGCCCTTGATAGTGACATAGAAATCACCGGTATGGTTAATCCGTGGGTTAGTCGGGCGGGGCTGAAACTGGCGGGTGGACTTGATGCCTTTCCGGTGGTTGATATCGCTGGCAAGCTGGCGCTTGATATTGGGGCCAGCACCGGCGGTTTTACCGATGTGTTGCTGGCGCATCGGGCGGCGCATGTGATCGCGGTTGATGTGGGTAGCGGACAATTGCATCCGCGGCTTGCGGCTGACCCGCGGGTGACTGTTATGGACGGGGTTAATGCACGCTATCTCGATGCGTCGATGCTGCCGGCCGCACCGGCGGTACTTGTCTGTGACGCATCATTTATATCGCTGAAAAAACTATTGCCCGCGGCGCTTGGCTTGGCGGCGCCGGCGGCGTTTTTGGTGGCATTGATTAAACCGCAATTCGAGGTTGGCAAGGGGCGGGTTGGCAAAGGCGGGGTGGTGCGTGATGCCGCGCTTCATCGCGACGTTGTGGCCGATATCGAAACCTGGCTTGTCGGCATGATGGGATGGCAGCATATCGGCACCATACCATCACCGATTGACGGGCCGGATGGCAATCGGGAATTTTTGCTTATTGGGCAAAAGGCGGGGGCTGATCAGTCCAGCTGAAACCCGCATTGGGCGCGATGCCGCATCAACAAATCGACCAATACTAGCGACATCATCGCCTCGGCAACCGGGACGCCGCGGATACCAACACATGGGTCATGCCGCCCTTTGGTCACGACATCGACATTTTGACCATCAACATCGATCGATTTGCGTGGCGTCAGGATCGATGATGTCGGTTTGATCGCAATGCGTACAACGACCGGTTGGCCGGACGAAATGCCGCCAAGTACGCCGCCGGCCTCGTTGCTCAAAAATTGGGGTCGGTCAAGGCTGTTGCCGGCCCGCATCTCGTCACTGGCAATGGCGCCATCCTTGGCCGCTAACGCAAAACCGCCGCCAATTTCAACGCCTTTGGCGGCATTGATGCTCATCATTGCGGCGGCCAACTCACTATCAAGCTTGCCATAGATTGGCTGGCCCAGTCCGGCTGGCACACCATCGGCCACCACCTCGATAATCGCACCGGCAGATGATCCGGCCTTGCGGACTTCGTCAAGATAGGTTTCCCACTGTTTGGCCATAACCGCATCGGGGCAGAAAAAGGGGTTATTTGGCACCTCGTCCCAGTCAAACCGGTTGCGGTCAATCGGGTGCGGGCCAATCTGCACAACAGCGCCCCGCACACGGTAGTCGGCACCAAGCACGCGTTGCAGCGTCATATCGGCGATGGCTCCGGCGGCTACCCTGACGGCGGTTTCGCGCGCTGATGACCGGCCACCGCCACGATAGTCGCGATGCCCATATTTGATGTGATAGGTAAAATCGGCATGGCCGGGGCGAAATTGGCGGGCGATCTCGCCATAATCTTTTGATCGCTGGTCTTTGTTGCGGATCAGCAAACCAACCGGTGTACCGGTAGTTTTGCCGTCAAACACGCCGGATAAAATTTCGACCTCGTCATCCTCGCGCCGCTGGGTGACAAATTTGCTGGTGCCGGGACGCCGACGATCCAGATAGGGCTGGATCAATGCCGCGGTCAAAGGCAGGTTTGGCGGCACACCATCAACCACACACCCTATTCCCGGCCCGTGGCTTTCCCCAAAGCTGGTGAAGTTGAATAATTTGCCAAATGTGTTATCGGCCATGTCAGACAACAGAAATATCAGGCGCGTCGACCGCCTTCATGCCGACAACATGATAGCCACAATCGACATGATGGGTTTCACCGGTCACGCCTGATGATAGATCAGACAATAAATAGAGGCCCGCCCCACCAACATCGGCAAGGGTCACATTGCGCTTTAGCGGCGAATTATATTGGTTCCATTTTAGAATATAGCGAAAATCCCCGATTCCCGATGCGGCCAGCGTCTTCATTGGGCCAGCTGACAGGCCATTGACCCGAATATTGCGCCCGCCAAGGTCAACCGCCAGATACCGGATTGAGGCTTCAAGCGCCGCCTTGGCGACCCCCATCACATTATAATGCGGCATCACCCGTTCAGCGCCATAATAGGTCAAGGTCAGCAGTGATCCGCCATCATTCATAATAGCGGCGGCGCGGCGGGCCACGGCGGTAAAGGAATAGACCGAAATATCCATGGTTTTGGCAAAATTGTCGCGTGATGTGTCAACATAGCCGCCTTTCAGTTCTTCCTTGTCGGAATAGGCAATGGCGTGAAGCACAAAATCGATTTTGCCCCATGTCTTTTCCAAGGTGGCAAACACCGCGTCCATACTGCCCTCATCGGTCACGTCACATGGCATGACAAGATGGCTGCCAACCGATGCCGCCAGCGGCTCAACCCGCTTTTGCAGAGCCTCACCCTGATAGGTAAAGGCCAGATCAGCCCCTTGGTCCGCCAGTTTGGATGCGATGCCCCAAGCGATGGACCGGTCATTGGCAACGCCCATGATAAGGCCTTTTTTGCCTGCCATGACACCTGTTGAAGCAGCTGGGTTTGACATGTGAACCTGCCTTTTATGTCTTTAAAAATGGTTTTAACGGCGGCGCTGTGTCGCGCTGCGTGAAGTTTACTCCAACAGGGCGCAAACATACAAGTGATGCCGTGCAAAACACGGCATCAACATGATGTGATCAAAATGTGGTGATCGTCTGCTGTTCTAACGCAACGAATAGGTCGTGCTACGCTGTACCTCGACGCGTGCCCCCACCATCAACGGGTTACGGGTCTGGATTTTGATCACCTGACCATCAACCTCGATATGGTTGCGATAGCCGGTCACCTCGTTGACCCGTTCTTCGCGGATGACGGTGGTTGTCGAACACACCTCTTGCTGCCGGTAGCCGACGATACGGCTGTTGTCAGGGTTGTTTTTGGCATGTTCACGGCCAATCAGGGCACCCGCCACCGTGCCGGCGGCACCCGCACCGTCATTATCGGACATTTTATTGCCGATCGCCGAGCCAATCAGTCCCCCGATAATCATCGATCCAAGTTCCGATCCGCCCTTTTGTTCGGCATATACCGGCACATCCTCGGTGCGGCAACTGCGTTGGTCGGTCGGCGTTTTCCGGACATAGGTCGATGTCAGGGTGATGGTGTCAACGACTGTGCCAACAACCGTGTCAACACGCGTGTCAGCCTGGGCTGATGTGATCAGGCCGGACAACAATAAGGTGGCAACAGCCATCTTGCCGGTCTGTTTGGTCAGTTTATGTGTCAAGCGGATCATGTTTCACCTCGGATCTGGCTGTGAAAGCGTTTTTCAAGCGAAAGCGTTTTTTAAGGCGCCTACGGTTACAATTATAACATAGCGCGACATTATGGCCATTATGTGGTGGTTTAGCGATGAATGACAAGGCCCGCCCGTGATCTGGCCAAAGATCATCCGGACCTGTGATGACAGGCATCTCGCATCTTGCGTCACCGTGGTGAAATGCCTAGATAGGAAGGGCGGGGTGATAGTGTGATGAGCAAGGAGATACCGAATGGAAATTGCTGCCGGAACCGATCCTTTTGCCCTGTTTCAGACATGGTATGATGAAGCGGTGAAAACCGAAATCAATGACCCTGATGCGATTGCGCTGGCGTCGGTCAATGCCGATGGCATGCCGTCGGTGCGGATGGTGCTGCTCCGTCGCTGGTCGGCGGCAGGGTTTTTGTTTTTTACCAACTATGAAAGCCGTAAGGCCGATGAATTGCTGGCCACCGGCAAGGCGGCCTTTTGCCTGCACTGGAAAAGTCTGCGGCGACAGATTCGCGTTGTCGGGTCGGTCAGCCAAGCCAGCGATGCCGACTCAGATGAATATTTTTACAGCCGTGGCCGGGGTAATCAGATTGGGGCATGGGCGTCCGCCCAATCGAGGCCGCTGGCCAGCCGTGACGCGCTATTGGCTGAAGTGGCGCGGGTCGAACAGCAGTTTCCTGATGCGGTGCAACGTCCTCCACATTGGGGGGGCTTTTGTCTGGCACCTGACGAAATTGAATTCTGGCAAGATGGCGAATTCAGGCTCCATGACCGGTTCCGCTTTTTGCGGCAGGCCGCTGGTGGGTGGGACATTCAAAGACTGAATCCCTAAAGCCCTGCCGCACAGATCAACCGCCGCCTGTCTGTTGTGCGATCAATGCGTGCTATGGCGATATGCTGGCTTTGCACGCATATGCGCCGAATTTGGCAAAATCGGGTCGTTTGTTAGACGCTTTTCCTGACAGCTTTGCCTAAATTAGGAGGCGAACTCGGTAGGCGCTACCGGGTGACCGCATGAATGGCAGAACCGGGAGACAGGAAAATGAAATCGCATGCGCGGGCGGTAGTGATTGGCGGCGGTGTTGTGGGTGTCAGTGCGCTGTATCACCTTGCCAAAAAAGGCTGGGATGATGTGGTTCTGATCGAACGTAAAGAGCTGACATCGGGGTCTACATGGCATGCGGCCGGTTTGTTGCCGTTGTTCAACATGTCTTATTCGGTTGGCCAAATCCACAAATATTCAGTCAAGTTCTACCAAGAACTGCAACAGGAAACCGGCATGGATGTCGGCTTTCGTAACGTGTCCAATATCCGGCTGGCAACAACACCCGACCGGATGGATGAATTCCGCCAATATGCCGGTGTCGCCAGCACGATCGGGGTTCAGGTGGATATGCTGACCCCAGAACAGGTTCTTGATTATTGGCCAATGTGCAATATCGATGGGCTGATCGGCGCCATCCGGCACCCGGAAGATGGCTATATCCAGCCAGCTGATTTGACGCAGGCGCTGGCGCGGGGCGCCCGTGATCGCGGCGCAACAATCTATCGCAACACCGTTGTTACGGCGATCGCCCGCACCGCATCAGGCGAGTGGAAAATCACCACCGACAAGGGCGAGATCACATGTGAACATGTGATCAGTGCGACCGGCAATTTTGCGCGCAAGACAGGGCAAATGGTCGGGCTTGATGTGCCGGTAATTCCGGTCGAACACCAATATATTGTGACCGAGGCGCATCCTGATATTCAGGCGCGGCACCGCGACGGCAAGCCAGAGATGGGGGTCTTGCGTGATTCGGATGGACGCTGGTACATGCGCGAAGAGGCGGGTGGCCTGATCCTTGGCCCCTATGAGGTGGGGGCGCCGGCCTGTTATGTCGATGGGCCGTCTGATGATTCGGAATATGAATTGTTTCAAGAAGATCTGGAACGGTTGGAGCCGCATATTGAATCGGCGATTCACCGGGTTCCCGCTTTTGGCGAAAGTGGTGTCAAGAAAGTCTATAACGGGGCAATTGCCTATACCCCGGATGGGAATCCGATTGTCGGGCCGGCATGGGATTTGCCGAATTTCTGGCTTAGTGAAGGCCATAGCTTTGGCATCACCGCCGCGGGTGGGGCTGGGTGGCAACTGGCTGAATGGATTGTCGAAGGGGAACCAACCATCGATATGCTGGGGGTAGATCCGCGGCGGTACGGCAGCTATGCCGGTGCGGCCTATCTAAAGGTCAAAAACGAAGAAGCCTATGCCAATGTCTTTACCGTGCATTACCCGGATGAAGAACGCGAGGCCGCCCGGCCATTGCGAACCGCGCCATGCTATGACCGGCTAAAGGCGCTTGGCGCGGTGTTTGGTCAGAAATTCGGCTGGGAACGGGCCAATTGGTTTGCGCCGGAAGGGGTGCCGCAACAGGATCATTGGTCGTTCCGCCGATCAAATTATTTTGAACATGTTGGCAACGAAGTACGCAACGTTGCCGAAAATGCCGGTTTGCTTGATATGTCCGCCTTTGCCAAGGCGCGGATCTCCGGCCCGGGGGCGGCAGCGTTTCTCGACTATCTGGTGGCCAACCGGTTGCCCAAGACCGTTGGACGGGTCGCCTTGTGCCATGCGCTGACCGATCGTGGCGGGGTGCATTCAGAATTTACCATCCAACGCGAAGCCGCCGACAGTTTCTATCTGGTCTCGGCTGGTGCGTCGCAGCGTCTTGATCATGATTGGGTCAAAAAACATATGCCTGAAGACGGGTCGGTCCGGTTTGACGATCTGACCAATTCGATTGGGGTGCTGGTGCTGGCCGGGCCGAAATCGCGCGATATTCTGCAAAAGCTGACACGGACCGACCTGTCCAATGCCGCCTTTCCATGGTTGTCGGGACGCCAGATTGATGTCGGCCTCGCACCGGCAATGGCGATGCGGATGAATTTTGTCGGCGAATTAGGCTGGGAACTGCATCATCCGATCGAATATCAAAATCATATTTTCGATGCGTTGATGGCGGCTGGTGCTGAATTTGGGCTGAAACCGTTTGGCATCCGGGCAATGGATTCGATGCGGCTTGAAAAATCCTACAGGCTGGTTGGTACCGAATTATCGATCGAATATGCGGCGCTTGAAAGCGGGCTGCAGCGCTTTGTGCATCTGAACAAAGGTGATTTCAAAGGTCGCGACCAGCTGGCGCAATGGCAGGAACGCGGCTTTGCCAATGCGATGGTCACTCTGGTGGTGGATGAGACCACCGACGCCGATGCGATTGGTGGCAACCCGATCATGACACCTGACGGTGCGGTTATCGGCCGGGCGACCGGCGGTGGCTATGGGTTCCGGCTTGGCCAATCATTGGCACTGGCGATGGTGCGGCCGGACCTTGCCACCCCGGGCACCAAGCTGATGATTGATATTCTGGACCAGCGGCTGCCGGCAACGGTGATCGCCGAGTCACCCTATGATCCTGATAATGAAAAGCTTCGCGCGTAACGCACCCCACGCTGTCGAGAAAGGACTTGGCCATGTCTGAAACTGAACCATCAGTCAAGAAAAGTCGCCGCGGCGGTGGGCGCGACGGTCGCCGCACGGCCCGCGCCGCCGGTGGCGCGGTCGCGGCCCCTTATATCAATGTCGCCATAGCACCGGTTGATATATTGAGTGATGAGGGCGCTGAAATCATCGAGAATAATGCCGAGATTATTCTTGAGGAAATCGGTATCGATTTTCGCGATGATCCTGAAGCGCTCGATATTTTGCGAAATGTTGGGTGCGATATCCGCGGTGAGCGGGTGCGTTTTCCGCGTGGGCTTGCCCGCCAGCTATGTTCGACAGCCCCGTCGAGCTATATCCAACACGCACGCAACCCGGCGCGTTCGGTCGAAATAGGGGGCAACAAAATGGTGTTTGCCCCGGTCTATGGGCCGCCATTTGTTCGTGACCTCAATAATGAACGCCGCTATGCGACGATGGCCGATTTTCAGAATCTGGTAAAGCTGACCTATATGTTGCCAGGGCTTCATCATTCTGGCGGCACTGTATGCGAGCCGGTTGATCTGCCGGTAACCAAACGGCATCTCGAAATGGTCTATGCGCATCAGCGTTATTCCGACAAGCCCTATATGGGCTCGGTCACGGCGCCAAGCCGCGCCCACGATACAATTGAACTGTCCAAAATTCTGTTTGGTGCCGATTTTGTTGCCGAAAACACCGTGATCAGCAGCCTGATCAATGCCAATTCACCGATGACATGGGATGATACCATGTTGGGGGCGCTGAAAGTCTATGCCCGTCACAAGCAAGCGGTGGTGATTTCGCCATTTATTCTGGCCGGGGCGATGTCGCCGGTGTCGGTGGCCGGTACCTTGGCGCAAACACTGGCCGAAGCGATGAGTGGTATTGCCTTTGCGCAGGCGGTCAACCCCGGTGCGCCGGTGATCTTTGGCAGTTTTGCCAGCTCGATGTCGATGCAAACCGGTGCGCCGACATTTGGCACGCCCGAGCCGGCCAAAGTCTTGTATGGTTGTGCAAAGCTGGCGCGCCGTCTGAATGTGCCATTTCGGTCCGGCGGGTCGCTGACCGGGTCCAAAACCGCCGATGCCCAAGCGGCGTATGAATCAGCGCATACTTTGATGCCAACCGTGATGGCGGGCACCAATTTTGTGCTGCATGCGGCCGGTTGGATGGAAGGCGGGCTGGTCGCCGATTTTGCCAAGCTGGTGCTTGATGCCGATCAGCTGACGATGGTGCCTAATCTGGTCAATGGGATTGATTTATCCGAGAATGGGCAGGCGCTTGATGCGTTGCGCGAAACCGGCCCTGGCCAGCATTTTCTGGGGTCCAGCCACACGCAGGCCAATTTCCAGAATGCGTTTTGGCGGTCGTCGATGGCGGACAATAATACCTTTGAGCAATGGTCATCCGAAGGCGAGGTGGCAAGCGCCGAACGCGCCCGCAAGCGCGCCGCCGATCTGCTGGCCGCCTATGAGGCACCGGCTATCGACCCGGCGATTGATGACGCCCTTAGGGCCTATATTGCCAAACGGATGGAAGAACTGCCCGACACCGATTATTGATCAAGATGATCGGGCAG
>CAZYKI010000010.1:22455-34527 GCA_964648035.1 uncultured Candidatus Puniceispirillum sp. | reverse complement strand
CGTTGAAGCTGGCAACATCGTTGGAACGGATTGGCGATTTTGCCAAAAATATCGCGGCGCGCACCATTCGCATCAGCGAGATGGGCAATGAACGTATCCCCGGGGTCAATATTGGCCGGATGGCTGAATTGGTAAATAGTCTGGTGTTGGATGCGTTGGTCCTAATCGACACGCCGGACTCGCAAAAAGCTGTCAAGATTTGGAGCCGGGATGTCGAGGTTGACCATCTTTACGGCACCTTCAATCAAGAGGTGCTGGCGTCAATGTCGCGCAATACGGATATGGTGCCAACCGGAAGCCATTTACTGTTTATTGCCAAGAATATTGAACGTGTTGGTGATTACGCGACGGCGATTGCTGAACAGATTTATTTTCTGGTTGAAGGCGTGATGCTTGATGATGAGCGGCCAAAAGCCGACCGGGAAATAACAATCCACAAAGCTTAGCAAAAAAAGGGCGGCAAATATGGGTGCTACTATTCTGATCGCTGACGATGAACCAAACCAACTTGAACTGCTAGCCTATAATTTATCGCTGGAAGGGTTTGCTGTTCACCGTGCTAGTGATGGCAAAGAAGCTTTAGAAAAAATTGAAGATCTTAGCCCTGACCTTGTAATATTGGATTGGATGATGCCCATCTATTCTGGTATTGATCTTTGCCGAAAGTTACGCGAACGCTCCGAAACGCGTGGCCTACCAGTGATTATGCTCAGTGCGCGTGGCGAGGAGAGTGACCGCACGCTTGGGCTTGATACTGGTGCCGATGATTACCTGACAAAACCCTTTTCTCCAAAAGAATTGGTGGCGCGCGTCAAAGCATTGCTGCGACGTTGCCGACCATCAATTATGGCCGAGATCATTGAAGCCGGCGATATCACCGTTTATCCGAGTAAGATGGAGGTGTTTTGCTGCAACACGCGCGTTGATTTGGGCCCGAAAGAATACAAACTATTGTCTATCCTGATTGAGCGGCCTGGCCAGGTTTTTTCACGCTCGCAATTGCTGGACCTTGTGTGGGGTCACGGCGTATATGTTGAAGAGCGTACCGTAGATGTGCATCTAAGCCGGCTTCGCAAAGCGCTAGCCTGCGTGCGACCTGGCCGTGATATGATCAGGACCGTTCGTGGTAGTGGTTACGCGCTACAATGCGGGTGACCGCTCTCGGAGTATCAAAAAGTGGGCAGACAGAAAGACGATCGCGGAAACCAGACGGCAATTGATGCACTCGTCGAGGATTTGCTTGATGAGGCATTGGATCTAGAAGCAGGCGACCTCGCCATTCCAGAAGCGTTGCGCAAAGAATATGAGGCGCGGCGTATCACAACTCTCGGTAACAAAGTCTACTACAGTCACCTCCTTGAACTTCAAGCCGAGATGATCAAACTGCAGGACTGGGTGATAGCCACTAACGCTAAAATTCTGGTTATTTGTGAGGGACGCGATAGTGCTGGCAAAGGCGGTGTCATTAAGCGTATCACGCAAAGAATGGACCCGCGGGTGGCGAGGGTCGTTGCTCTCCCTAAACCAACAGAACGTGAAATGTCACAATGGTATTTCCAGCGCTATGTCCCGCATTTGCCGGCTGGTGGTGAGATCGTTTTGTTTGACCGGTCGTGGTACAATCGGGCTGGGGTGGAACGGGTTATGGGCTTTGCGACTAAAACACAGGTTGAGCAATTTTTTCAAGATGTCACCGAATTTGAAAAAATGCTCGTCCGTTCGGGCATTAGACTGTTGAAATATTGGTTCTCGATCTCGGATGAAGAACAGCAATTCCGGTTCAAGATGCGAATCCATGACCCGATGAAGCAGTGGAAACTATCAGAGATGGATTTGCAAAGCCGTGTTCGCTGGGAAAAATATACCAAAGCAAAAGAGGAAATGTTTGACCGGACATCAATCACTGAAGCGCCCTGGTATATTGTCGAGGGTAATGACAAGCGGCGTGAACGGTTGAACTGCATGGCGCATATTCTGAGTCAAATCCCATATCATGAAGTGCCGCATGCTAAAATCACCCTGCCTGAGCGCGTTTTCAACCCAGACTATGAACGACGTACCTTGCCAGACTCATTTTATGTTCCAAAAATGTACTAATAATATACTTTTGTTTGAAAGCATTGCCTCGGTCAGCTGACGATCCGCTATCAAGAAGAAAGATCAATGGTTTTTTTCAGTGATTGATGACAGTGAAAATGAGGGTAGCTTTGTAACTATCGGGCGGCCTTTAGGTTCAACAAAATCAACATCTTCAATGCCACAGGAAATGGCAAAGCATGCCAATGATATGGCCTTTGGAATTGGCACTGGCTTGCCTTTGCGAAACCCTTTTTCATAATATTGGATTGTGCGCAATTTCAAGCCAAGTTTACTTGCAGCGTTTGTCTGGCTGAGTCCGTTAGCCTTGCGCCACTTTTTGAATTCTTTCAGGTTCATTATAAATCAAAAAAAATGTAATATGTGCATATTTTATGTGTACATATTGCATGTTTTTGGCAAGGTATCAATATGAAAGTTGGAGCTATCGCCTACTGCTGTGGTCCAATGGGGCTGCTATTGTGTTTTGTCACGAGTCGTCGTCACAAGAACGCCCTTACATTGCCAAAGGGTATCGTGCGGCCAGGCGAAAAATTAACAAGTGCGTCGTTGCGGGAGTTGTTTGAAGAGGCTGGTGTTAAGGGGAAAATCCGCCGCAAACTAAGGCCCATGCTATTTACTTCCAAAGATCACCAAATCGATGATGTCTTATATTTTTTTGTAGAGATTAAAAGTGTGAGTAAAGTGTGGCCTGAGTCTGGCTTGCGAAAGCGATTGTTTTTGTCGATTGAAGACGCTGTTTTGCGTAAGACGAGTGCCGGTACCAAAAAAATCCTTCTTAGTCTCACCAAATCGGAAAGTTTAGACAAGCTGATAAAGCGCCGATCGGGCAAAAAATTTAGTTTGATCGCAGGGAATATTAAAGAAATTAAAAAATCCGTTGCCTGAAGCATCTTTCTTGTTTGGGCATAGCATAGATGTTTGGAAATTTTCTTGCCAAATGCAGTCCGGTGAAAAGGTCCTTTGAGGTTTAATAGTTCTGTCGGGAATGTGTACCTTCGGTGTTGCAATGATTAGCCATAGCTGATGCTAACGAAATGACCCGACGCGTTGGCCCAAAATAATGCCTTCAACACAAAATGGATGGTGGCGATCTATGTCATAGATTGTATGACGACAAGTCTGAAATTCTATTCTGGTTTTCATGAATGTAATGAGATGCCCTGTGATCATCCGCTGGGTGCGGTTCGCAGAATGAACTGCAAAAGGCAGGTTTTTTAATCACTAAAGGGAATCGCGTCTATTTTGGATAGGCGGGTTTCTATCAAGAATAGAGTGATGTCGAAGGCTCATGGATGGTGGTCCATCCAGAATGCCCTATCGGTACCTTTCTCGTTTTCCTCTTTGGATGTCTTTTTCTTAACTCTTTTGCGCTGCCGTTACGTTTTTTAGGGACGGCAATGTTTATCTCTTCAAGGCAGTCCCTATGTTCATCAAAACAACGCGATTCCGGTGCGGCGGCTTGTGATAAAAAATGTTGAATTTCATTAGATATTGCGCGCCGTTCCTTTGATGCTTTTCGATGTTTTTTCATTCCTTTTCGGCGGTGGTGCCACCGCCGCGCGCTGTTTGGCTGTGTGGTTTGGGGGCAGCGCTGCTTTTGAAACATCGGCGTCTCCGTCGAGCCACATCCTATCGTTAGGAGGTTGCCACCTTAATATTAAGGTTTTTTGACATTAACGGGTTATGTGTATCGGTAAATTACGAACGATTCGGCCTGCCAAGGTCTTTGTAGGCTCATGATCGGAATCAAAATAACACAACAAAATCATGATGATAATTGGTAATGAATAGCGTTTCACATAAGTGAAACACTTTTCAAGATTCATGTAAATTCATCCGAAGGACACAGGAGACAGTGATGGCACAACTCGTACCTCTAGATCTAATTTGTAGTTGCTCTGGTGTAACGGCTGAGGAAGCAAGTTTGCTCGCGGCAAAAAACATAGTGCGATCAGTTTCAATTAACGGAGCTACCTATGTCGAGCCAATGAGCCTTGAATTCGCCGTCATAGCAGAAGACATCTTCATGCCTTTGCCATCAAAAGGCTCTAATCTGCCCAGATTGACGGAAGATTCGTGAGGGTTTGAACCAGGTGTAGGGAGTGGCCAAAAGCACCTTTTCAGTGACCCTCTGGAGCAGATCGTATTCATCCTATATTAAAAATTTGTAATGGCTCTATTACCGTTAAGTGATGTTTTTTCTGTGTGCAGTTTTTTTGACTGTATTGAACAAAAAGCCGAACTAGCTCTTGATTATCTTGGCAGGCTGATCTGGTGGCTAAGTCAGTTAAGCCTGCGTGCGTGTGTCGCAAAAACGGACTGCACCGATCCGCTAAAATCATATATCAAGGAACTCATATCTGTTGAGATGACGATAAATGATATGTGATAGAAAGCGGTTTCAGAAATGGCAATGAAGACCAAACCGAACAACGATGCAGCGCCACCATCAGGGCCGGCACATTTCGTACCCCTTGGCGTAATCCGCGCCGAGTATCAGGGCAAGCTGGCCCGCTATATGGCGCGCCACAACACCGCTGATGTGGTGGTCACGATGCCGCTGGAGATTGATGTCGCCGGTGCTGGCAAGCAGAAATTCTTTGTTGCGGTGGCGGTGACAACGCATTTCGACGAGGCCGAATCACTCGCCGACGAGGTGGCACGTATGGCCCCCAAAAAACACAAGCCATTGTTTGCGTGGGTGCCGGCCCATCTTTATGGCAGCGATGAATTTGGCATTTTTATCGATGCGGCGCCGATTGGGGAAAATCTGAAAAACGGGATGATCGCCGAGGTGATTGACGCGGCCGCCATTGAAGAGGCGGTTGCCACGCGTGGTAAAGCAACAGCATGACCGGCTGTCTTTTCATTGATGCCGATGCCTGCCCTGTCAAAGCCGAGGCCGAAGAGATTGCCAGCCGTCATGGTTGGGAGATGCGGCTTGTCACCAATGGGGGGATCCGTCCGTCGGCTAATCCTCTTGTGAAGCTGGTGATCGTCCCCGAAGGGCCGGACATGGCTGATCATTATATTGCCGCGCATGCCGGTGCCGGCGATATTGTGGTGACCGCGGATATTCCGCTGGCGGCCCGGGTGATCGCCCGCGGTGCGGTGGTATTGCGCCCCGATGGTGAAACCCTGACCGCAGCCAATATTGGTGTGCGGCTGGCAACGCGTGATCTGATGACTGATTTGCGCGCCGCCGACCCTCTGATGCAGGCAGGATCGCAGCGTCATGCGGCGTTTTCGCGGAGCGACAGATCGCATTTTC
This sequence comes from uncultured Candidatus Puniceispirillum sp., assembly GCA_964648035.1. Classification (GTDB taxonomy): domain Bacteria; phylum Pseudomonadota; class Alphaproteobacteria; order Puniceispirillales; family Puniceispirillaceae; genus UBA3439. The sequence goes on along the minus strand of CAZYKI010000010.1, from coordinate 29,156 downwards.
GTGACCGGCTAGAGACCGAAATCCGAAAATCGCAACAAGGCTGATAACCGCTAGGCAGGCCCGTGGTCGCGCAGTTTGGTGCCCTGACAGCGTTTCGAGCAATAGCGCACCTGCGCCCAATCACGGGCCCATTTTTTGCGCCAGCTAAAAGGTCGACCGCAACTGGCGCAGATTTTTTGAGGAAGGTCAGCCTTTTTTAACATTTTTGACATAAAATGCCGCTAGTTATATCAGGGTATAGTCAGATGCCTTTCACTATAAACTTATCCTTGTTAAAAGACAGTCATGACACGGCCAGCTTTGCATGTTTTGATTTTATGCACCGGTAATTCGGCGCGCTCACTGATTGCTGAAGGCATTTTACGCCAGCATGCCGCTGCCGGCTTTATCGCCTATTCGGCCGGTTCAAGCCCCACTGGTCAGCCAAACCCGCATGCGATTCATATCTTGCGTGCCCATAATATCGATACCAGTTTTGCCGAATCTAAAAGCTGGGACCGATTTGCTGGGCCCAATGCCCAACCGATGGATTTGATTATCACCGTATGTGATAATGCGGCTGGTGAAGCCTGCCCAATCTGGCCTGGTAATCCACATAACGCGCATTGGGGAGTGGCTGATCCGGCTGCTGTGGATGGTGACTATGATAATATTGCCGCGGCATTTGCGATAACATTTGGGCAGATGACACGGCGGATTGAGGCGTTGGTCGCAGCCCGGCCGGAGCGCGAAAATCTGGCCAAAATTGCCCGGCAAATTGGCACTGACATGGCGCTGGCAGAGGCAAACATGTAATGGCACAAATCGGATTTGGAAAACGCCTTGCAGCTGAATGGCTTGGAACCATGCTGCTTGTTGCAACCGTGGTTGGGTCAGGCATTATGGCCGAGACATTGGCTGGCGGAAATGTAGCGGTGGCCCTCCTTGGCAACACCATTGCGACCGGGGCTATTCTGGTGGTCTTGATTACCATATTGGGGCCACTATCAGGGGCGCATTTCAACCCGGCGGTGACGACAGCGTTTTTGCTGCGCGGCGCGATCCCGGCCGGCGCCGCTCTTGGCTATATCGCCAGCCAGATTGCCGGTGGGATGGCGGGCACGATTCTGGCCCATGCAATGTTTGCGCTGGATCTTGTGCAGCTGTCGGCGCATATACGCCCCGGCATCGCGCAATACGGATCTGAATTTGTAGCGACTGCTGGGTTACTGTTAGTGATTTTTGGTGGGCTGCGTCATCGCGCCGAGGCGGTGCCGTGGCTTGTCGGGCTCTATATCACCGCGGCCTATTGGTTTACCGCCTCGACCAGCTTTGCCAATCCAGCGGTGACCATCGCTCGCACCTTTACCGACACATTTTCCGGGATTCATGCTGGCGATACGCCGCTTTTTATTCTTGCCCAGATGCTGGCAGTGCCGCCCGCGGTATGGTTTGCCAGCTGGATGTTTGCCGTTGCCAGCGACAAGACTAACTAGCCGCGTGCGACAACCCCGACAAATATAGTCTGATCACACACTATTTCTTTGCAAAGCAACGTCAATCGGACTAGGAATGCGGCGCGGACCCACAGCGGCAAACCAAGAGACATGCGAATGACCCAAGAACTACGCAATATTGCGATTATTGCCCATGTTGACCATGGCAAGACCACATTGATCGACTCGATCATGAAACAGACTGGCATGTTTCGTGAAAATCAGCAGGTTGATGAACGGCTGATGGATTCGGGTGATCTTGAAAAGGAACGCGGTATCACCATTCTGGCTAAGCCAACCTCGGTTAGCTGGAAGAATGTGCGGATCAATATTATCGATACGCCTGGCCATGCCGATTTTGGCGGCGAGGTCGAACGGGTGCTATGCATGGCCGATGGGGTCATTTTGTTGACCGACGCAGCGGAAGGCCCGATGCCACAAACCAAATTTGTTCTTGGCAAGGCGCTGGCCCAAGGGTTGCGGCCGATTGTTGTGATCAACAAAATCGATCGTGGTGACGCCCGCCCGGAAGAGGTTGTTGACGAGGTGTTCGATTTGTTTGTGGCGCTTGACGCAACTGAAGAACAGCTCGATTTCCCGATCCTTTATGCCTCAGGACGCAGTGGCTGGTGTGTTCGTGATCTGGATGATCCGCGTGACAATCTGCACCCGCTTCTTGACGTTATTCTGGCCCATGTCAGGCCACCACAGGTTAATCCGAACGCGCCTTTTGCAATGCTGGCAACCTTGCTTGACTCCGACCCCTATCTTGGTCGTTGCTTGGTTGGCCGGGTTGGCCAGGGCGCGGCGTCGGTCAATGACAATGTGCGGGCCATCGATCTGGACGGTGCGGTTGTCGAAACTGGCCGTCTGACCAAATTATTTACCTTTGAGGGCACCAGTCGGGTACCGGTAGACCGCGTGCAGGCGGGCGATATTATCTGTATTGCTGGCCTGTCAAAGACCTCGGTTGCTGACACGATTTGTGCGCCCGCGGTGACCACCCCGTTGGTATCGACCCCGATCGACCCGCCAACCATGTCGGTGACGATCACCGTCAATGATTCACCGCTTGCTGGCCGTGAAGGTAAAAAGGTCACATCCACGGTGATCCGCGAACGGCTGTTGGCCGAGGCGGAAACCAATGTTGCCATCACCTTTGCCGAAAGCGACAACAAGGATGCGTTTGAAATCGGTGGGCGCGGCGAATTACAGCTTGGTGTGTTGATCGAAACGATGCGGCGTGAAGGTTTTGAAATGACCGTATCGCGGCCGCGGGTGTTGTATCGGCTATCGGATAGTGGCAATCGTGAAGAACCGATGGAAGAGGTAACCATCGATGTTGACGAGGAATTTGCCAGCACGGTGGTCGATAGTCTGAACCGCCGCAAAGGCGAAATGTTGGATATGCGTTCGGCTGGTGCCGGCAAGACGCGGTTGCTGTTTCGGGCACCGTCACGCGGTCTTATCGGCTATCAAAGCCGGTTTTTGACACAAACGCGAGGCACCGGCGTCTTGAACCGGGTGTTTGATTCCTACGCTCCCTATAAAGGCCCAATTGAAGGACGTCGCAACGGGGCGTTGATTTCGACCGATTCGGGCGTTGCGGTTGCCTATGCGCTGTTTAACCTTCAGGACCGGGGCCAGATGTTTGTTGCGCCACAAACAGCGGTCTATCAGGGGATGATTGTGGGCGAACATAACCGTGACAATGATCTTGAAATCAATGTCTTGAAAGGCAAGCAGTTGACCAACGTGCGGGCCTCGGGATCTGACGAGGCGGTACGGTTGGTGCCGCCACGGCTGATGTCGTTGGAAGATATGATGGCCTATATCAATGAGGATGAATTGCTTGAGGTGACGCCGCAAAGTCTGCGTCTTCGCAAGCGCTATCTATGCCCGCATGAGCGTAAGAAGGCGGCGCGGGCTTAAGGCACGGATACCGGTGACCGGCCCTGCTAGCGGATGACAGCGGCTAGGATTATGCGCTATGGTTGAGGCCAAATGGTGATGTAAGACCAAACACAACAGGGAACCCGACGATGAGTGAGCAGGAATTTCAGCATGTCTATGACAAGGCGGCAATAGCGCGATCAGTCGCCCGTATGTTGTTGGAAATTGACGCGGTCCTGTTTCGGGCTGACGAACCGTTTAAACTTACCTCGGGGATGATGAGCCCGGTCTATATCGATTGCCGCAAGATTATTTCCTTTCCCCGAATGCGCGCCAAAATGATGGATTATGGCGCCACCGTTATCATGAATGATATCGGCTATGAGTCGCTTGACGCGCTGGCCGGTGGGGAAACCGCTGGCATACCGTTTGCTGCGTGGCTTGCCGAACGGACGCATCTGCCGATGCAATATGTCCGTAAAAAGCCCAAGGGTTTTGGCCGTGATGCGCGCATTGAGGGTGATATCAAGGATGGCCAACGAGTTCTGCTGGTTGAAGATTTGACCACCGATGGCGGCAGCAAGCTGAATTTTGTCGAGGCGTTGCGGACCGCCGGTGCCGAGGTCGCGCATACATTTGTCATTTTCTATTATGATATTTTTACCGACACGCCGGCGCGTCTGGCCGAGGACGGTATCAGCCTGCATTATCTGTCGACATGGTGGGATGTGCTTGCCGAATGTCGGGCAACGAACCGTTTTGATGTCAAGACCCTTGATGCTGTAGAGGCGTTTTTGCGAAATCCGCGCGATTGGTCAAAGGCACATGGTGGCGCTTAACGCATTGAGACCAAAGGCTAAATGCATTCTGCCTCAAATCGTTTTTACATTATCCTATCAAAGGGACGCATAACTTCAGTTATTAAATTTGCAACCAGCGCCATAGGAAAATACTATGGATGCCTGCGCAAATGAGCAAAGCTAGCATGACGGCAGCGCTCCCATAATCTTTGGCGCGCTTGGATAGACCGTGCTGGTCAAACGAAATGCGATCGATTGCGGCCTCGACGCTACTGTTCAGTAGCTCTACAACTAGAACCAAAACAGTTGACAATAACATCAATGCCTTTTCACTCAGGCTGGAAGGTATCCATACTGCCAGTGGTATAAGAAAAGCCGCTAACAATAATTCCTGACGGAAAGCACTTTCCTCGCGAATCGCGCAAATCATACCGGCTAATGAGTGTTTTGTAGCAGCGATCGCGCGTGTTATACCCTGGTTATCTTTGTAGGGGTTCTCTGAAAAATGATATTCGTGCATGTCACTTTTACTGTTGATGAGATGTGACTCAAAAATAGTTGTAGCTGATTGCCAAGAGAATGTTTCAGCATGTTGTCGAACAGTGGCCCTGTCTATGTTGAGCGCGGCTAAACAGGCCACTCGCAAGTCTTCGTTGAGCGCCCCAGCCCCGGAATTACCAACTACATCAATTGGGCCTGTCACCGGGAATGCCGCCACAGGCAGGCCGCAACCCATGGCTTCAAGTAGGACAAGCCCGAAAGTATCGGTTCGACTGGGAAAAACAAAGACATCTGCGCGATTATAATAGGCTGGCAATTGCTCCATCGATTTGGCGCCGTGGAAAACAGCCTCAGGAAAGCGTCTCTTCAGATCTTGTAATGCTGGTCCGTCACCAACCACATGCTTTTCGCCTGGCAGCTCGAGTTCGAGAAAAGCACTGAGATTTTTTTCAACCGCCACCCGACCTACATAGATGAAAATTGGCTTTTTTGCCGTATCTAACCGAGCAATGCTTGTTGCATATGCTTCATCAGTTCCCTTGTCGCTCTCGCAGTTGTCAGGGTTGAATATCGTCAGGTCCACGCCGCGAGGCCACAAAACCGGTTGTCCAATGCGCCATTTTACCAAATCTTTTATGACTGTTTTTGTTGGCGCCATTACTGTGTGCGCGGCTCCATGAAACCACCGGAGGAAACAATAGGTAATTGCGAGAGGCAATCGGGTCCTCGAGTGCACGTATTCCGGAAAACGGGTGTGATAAGCTGTGGTAAATCGAAGCCCTGACCGAATTGCGTAACGCCGTGCAGCTAGCCCCAATGGTCCTTCGGTTGCGATGTGTATTGCGTTTGGCTGAAAATGTCTGATTTTTTTGGCAACGCGCTGGCCTGGAAACACTGAAAGCCGGATTTCTGGGTAAGTTGGGCAAGGTATAGTTCGAAATGATTGTGGTGTGATTAGTTCTACCTCATGACCCATCTCTTTCAAATGGGTGTAGGTTTTGGTGAGTGTCCGAACGACACCGTTAATTTGAGGGTACCATGCGTCGGTCACAATCAATATTTTCAAAGCTTAGGCACCTTGTTTGAGATCGGCTTTTGGGCGATTTATAGGCTCTTTTGACTGGCTAAAAGGGTCTATGTAGCCAAGTTGTAGTGATCCGGTTGTGCACATCAACTTTTGCCATTCAATCAGTTCCAACCTGCCATCGTGATGTTCGACAAGGGCGGAGAGCGACTCAACCCAATCTCCATCGTTCGCATAAAGTATGCCGTCAATGTTGCGTAACTCGGGCTTGTGTATATGACCGCAAACGATACCGTCACAACCACGACGGCGCGTTTCTGTTACCATCACATGTTCAAAAGCAGAGATGAATGATACCGCAGATTTAACTTTCAATTTCAGGTATTGGGATAAAGACCAATACGGTAAGTTAAAAACAATACGAGCCTTGTTTAGCCAATGATTTAGCCACAACAAAATGCTGTAAGCTTGATCGCCGGCATAGGCAAGCCAGCGCGCATGTTGGATCACATGGTCAAAGAGATCTCCATGGACAATCCATAGCTTGAGTCCATCTACCGTTGTATGGATGTAATCAGCCCTAACTTTGATATCACCAAAAGTCATGCCAATATACTGACGGGCTGCTTCGTCATGATTACCGGGAATAAATATAACTTTCGTTCCGTGCCGCGCTTTTCTAAGAAGCTTTTGGAGAACATCATTATGTCTTTGTGGCCAGTACCATCGCTTTTTCAATTGCCAACCGTCGACAATATCCCCAACTAGGAATAAGTACTCACTTCGCGTATTTTTTAAAAAATTCAACAACTGATCGGCTTTGGCGCCTGGTGTACCGAGATGCGTATCTGAAATCCAGATGCTTCTATAAACATACAAATTCGGTGACTGATCGTTCACTCAACGTACCCTAGACAGCTTTAGGCTAATGACACGTAAAACAAGTTGATTACGGGATTTTGACTGTTACTTTACAATATTGTTACGAAAGCTAGTCCTTGAGTGTGT
>CAZYKI010000010.1:5905-22355 GCA_964648035.1 uncultured Candidatus Puniceispirillum sp. | reverse complement strand
GTGTCGTCAAAAGCGGATGGCGAAATCATTGCGATTGACGCGGTTGAAGGGCGGCCGATAAAGGCTGGCGCCACGCTTGTCAGGCTGGAAACAGGCACCTTGGTTGAACAGATTGCGGCGGCTAAGGCCAATCTGGAGGTGGCGCGTAAGCGCCGTGATGTAACCGAACGGCTGGCCAAAGAAAATTTCAGTGCGCCATTGGAACAGGCCGAGCGCGCCGCGGCGTTGGCCAATGCCGTTGTCACCTTGCGCCAGCTTGAGGACCAGCTTGCCGACCGCGTCATTGTTGCGCCGGTGTCGGGTTATCTTGAAACATTGCATGTTGAAACCGGTGAACGGGTACGGCGCGACACGCCGGTTGCCACTATTTTGGGGCTGGCCACCTTAAATATCCGGGTGGCGGTGCCGCAAACCGAAATCGCCAAGATCAAAACCGGTAGTGCGGTAACGGTTACGATTGCCGGGGCCGGCACCCGTTCTGGGGTTGTGTCGAAAATCGCCGCCCAATCAAATCCGGCCACCCGCACTTTTGACGTGACCATTGACCTTCCCAACCCTGACGGCACCTTACGCGCCGGGATGAGCGTTGAGGCCAGTATCGCCGCCGGAACGCTGGACGCCTTTGCGATGTCGCCGGCGCATTTGTCGGTGGCTGATGATGGCAGTCTCACCGCCAAAATTGCGGTCGATGGCAAGGTGGTGGTGGTACCGGTCGATATCGTGCGATCGGGGGCTGAACAAGTTTATGTGTCTGGCCTGCCGGACAACGCTGTGCTGCTGACCGTTGGTCAGGCCTTTGTCGGGGCTGGCGCGCCGGTACGCTACCGGTTGGCGAGCGGATCATGAATCAGATCATCGAGGCGGCATTTTCCCGGACCAGCGCTGTGCTGGTCTCGCTGGTGCTATTATTTGTGGTCGGCATATCGTCATATCTGACCATCCCCAAGGAGGCCAAGCCGGATATTGATATTCCGGTGGCCTATGTATCGGTGTCCTATGAGGGCATTTCGCCGGAAGATGCCGAACGGCTTTTGGTCAAACCATTGGAAAAGCAACTCCGGTCGGTTGAAGGTCTTGATAAAATGACCTCGGTTGCGGCCGAAGGCTATGGATCGGTATCGCTTGAATTTGCGGCAGGCGAAGATATTGACAAGGCGATCGCCGATGTCCGCAAGGCGGTCGATGATGCCAAGCCTGAATTGCCGGCCGATGCGGATGATCCGAAAGTTGTCGAAATCAGCTTTTCGCTGTTTCCGGTGTTGACCGCAGCGTTGTATGGCCCGGTGCCTGAACGCCAAATGGTGCAGGCGGCGCGGCGCATCAAGGACCGGCTTGAATCGGTGCCTGGTATCCTGAAAGTCGACATTGGCGGCGACCGCAAAGAGGTGCTTGAAATTCTGGTCGATGCGGCGGCGATCGAGGCATATGGGCTTGATCCGGCAACGGTGACCCGCCTTGTTAGCAGTAATAACCAGCTGGTGACGGCTGGTGCGATCGATGATGGGGGCGGGCGGCTTGTTGTCAAGGTGCCCGGGGTTCTTGAGTCGGTTGATGATCTTGTGAATATGCCGATCAAGGCGCGCGATGGGCGCAGTATCCGCTTTGGCGATGTTGCTGTCGTACGACGCACATTCCAACAGGCCGAAGGCTGGTCGCGGGTCAATGGGGAACAGGCCATTGTGCTTGATGTGCGCAAAAGGGTTGGCGCGAATATTATCGATGTGGTCAGCGCCGCGCGGGCGGTGATTGATGCGGCCACACCGCAGATCAGCCCCGATGCCAAGGTTACCTATTTGTTTGATGAATCAAAGCAAGTGCGCAACTTGCTCAGCGACCTTGGCAATAATGTTGGGGCGGCGGTCATTATCGTGATGATTGTCATTCTGGCGACACTTGGGTTGCGAAATGCCACCTTGGTCGGGTTGGCCATTCCCGGGTCATTCTTTGTCGGGATCATTTTCTTGAACGCGTTGGGTATCACGATGAATATCGTCGTGTTGTTCTCGTTGATTCTGGTTGCCGGCATGCTTGTCGACGGGGTCATTGTCACCACCGAATATGCCGATCGCCGCATCGCGATGGGCATTAACCGGCGTGACGCCTACAAGGATGGTGCCCAACGCATGGCATGGCCGATCATCTCATCGACCATCACCACCTTGATGGTGTTCATGCCGTTGCTGTTTTGGCCGGGTATCGTTGGCCAGTTCATGCAATATCTGCCGATGACGGTGATGGCGGTCTTGACCGCCTCACTGGCGATGGCGCTGGTGTTCATTCCGGTGCTTGGCGGGTTGATTGGCAAACGCCGGGTCGATAAAGGCGCGATATCGGCCACCGCCCCGCGGCTGTACCGGCATATATTGAAATTTGCCGTGCGGCGGCCAATTGTGGTTCTGGCGGCGGTGCTGGCCTTTATGGGCGTGTCTTATTCCGGCTATATCATGGCTGGCTATGGTGTGGCCTTTTTCCCGGATATCGAGCCTGATCAGGCCCAGGTGCAGGTGCTGGCGCGCGGCGATTTGTCGGCCAAAGAACGTGACCAGCTGGTCAAAGAAGCCGAGGATAGCATCCTGCCACAACCGGGGGTGCGCGCCTTTTACGCCCAGTCATTCAAGTCCGGCAAGGATGGCAGTCAGGCCCCGCGCGATGCGGTTGGTACCATCCGAACCGTGTTTGACGAATGGAACGAACGCGACAAGGCGGTCACTTTGATGGCCGAGATGCGCGCCCGCATCGCCAATCTGGCGGGGGCCGAATTTTCGATTCAAAAACAGCAGCAAGGGCCGGGGTCCAGTCAGCCGATCCGTATCGATATTCTTGGCAATAATCTTGACGAGGTTGGTGCGGCCACGACAGATATCATCAACCGGATGCGCGCCATTGGCGGCTTTGTCGATGTCACCGACAGCCGTCCGTTGCCCGGCACCGAATGGTCGCTGGTGACCGATCGTGATGCGGCAAGCCGGCATGGCGTGTCGATTTCGGGCCTTGGCATGATGATCAAAATGCTGACCCGCGGGATGCGGATTTCGGATTATCGGCCGGATGATGCCGAAGATGAGCTTGATGTGGTGATCCGGTTTTTGGGTGATCAACGCAACCTTGACCGGTTGAAGGAATTACGGGTGCCAACCGCCGATGGCTCTTATGTTCCGTTGTCGGTGTTTGCCAGCCTAGAGCCGCGACGCAAAGGCGGCGATATCGAGCGCAAGGACGGTCAGCGCTACATGTATATCAAGTCAAGCGTTGATACCGGCCTGCTGCCGGCCGACCTGATCGAGGCGTTGCGCGTCTCGCTGGCAGAAAAGCCGGTCGCTGGCGCGGTAACGGTTCAGTTTGGGGGCGAGGACGAGGATATTGTCGAAACCCGTAATTTCCTTGGCAAGGCCTTTGGTATTTCGTTGCTGCTGATGGTGATTGTGCTGATGCTTCAATTCAATTCGGGATGGCAGGCGCTTATCATCATGTCGGCGATTGTGCTATCGACCGGCGGTGTCTGTCTGGGGCTGTGGGTGTCTGGCCGGCCATTTGGCATTGTGATGTGCGGCCTTGGGGTGATTGCGTTGGCAGGGATTGTTGTGAACAACAATATCGTGCTGATTGACACCTATAATGAATATCGGCGCCGCGGCTATGATTCGGTTGCCGCGGCGTTTCGGGCTGGCTTGGTCCGATTCCGGCCGGTGATCCTGACCGCGGTGACGACCATTTTGGGGTTGCTGCCGATGGTGTTTGAAATGACCATTTTGCTGGTTGACCGCAAAATTCTGATCGGCGCGCCGTCATCGCAATGGTGGACACAATTATCCAGCACGATTGCTGGCGGCCTGACTTTCGCAACCATATTGACCTTGGTGGCGACACCGTCGATGTTGGTGCTTGGCGCCCGTCGGCGGCGAAAAACCTAGCCGCGGATAACCGCCTCAGACCCGGCCGCCATCGCCAATAGCCGGCGATCTTGCCCTTGGCCGGCGATCAACGATAGCCCCGCCGGTGCGCTGCCTTCGGGGTGGCAAGGAATGGTGATTGTTGGTCTGTCAAGATAGTTCGACAGGGCTGTATTGCGCAGGCAGCGGGCATTGATTTCGGTTTTGGCGGCAATATCAACAAGCGATGACAGGGATGGCGGGATGGCTGGCGAGGTTGGTAAAACCAGCGCATCAAAGCCGTCCACCGCCGCCTCAACCGCGGCCCAAACGGCACGGCGGGTGTGCAGCATCTCGATATAGTCGCTTGCCAGGATATCCTTGCCGCCGCCAAGCCGGAACGCAATCAGCGGGTCATAATCTGCACCCTGCCCTGCTTCCAAGCGGGATTTGTGAACCTGATAGGCCTCGGCGGCAACGATGCTTTTGGTGTTATTGCTTGGCTTTAGCGCCTCGACCGCGGCAATGGTTATATCGGTGATCAGGGCGCCGGCCGCCGATAACCGGTCAATCGCGGCCGCAAAACAGCTGGCGACATGCGGGTCGAGATCATCAAACAAATAGCCGCGCGGTATCGCAAGACGGAGGCCGCTCACCGGCATCGCCGGTGCATCATCACCTGGCCCGCCGGCCATGATATCGTCAAGAATGGCGCAGCAGGATACGCTATTGGCCATTGGTCCGGCGGCATCAAAAGAGGTTGATAACGGAAACACCCCGGCGCCCGGCATGCGCGTCGTGGTTGGCTTCAGCCCGACAATGCCGCAAAAAGCCGCCGGTGCCCGGGTCGACCCGCCCGTGTCGGACCCGATCGTGGCCGGGGCCATCTGGTCACTGATCGATACCGCGCTTCCCGATGATGACCCGCCAGCCACCCGGCCGATAAGCGGGTCGTGCGGGTCGCGCTCAAACGGGCTTCGGGCGTCACCATAATGCGCGTTGGTCCCAAGGCCGGAAAACGCAAATTCGGTCATGTTGGTGCGGCCAATCACCAGAAAACCGGCGTTTTTGAGTCGCGCCAAAACAGTGGCGTCAGCGCTGGCGGGCGGGGCGTCGGTCAGCACCGTTGATCCGGCGCGGGTGGTAATGCCAGCCTCGTCAAACAGGTCCTTGATCGATAGGGGAATGCCGGCATAGCGGGGCAGCGCCCACCCTTTTTGGCGTGCCAGGTCAACCATGTCGGCCTGATGGCGGATACGGTCATGATAGACCGCAATAAAGGCACGGGCCCCTTCGCCGGCGGGATCATCGATCGCGGCAAGGCAGTCTTCGACAAGGCGCCGCGCGGTGATCTGACCGCTGGCAAGGGCACTGGCAAGATTATCCAAAAGATAGGTCATGGCGCTGATCATGGCGCGGATTGACGGAAAAATCACGCGGTTTTTTTGCGATGTCTGCGGCGTATATTTGCCGCTTGAACCCGGGCCGCCAGTCATGCCATCGTCATCGGGGTGTCGCCTTGGTATGAACAACCGGTAACCGGGGGGAGGACGTTATGCCACCAGCTTTTGCCAAAGCCGAATATGACCATCGTCTGGCGCGGGTCCGGGCCGAGATGCAGGCGCGGGGCCTCGACGCGCTGGTCATAGGTGATCCGACCAATATCAATTGGCTGACGGGCTATGATGCGTGGTCGTTCTACACGCCGCAAATGATGCTTGTTGATCACGACAAGGGGCCGTTTTGGATGGGGCGGGAAATGGATGCCGGTGCGGCGCGGCTGACAAGCTGGCTTGATGATCATCAGATTGTCGCCTATCCCGAACATCTCGTGCAGCGCGCCGACACCCACCCGGCGGCTTTTCTGGCTGACTGGCTGACCGCGCATGGTTTCGGGTCATCGCGGCTTGGCTATGAGAGCGATGTTTATTATTTGTCGCCGCGGGCGTTACATAGTCTGCAAGCGGGCGTGCCAAACGCGACCTGGATCGATGCTGATCTGTTGGTGAATTGGCAGCGTTTGGTCAAAAGTCCGGCTGAAATTGCGGTGATGAAAGGGGCAGCGCGCATTGCTGAAATAGCGATGAAGACCGCCTTTGCGGCGGCGCGGCCTGGGGTCCGGCAATGTGATGTGATGGCCGATGTGGTGGCCGCGCAAATTCGTGGCACCCCGGAATTTGCCGGTGATCAGACCGCGGTGCATCCGCTGATTTTGGCGGGGGAGGCGGCAGCGACCGCGCATCCGATGTGGACCGGCGCGCCGCTTGAAGATGGTCAGACCGTTGCGTTTGAGCTTGGCGGCTGCCACAAGCGTTATAATGTTGGTCTGGCGCGCACGCTGCATCTGGGCCATCCGCCGCAACGGCTTGTCGATACCGCCAAGGCAGTTGAAGAGGGAATGCAGGCGGTGATGGACAGCCTTTATGCGGGTGCTGTTGCCGGTGATGTGCATGCCGCCTGGCAGCGTGTGCTGGACCGTTACGGGTTACAAAAAAACAGCCGTATAGGCTATTCGATCGGTGCTGCCTATGCCCCTGATTGGGGAGAGCATACGCTGAGTTTTCGTCCGGGCGAAACCACCGTGGTGCCGGAAAATGCAGTGGTCCATATTATCCTTGGCATGTGGCTTGACGGCTGGGGCATGGAGTTAAGCGAGACCCTCCATGTCCAGACGCGGGGCTGCGACAGGCTGGCTGACATACCGCAACAGGTGCATGTGGTGGCCACATGACCGGCGCTTGCGGCACGGCGCGGCTGGCGCTTGCGGAATCGCTCCTTGCGGATCTTGTCGCCTTTCCATCACTCAGCGGCCAGCCAAACCGGCCGATTGTTGATTATATTACCAGCTTTCTGCGCGCGCATAATGTGCCGGTTGAATGGGACGCGCATGATGATGGAGCGCGGTTCAACCTGTTTGCCAGTATCGGTCCTAAAACAGATGGGGGGATTTTGTTGTCAGGCCATCTTGATGTGGTGCCTGCCAACCCGGCCGGTTGGTCGCGTGACCCGTTTGTTCTGCAGGCCGAAAATGGCCGGCTTTACGGGCGCGGTGCGGTCGATATGAAAGGCTTTCTGGCCATTGCGCTGGCGATGGTCCCGGCCTTTGTTGCGGCGGCCGATGACCTGGCCATACCGCTTCATCTGGCTTTTACCTTTGACGAGGAAGTTGGCAGTTTTGGCGCCGCCCAGATGCCCGCACTTCTGAACCGACTTGGGGTCAAACCGGCAATAGCGATCATTGGCGAGCCAACCGGCATGACCCCGTTTGTCGGGCATAAGGGTGGGTTGGAATTGATCACCGAGGTGCGCGGTAATGCCGGTCATGCGTCGGACCCGCGCGGCAAGGTCAATGCGCTTTATTACGCGGCACGGCTGATTGGCCATATTGAAAAAACCGCTGCCGATTTGGCCGTGCGGCCGGTTGCCGATACGCCATTTGACCCGCCCTACAGCACCATTTCAGTCGGTCAGTTCACCGGCGGCGAGGCCCGCAATATCATTGCCGATCATGCCCGTTTCCTGTGGGAGATCAGGCCCCTGCCAGAGGATGACCCCTATCAGATTCTGGCAGGCATAACGGCGTTTGTTTATGATCACCTGTTGCCGGAGATGCAGGCCATTGATCCGGCTGCAACGATCAACACGGTCGTTGATTCATGGTGTCCGGGAATGCAGGCCCGTCCCGGATCAGCTGCCGCCGCGTTGATCGCGCGCCTGTGGACCAATGCGCCGCCACAGGTGGTGTCATTTGGCACTGACGGGGGGCATTTTCAGAATGCCGGTATGGAAACGGTGGTGTTTGGCCCGGGTGGGATGAGCGAAATGCACCAGCCTGACGAATTTATCGAGCGGGCGGCCTTGGCTGACGGGCTGCAGTTTTTAGCGGCGCTATTAACTTACATGACGGCCCCAGACCAAACCTAATCCTGACGGGAAAAGATCATGCCATTTCGCCATATTCTCATTGCGCTGCTGGTGCCGCTGACATGGGGGTTTGGATTCACCTTTGCCAAGGCAGGGCTTGGGCATTTTCCCCCTTTATTGCTGATGGGATTGCGGTTTTGTCTGGCCGGGTTGGTCCTCGTCTGGTTCGTGCCGATACCGCGCGGCTATCTGTGGCGGCTTGGCTGGATCGCTTTTGTGGCCGCAACGGTGCAATATGGGCTGACCTTTTCGGGGCTGGCCCGCATGGCGGCAACGCCGGCCGTACTATTGGTGCAAAGCGAGGTGATTTTTGGGGTTATACTCGCCGCGTTGATGTTGCGGGAAATTCCAGATCGTCGCCAAATTATCGGCATTGTGATGGCGCTGGTCGGGGTGGTGGTGATTTTGGGGGCACCAGCACTGAGCGGCCAATTTGTTGGCGCGGCGCTGGTTCTTTCCGGGGCGCTTGTCTGGGCGTTTGGGCAAGTGCTGATCCGGCAGCTTGACGGGGCCTTAACAGGCTTTCAACTGACAGCGTGGCTTGGGGTGATGGCCGGGCCACAAATGCTGTTGGCGTCAGTGGTGATTGATGGCAATCCGCTACCGGTGTTGGCCGCGGCGCCGATGATGGCATGGGCAACGGTGCTTTATCTTGGGCTGGTGATGACGGTGCTTGGCTATTCGGCGTGGTATTACATCTTGGCGCGTCACCCGGTGCCGGTGGTGATGCCGGTGTTGTTATTGTTGCCGGTGGCGGCGATTGCCGGGGCAGTGGTGATGCTTGGCGAGGTGCCGGACCCGCGGGTGTTGGTGGGTGGCGGCGTGGTGATCGCCGGTGTCGCTATTGTGGTGGTTAGCCCGCAGCAGGGGCGGCCCAAGGCAAAAAAACCGGCTGACCAGATGCGGTCAGCCGGATAACACGGGTATGGTGACGCGCGCTTATGCGCCGGTAAAGGCCTGAAGGCCGGTCTGGGCGCGGCCCAGAATCAGCGCATGCACATCATGCGTGCCTTCATAGGTATTGACCGTTTCAAGGTTAATCATATGCCGCATGATATGATATTCCTCGGCGATGCCGTTGCCGCCATGCATGTCGCGTGAGGTGCGGGCGATGGTCAGGGCCTTGCCGCAATTGTTGCGCTTGATCAGCGAGATATTTTCCGGCGGGCAATTGCCCTCGTCAAGCAACCGGCCAACCCGCAACGCGGCCTGCAAGCCAAGGGTGATTTCGGTCTGCATATCTGCCAATTTCAGCTGGATCAGCTGATTGGCTGCCAAAGGCCGGTTGAACTGCTTGCGGTCAAGCGTATATTGCCGCGCGGCATGCCAGCAAAATTCAGACGCCCCCATGACCCCCCAAGCAATGCCATAGCGGGCTTTGTTTAGGCATGAGAACGGGCCTTTGAGGCCACTGACATGCGGCAGGATATTATCTTCCGATACAAACGCGTTATCCATCTGGATTGACCCGGTGATCGAGGCCCGCAACGACAATTTACCCTCAATCTTTGGGGTGGTGAAACCAGCGCCGGCGGTGTCGCGCTCGATAATAAAACCGCGGATCACCCCATCAAGTTTGGCCCAGATGATGGCAATGTCGGCGTAAGGTGCGTTCGAGATCCAGGTCTTTGCGCCAGACAGATGATAGCCGCCGTCGGTCTTGACAGCTTTGGTGGCCATGCCGCCAGGGTCTGATCCAAAATCAGGCTCGGTCAGGCCAAAACAGCCAACCAGTTCACCGCTGGCAAGTTTGGGTAGATATTTCCGCTTTTGCTCGTCGCTGCCAAAGCTGTGGATCGGGTGCATGACCAAGGATGATTGCACCGACATCGCCGACCGATAGCCGGAATCAATCCGTTCAATTTCCCGCGCTGCCAGGCCATAGCACACATGATTGAGACCGGCACCACCATAGGTTTCAGGGATTGTTGGTCCCAACAGGCCGATGGCGCCCATCTCCTTCATGACTGCCGGGTCGAACGATTCCTCGCGAAAATCGCTAATCACGCGCGGCTTTAGCACATCGTCGGCAAACGCCTTGGCAGCGTCGCGAACCATGCGCTCTTCATCGTTTAGCTGCGCGTCGAGGAAAAAGGGGTCTTCCCACTGAAATACAGGCTTTGAAGCGGTCATTCTCGGATCCTTCATAAGATAATCGAGGAGGGTTAACGATGGTCGGCCGCGACTATAGCCCATCTGAAATCAAAATGTCATGGCCTTATCCGGGTTTTTTGACGCATCAGGATCGCGACAGGCTTGTTTTTTTGGGTTATTGTCTCTAGGTAACCCGGCACAGCCCATCGGGTGCTGCATGAATGGACAGGTGATATGAGTAACAGTGTGATCATTGCCCCTTCAATTTTGGCTGCTGACTTTGCGCGGATCGGGGATGAGGTTGCGGCGGTTGACAAGGCGGGTGCTGACTGGATCCATCTTGATGTGATGGATGGCCATTTCGTTCCCAATTTGACCTTTGGGCCGCCGCTGATTGCGGCGCTGCGGCCGCATAGTAAAAAACCGTTTGACGCGCATTTGATGGTGTCGAACCCAGACGCGTTGCTTGATGCTTATGCGGCCAGCGGTGCCGATATCATTACCGTGCATGCCGAGGCATGCCCGCATCTTGATCGTACTTTGGCGCATATTCGCGGCCTTGGCTGCAAGGCCGGGCTATCGCTTAATCCGCACACGCCGATTGACTGTGTCAAACATGTGCTTGACCGGCTTGACCTTATATTGGTGATGACCGTCAACCCGGGGTTTGGGGGCCAGTCATTCATATCGGCGATGATCGACAAGATCGCCGCCCTGAAAACATTGATCGGTAGCCGTCCGATCACCATTGAGGTTGATGGTGGTATCACCGCCGATAATGCCGGCGCGGTGGTGGCGGCTGGGGCCAGCGCTCTGGTCGCTGGATCGGCGGTGTTTCGGGGCGATTCCTATGCCGACAATATTGCCGCGATCCGTGCCGCTGCTGGCTGACCCAGCGCGGCCCAGCCTGCGATAGGACCGCGCGAACAGAACCCGTTAACAGGATTAGGTGTGTCATGGGACTGCTGATAGACGGGACATGGTCTGACGCCGGCTATGACACGGCCAAACATCAGGGTCGCTTTGTGCGCGACACGGCCAGATTTCGGCATTGGATCACCGCTGACGGCAGTGCCGGTTTATCGGGTGACGGCGGGTTCAAGGCCGAGACCGGCCGCTATCATCTTTATGTATCACACGCTTGCCCGTGGGCGCATCGGGTTATGATTATGCGTCATTTGAAAGATTTGGCGCCGCATATTTCGGTGTCGGTGGTGCATCCGTTGATGCTGGATAAAGGCTGGTGTTTTGAGCGTGATGACTTTGCCACCGGTGATGATCTTTACGGTATGGATTATCTGTATCAAATTTACCTGAAAAGCGATCCGCGGGCCAGCGGGCGGGTCACCGTTCCGGTGTTGTGGGACAAGGACCGGCAGCAGATTGTATCGAATGAATCATCCGAGATTATCCGGATGTTCAACAGCGCCTTTGACCAGATCACCGGCAATGATACCGATTACTGGCCGGTCGCCCACCGCGCGGCGATCGAGGCGGTGAATGCGGATATTTATCAGCATATCAACAATGGCGTTTATAAGGCCGGTTTTGCCACCAGCAGCGCGGCGTATGACGAGGCGGTGACGGCCCTGTTTGCCGCGCTTGACAGAATGGAGGCACGGCTGGCGCGCCGCCGCTATCTGATCGGCGATTGGCTGACCGAGGCGGATTGGCGGTTCTTTACCACATTGGTGCGGTTTGATCCGGTCTATGTGGGGCATTTCAAATGCAATCTTCGCCGCATTGCCGATTATCCGGCGCTGTCGGGCTATCTTCGTGAACTGTATCAAATGCCCGGTATCGCCGCCAGCGTGGTGATGCCGCATATCAAAACACATTACTATGCCAGCCACCGGCAGATCAATCCGACTGGTATTGTGCCGCAAGGCCCGATTTTGGATTATACAGCACCGCATGGGCGCGGTTAGGCTGGGTTATTTATCGGCTCGACTACGGGGATTGACGCCAAGATGCGCCTCGCCACGTTGGGCGGCCAGTTCGATTTGTTTTTGCCGTTCGGCAAAGCGTGCCGCGCGGGCCGGGTCAAGCGTCGGCTTGCAATGTGGGCAGCTGATTCCGGCCTGATAATCGGCATGTGCCAGATCATCAGCCGATAGCGGCATGCGGCAGGCATGGCACATATCATAGCTTCCCGGCTTTAACGCATGATCGACTGCCACCCGCCCGTCAAACACAAAGCACTGACCCTGCCACCGGCTGTCTTCAGGCGGAATATCCTCAAGATATTGCAGGATCCCGCCTTTCAGGTGATAGACCTCGTCAAACCCCATCGTCTGCATCAAGGCGCTGGCTTTTTCACAACGGATGCCACCCGTGCAATACATCGCAATTTTCTTGGGCCGGCGGTCCGGCGGCTGGTTAGCCAGCGCATGGGCCCATTCAGGAAAATCCCGGAAATTCTGGGTCAGCGGATCTACCGCGCCTTCAAACATGCCAATCGCCGTTTCATAGGTGTTGCGGGTATCGACAAGCAACACATCGGGATCATCCAAAAGCGCGTTCCAATCCTGTGGGTCAACATAGGTGCCGGTCTGTTCTGCAGGCCTGATTTCAGGGTGACCAAGCGTGACAATTTCGCGTTTTGGCCGGACTTTCATCCGCAAAAAAGGCTGGTCGGGGCTATGCGAGAATTTCAACGACAACCCGTCAAAGCGCCGGTCACTGTCAAGCCAGTCAAGAAAGGCCAGCATGCCGGTGCGGGGGGCGGCGATGGTCCCGTTAATGCCCTCATCGGCCAGCAATAATGTCCCGGATATCGCATTGCCATCGCACAAGGCCTGCAGCTGGCCCCGCAACGTTGCGATATCATCAATCGCGACAAATTTATATAAGGCAGCAATCACAAACCCGTGCTGACCGTTTTCGGTCTTGGCCAGCATATGGTCCATTTTGTTAATCAGCGGATTGGTTGGCATGGTCTAGCGGTTTGTTGTGTTGGATCCGCTGAGACCCTAGCACCGCTGGTTCGGCAAACCAATATCAATCTAAATACAACCGGGCTGGATACAACCGGGCGATAGTGGCTGTCGGCCAAGACGGGTCATGGGGGTCGGCGTAGATTTTTTTTCGTCAGGCAAAAAATTTCTATCGTGGCCATTCTCATTCATGGTAGCGTTTTACGCAAATGGGGATGCCAAGACCAATTGGTATCAGTGGGGAACAATAAACTATATAGCTCAAAGGCCGGCAGTGGCCAAAGGTAGGGAGAGTAGAATGAAAAAATTCAGTAAAGTGATGGCGTCAGCTGCAACAGCGGCTATGGTTGCGGGCAGCCTGTCGGTGGCCAATGCGGCCGACAGTGTGAATGTGGCCTTTTTCTTGGAATGGGCAACACCAAACCAGATTGCCAAAGTTGACAAGGCCTATGACGATGCGATGGGCGTCGATGTAAAATGGACTGACTTTTCGACCGGCGTGCAGATGACCGAGGCGATGCTTGCCGGTGATATTGATATCGCCTATTCGCAGGGTCTGGCGCCGTTTGTCACCGCGATCCAGCAGGGCGCGCCGATCAAGATGGTGTCGATTGCGGTCATTTATGAAGCGAATGATTGTTTCGTGAAAAATGGGCTGGGGATTACCTCGGCAAACGCATCCGAACTGGAAGGCAAGACCGTTGCGGTTCCGTTGAACACGATGGCCGATTTTGCTTTTAGAAAATATATGCAGGTACTGAAGGTCGACACCTCGACCATGAAGATTGTCGACCAGGCGCCGGCAGATGGTGCGGTCTCACTGGCTGACGGCTCGGTTGATATGGCCTGTATCTTTGGTGGTGCCTCTGCCAAGAAGGCAGGCGAGGTTGGCACCCCGATCATGACATCAGCGCAAAAGCGGGACGCTGGTATTGGCTCATTCGATGTGGTGTCGGTGACCGAAAAATTTGCGACCGAAAATCCGGACCTGCTACGGACCTTCTTGCAGGTAACGCATGAAGCCAATGCCGCATGGAAAGCGACCGATGACCAGATCAAAAAGGTAGCGGCCGATGCAGGCATGGATTTCAACACCACCAAGAACCAGATGGCCGGCTTTATCTTCCCAACCGCTGCCGAGCAAAAAGCGCAGTTCTTTGGCAGTAATGGGGTGGCTGTTGACGCGGCCGAATCACTGGGTCTGGTGTTCAAAAAGCCCGGTGCGTGGAATGTTGATGACAAGATTGCCAAGGTGATCACCGGCGAATATCTCGACTGATATCGGGATAATTTATCGGTTTGATAAACCAACGGGCAGGGCTTCATGCGAACGAAGCCCTGCCCGGCTTTGTGCTTGAAGGGTCAGATACATGGCTGATTTGCACTGTAAAAATCTGTGCATGACGTTTGCCAACCAACAGACGGGGGCAAAGGTCGAGGCGTTGAAAGATATCAATTTCACCCTGAAACAGGGGGAATTGCTCAGTGTCTTGGGGCCGTCTGGATGTGGCAAGACCACGCTTTTGAACATGATGGCCGGCTTTATCACTCCAACCAGTGGCAGCATAACATTGGGCGATGTGCCGATTGACGGGCCTGGTGCCGAACGCGGGATGGTGTTCCAGCAAGGGGCGCTTTTTGAATGGCTGACAGTGGCCAAGAATGTCGATTTTGGTTTGCGGATGAAGGGTGTTGATCCGGCGGTGGCGGCAGGCATGGTCGACCAATGGCTTGATACTGTTGGCTTGCAGGGATTTGGCGATACGCCGACATATCAATTGTCGGGCGGGATGCAGCAGCGCGTGGCCTTGGCCCGCTGTCTTGTCAATGACCCCCAAGTGATTTTGATGGATGAGCCGCTTGGCGCTCTTGATGCGCTGACCCGTGAAAAGATGCAGTCGCTGGTGCTTGAATTATGGAAGAAGACCGGCAAGACAATCATTATCATTACCCATTCGGTTGAAGAGGCCTTGCTGCTTGGCGAGCGGCTGTTTGTGATGGCGCCGCGCCCCGGCAGGATCCACCGCGAATATAACCTGCCATTTGCTGAATGGGGGCTGACGCGCTCGTTGCGCGAGATCAAGCAAGAACCCCAATTTGCCGAGGTGCGTGAAGAAATTCTGACCATGATCTGGAATATGGAAGAGGAGATTATGGGCGGTGTTTGAGTGGTTGTCCGAACAGCGCGGTCTTGTCGCGCTTCTTTTGATCCTCGGCCTGTTGGTTGGGTTTTTTGCCTCGATTGTCTATGGTGTGCGGCAAACAAGGCGCCGCGCCAAGGATCAGGTTTTTGGTGATCCGGAACGCACCACCGGTGGCTGGTTCTGGGCGGTCTGTGGTGTTTCGGCGCTGTTGTTGGTGTGGTTTTACTATTCATGGGGGGCGGCGCGCGCCTTTTTCCCGCATGCCGCTAACGAGTTGTGTCAGGTTGGCAAACTGCATGAGGCGGTGTCACCGCTAACCTCGTCATTGCCGATCGAAACGCGCTATTCCAAATCCAAGACATTGCTTGTGCGCAATATGCGCCAGGTTGACGAATTGCGTGACCGATTCCCGGGCGCCGCGTTTAACGCGACCGAAACAACGCTTATCTTGCGTGCGCTTGACAACAGCCAGGCCCTGATGTCGATGATGGCCACGGCCGACAAGATTGACCCGAAAGCGGTGGCGGCCTTTGCACAGATCGAGGCAGGCATTGCCGCGATTACGGCCAAACTGGCGATGCCGCCAGCTGGCCTGACGCCAAGCGCGGCCGCCCTGGCGCAACCGGCATGGGGTATCGCCGAACCGGAAATTCCGCTATTGCCAATTTCGGCGCGCGGTATGGTGTTTGACCAGTTGGCGGGTGAAGCGGCACGGTTGGCCAAGGATTATCTGAAAATTCGCAACCTGTCGCCGGCCGCGCTAGAGATCATTGCCGCGACCAAGATCGATATTGCGACGGTGAAAAAGGCGGCAGGCACCGCGGCTGATGATGCCACCGCTAAGGTCCGGCAGGATTATGTCAAAGCGGTCGAACGGATTTTCCGCCGGGTCGATGACGGCAAGATTTTTCCGGATCAGGCGACGGCCGGCATCGCGACCAGCCTTGCCGCCATGTTTGACCAGATAGACAAGGCCAAGGGCGGCCTGTTCTATATTGAAACGCTGCTGTTTCCGGGCGGCGATATTGTCAAGTCACGGACCCAATGTACCGAACAAGGGCCAGGCCGGTGGTTGCCAAAACCGACCGACGTCGTGGCGACATTTGCGACGCTTGCCAATCCGGATTTGGATAATGGTGGCGGCTATAAAGGCACGACATTGCTGTGGTGGAAATGGCTGCCGGTGGCTGATGTGGTGGCGTTTGTGATCCCGGACGGGCTGGTCGACATGTTGCCTGGCGATTATGGCAGCCTTGATGTCAGTGGCCGGTTTGCCCCCACTTATAAAGACCATCTCTTGGCGCTGGCGCAAGGCGATGTTTATTTGGGCCAAGTGCCGATGCTGGACGGTCACATTTGGGATTCATTGTTTCGGGTTCTGGTGGCGATGTTCTTTGGGATTTTATGCGGCGTGCCGCTGGGGATCTATATGGGCGTGTCGCGGTTCTGCAAATCCTTTTTTGATCCGATGATCGAACTCTAC
>CAZYKI010000010.1:1278-5805 GCA_964648035.1 uncultured Candidatus Puniceispirillum sp. | reverse complement strand
GTCTCTGACTATGAATTGATCTGGGTGACGATTTTGATCATGGGAAGTCTTGGGCTGTTGTTTGATTTGATCATGCGCTGGCTGATCGGTCGCCTGATCCCATGGCGTGGCAAGGGGTAGGCTTTTGCGGCCGTGGTGACGCCAGCTACGCGGTTTGCCAGACCTCGGCAAGCCAGCTGGTCAATAATGTGGCCCCGCCAATGCCAAATGCCATATTGCGCATCACCGCCCCGCCGCGCGCCAGCGCCATGATCTCGCTGCTGGTCCGGGCTTTGGCCATAATGCGGCCGGTTGCCGCGCTGCGGGTACGGGCATAAGCCGACAAGGCGGCGTCGGCGCGTATGCCGGACTGTTCAAGGCAGGCCTGTAGGCACGCCGCATCGACAAGGCTTTGGCCCGCCCCTTGCGCCAGATTGGGCGGCATCGGATGGGCCGCATCCCCGGCAAGCACCACGCGCCCACGCCGCCAGCAACATTCAAAATCGTCACCTGGCAACCGCGTTTTGACCCATGTCACGCCGGGTGTTTCGGCAAGACAGGACAGCACCGGATTCGGCCGTAAAATGCGGTCCTGCCAGCCGCTGTTTGCCAGCGATAAGTCACATGTCACCACACAATTGACCACGGCCCCGCCATCAAGCGGGTAATGCACCATATGCGCCCCATTGCCAAGCCATAGATTGCTGTGCGGGCGTTTGAAAAAGGCGGGTAAATCGGCAGTATCGATAATGGCGCGCAAGGCAACCCGGGTCTTGCCGCCGGCTGAGGATGGTGCCGGATCAAACCGGCTATTCACATAGGCGCGGCCAAAGCCGCCAACCCCATCGGCGGCAATCAAGGCGTCGGCGGTGATCACATCGCCACTGTCCAGCCGTATTTGCAGCCCTTTTTCCGGGCCATGATCGACAAGGTCGGTAATCCGTGCCGCATGCCGTATAGATCGCTGGCTGGCGGTGACAGCGTGGTCTAGACAGCGCACCAACGCCCCGCGACCAAGACTGGTATAGGGCCCGTCAAGATCAAGCCGCGCTAGGGTAGCCCCGCTGGCCAAATCACGCAGCGTTATATCAGCAAGGCTGGTCGCATCTGGCTGTAACGCATCGGCGACGCCCAAGGCGGTAAGGGCGTTCCACCCATTTGGCGCGATTTGTACCCCGCCCCTGATTGGCGTCGGGGCCGGTCCGCCGGTTATCAGCTGTGCGTCATGACCGGCCCGCACCACGGCAAGCGCCGCGGCCAGACCGGCAATACCGCCGCCGCTGACGGCAATCCTCATTTGCCGGCAGCAAGCATGTCATCAAGCGTTTTGCGGAATTTGTCGACGATTTCATCAACATGTTTGCGCTCGGCGATAAAGGCCGGTGCAACAATCGCATTGTCGCCGGTCCATTTGACATGAAGCCCGTTCCAGAACATGCGTTTTTGCATTTGCCCACCGCGCCGTCCGGGTACGCCGTCGGAATGCACCTCGACCCCTGCCATCAAGCCGATGCCCCGAATATCGGCGACCAGCGGATGGTCTTGAAGGCTCCAAACCGCATCAAGGAAATAGTCTTCGAGGGCAGCCGCCTGTTCAAACAGCCCCTCGGTTTCATAGATTTTCTGCGTGGCAATACCGGCGGCACAGGCGGCCGGATGCGCCGAATAGGTATAGCCGTGGAAAAATTCGATGGCTTCGTCGGGCGACGCATTCATGATGGTGTCATACACCTTGTCGGTGACCGCGACACCCCCCATCGGAATGGCGCCGTTGGTCAGGGCCTTGGCCATCGTGATGATGTCTGGCTTGACGTTGAATTTCTGCGTGGCAAACGGTGTGCCCATGCGGCCAAAGCCGGTGATGACTTCATCAAAAATCAGCAACAGCCCATGCCGGTCACAGATTTCGCGGACTTTTTCAAGATAACCGACAGGCGGTACCAAGGTTCCGGTAGATCCGGCCACCGGCTCGATAAACACCGCGGCCAGGGTGCTGCCGCCCAGATTTTCGGCAATCCGTTCCAAATCCATAGCCATTTCGGCGCCGGTCTTCGGCTGCCCTTTGGCAAAGCGCTGTTCTTCGGTCCAAGTGTGCCTGATCAATGACACGTTCGGCAAGGTCAGGCCAAAAGTTTCACGGTTGCGGACCATGCCTGCCAACGACACACCCCCCATATTGACCCCGTGATAGGCGCGCTCACGGCTGATCAACCGGTTGCGTTGGGCCTGACCGGCAGCCCGATGATAGGCCAGCACAATCTTGATCGCGGTATCAACCGATTCAGATCCTGAATTGGTGAAGAACATATGGTTAAATTCGTCCGGCAGAAGACGACATACGCGCTCGGCAAGTTCAAAAGACCCCGGATGGCCAAGCTGGAAATGCGGCGTATAGTCGTTCGACAACATTTGTTGATAGACCGCCTCGGCAATCTCACGCCGCCCATGACCAAGCGGTGTGCAGAACAAGGCGGATGACCCGTCAATGATCTCGCCACCTTTGTAATCCCACATATACATGCCTTCGGATTTGACAACGATCCGTGGCTCTTTCTTGAAGTCACGGTTGGCTGTGAATGGCATCCAATGTGCCTCAAGTGAATTTACATCATAAGACATGGCGTGCTCCCTGCTTGTGCCTGCGGCCCCCCAAGGGGCCCGCATTTGTCAAATCTGTTTTGCCGCTATGCGCCGGCCGGATTTCGGTGGACAGTTCGCGCTGATCGGGCAGGGCACATTATGCGCCTGCCACGGCCGTCAAACAACTGTTGTTTTTGCGGCAACATTTATAGTTTGGCAAAGCGCACCGGTGCAGGCAAGAACCGCGATAGGGCCAGTTGCGGCTTTGATTAGAGCCAGTTATGCTAGGCCTAGCCACTTGATATCACCGCTTTACCACGGATCTATCAATGAATGACAATCTGATTATTGCGCTGGACCCATCGTCTGGTATCAGCTTGCAGGCGCAAATTCGTCAATCGATTGTCGAATCGGTGCTGAATCACTCGATTTTGCCGGGGGATAAATTACCATCGAGCCGTGGTCTGGCCCGCCAATTGAAGGTGTCACGAAACACCGTCATTCATGCCTATCAGGCGCTTGTCGATAGCGGCTATCTCAAACCGCGCGAACGGTCTGGCTATGTGGTCAGTGACGAGGCGCCGACAACCCGTCTTGTTGATACGCCGGGCGATGCTGATGCCGGTCTTGGCGCCAGCGAACCAGCCGGAGGGCAAAGCAGCGATAGCGTGGTCGATTGGGATGCCAAGCTGGTCCAGATATGCAGTGATATCCGTCCGGTGCAAAAACCGGTGAACTGGCGCGACCATCCCTATCCATTTGTGTATGGCCAAGTTGATGATGAATTGTTTCCGCATTCGGAATGGCGTGATTGCGCGCGCCAGGCCCTTGGCATGCGGAATTTCGGCACGATGGTTGGTGATTTTGGGCAGCATGACGATCCGATGCTGGTCAATTATATCTGTTCGCGCAGCTTGCCGCGGCGTGGCATCCGGGCGCGCCCCGAACAGATTCTGGTGACGCTTGGCGCACAAAATGCGTTGTATCTGGCGGCGCAATTATTGGTCGACAATGGCAAGCAGGTGGTGGTTGAGGACCCGTGCTATCCGGATTTGCGCGATATCTTGCAGCGCCGCACTGCCCGCATCACCGCTATGCCGGTTGATGCGGGCGGCTTGGTCCTTGACGAAGACCGGTTGCGGTGCGCCGATGCGGTGTTTATCACCCCGTCACATCAATGCCCAACCACCCATACGATGGCGCCGGCGCGGCGGCGCCAATTGCTGGATATGGCGCGGCAGCATGATTTTCTGATCATCGAGGATGACTATGAATTTGAGATGAATTTTCTCGAATCGCCAAGCCCGGCCCTCAAAGCCCAAGACCGTGACGGGCGGGTGATTTATGTCGGCAGCCTGTCCAAGTCGGTGTTTCCGGGGTTGCGCCTTGGCTACATGGTGGCGCCGGAAGGGTTGATCCGGCAGGCGCGCGCCCTGCGTCATCTTATCTTGCGGCATCCGCCAGGTCATGCCCAGCGTTCCTTAGCCTATTTTATGGCGCTTGGTCACTATGACGCGCAAATCCGCCGGTTGCGGCGTCATCTTGCCGAACGCCGCCGGGTATTGCAGCAGGCAATGGATAGCGAAGGGCTGTTTAGCCACAGCGCATCGCATTTTGGGGGCACCAGCTTTTGGGTGCAGGGGCCTGACTGGCTTGATGCGCGCAAGCTGGCCCGAAGAGCGATGGACGAGGGGGTATTGATCGAGGCTGGTGATGTGTTTTTCCGCCGCGAACAGGCACCATTGAATTATTTTCGGCTGGCCTATTCGGCCATTCCGGCCGACCGTATCGGGCCTGGTATTGCCGCGTTGGCGGCGATTATGCGGCGGATGACACCGCGTCATGGCTGACAGCCAAAAACCAACCGGGCGAAAACCAACCGGGCGTCTGGTATCAGAAATAGCGTCATCTGGCTCTAAACCAACTGGCGGATCAGGTTTGATTATGCGATAAATTTTGCCCATCGGC
>CAZYKI010000010.1:0-1178 GCA_964648035.1 uncultured Candidatus Puniceispirillum sp. | reverse complement strand
TGCCCGCCTGACCTGTTGGCGCGGGCGGCGACATCGACGCCGCCGTCTTTTGTGTTTGTTCGGGCGACAGGTACGGCAACCCTGATCACCGCGCGCGATGCGTTGGCGGCGGGGCTTGCGCGGCCCATATTGGTCGGCGAAACTGATCAAATCCGCGCTGACGCTGCGGCCATCGGCTGGGACCTCGCGGGTGCTGAAATTGTCGATGCGGCCGGTGAAGCCGGTGCCATTGCGGTGGCCTTGGCATTATTTGCTGCGGGCAAGGCGGACGGTCTTGCCAAGGGCCAGCTTCATACCGATGTGTTTATGGGCGGAATCGTCCAGCGGGCGGCGGGTATCCGCACCGATAAACGGCTGGTGCATTTGTTTGCGATGCTGCCGCCGGCGGGCGGACGTCCGCTGTTTATCAGCGATGCCGCGGTCAATGTCGCGCCGGATGTAAAAACCCGAATCGAGGCGGCGCTGCATATGGCCGAAATGGCGCGCCGGCTTGGCCGCGACCGGCCAAAAATTGCCATATTGTCGGCCACCGAATCAGTGCTTGCGGCAATGCCGTCAAGCGCCGAGGCGGCCGATATTGCCGCCGGTGCAACGGCGCTGGACCCGCAGGCGGATTTTGCCGGCCCGCTATCCTTTGATCTGGCGGTGGCGCCGGCAGCGGCAGCGGTCAAGGGCGTCAGTGGTCCGGTGGCTGGCTATGCCGACGGGCTGGTGGTGCCGGATATTGAAGCCGGCAATATATTGTTCAAATCTCTGGTATGGTGTGCTGGCGGCTTGGCGGCCGGGCTGGTGTTGGGCGGCGCGGTACCGATCGTGCTAACAAGCCGGTCCGATCCACCGGCGGCACGTCTTGCTTCATTGGCGTTGGCAGCGATTGCCGGACGTCCATCCTGACCGGTTTCGAGGAGACAAAAGATGCGGTCCGAACCACAAGTTGAAACATCCCCGAAAGTCGCTGACGAGGTGAAGAAAACCACCTGTTACATGTGCGCCTGCCGGTGTGGGATCAATGTTCACCTCCGCGATGGCAAGATCCGCTATATCGAAGGTAATCGTGACCACCCGGTTAATCGCGGGGTGCTTTGCGCGAAAGGGTCGGCTGGGATTATGCAGCATTATTCGCCCGCCCGCTTGCAAAGCCCGATGAAACGTGTGGGGCCGCGTGGTAGCGGTCAGTT
>CAZYKI010000009.1:31641-35535 GCA_964648035.1 uncultured Candidatus Puniceispirillum sp. | reverse complement strand
GCGGTGAACATATTTTCACCGAATTTTTCCCAATGGCCTGACGCTTCCCATAGGCTGCGGTCAACCAGCTGCGGGGTTTTCACCTCGCTATAGCCGGCCGCATCAAGACGGCGGCGCACATAGGCCTCGATCTCCCGATACAACACCCATCCTTTGGCATGCCAGAAAACCGATCCGGCGGCTTCTTCTTGTAAATGGAACAAGCCAAGCTGCCGGCCAAGCTTGCGGTGATCCCGCTTTTCCGCTTCTTCCAGCATGGTCAGATAGGCGGTCAAATCCTTATCTGTGGCCCATGCGGTGCCATAAATGCGCTGTAGCATGGGCCGGTTTGAATCACCCCGCCAATAGGCGCCGGCGACTTTCATCAATTTGAACGCATGGCCCAGCTTGCCGGTTGATGGCAGATGCGGCCCCCGGCACAGATCGATAAAATCGCCCTGACGATAGAATGTGACGGTTTCATCGGCAGGGATGGCCTCGACCAGCTCGACCTTGAACGGCTCATTGTTCTTTTTATAGAAATCGACCGCCTCGTCCCGGGTCCAGACCGACCGCACAATTTCTTCGTCACGATCGACGATTTCATGCATGCGGGCTTCAATCGCCGCCAGATCATCCTCGGAAAAGGCCGTATCGCGATGAAAATCGTAATAAAAGCCGTTTTCAATCGCCGGGCCAATTGTGACCTGTGTTTCGGGAAACAGCTCAAGCACGGCTTCGGCCATCACATGCGCGCAATCATGGCGTAGCAACGCCAACGCCGCCGTATCCTTGGCGGTGATCAAGGACAGGCTGGCATCGCCGTCAATCGGCCGCGACAAATCCCATTCCGCCCCATCAACAACCGCCAGCAAGGCCGCTTTGGCAAGCCCCGGGCCAATATCCGCTGCAACGGTCGCCGGCGTGACCGGCCCGTCATAATTGCGCTGCGATCCATCTGGCAAGGTGATATTTGGCATCTTTTGTCAACCCTCTGACAATGAGTGTGGTGGCAATTTCTGTTCGCGATTGGCCAGCCGTAAAGGCGGCCCTGACCATAGCCCCGACCCGGCGGAAACTCAAGCCTTGGCCAGCCTCGCAATTTAGCACTTTCGCATTTAGGGATTTTGGCAATTTCCATACCAATGTGACCATCGGTGGTAATCTAGGGCCGTTGCCGGCATCGGTACTAGCGGCCTCACCCCGGTCAAAGCCGGGCGTTACGGCGCGCCGCATCAAACAATTTACGATAAATTTTCAGCGTCTGCTGGCACATGGTTGCGGTCGAAAAAAATGTCTCGATATGCTGGCGGGCAGCGACCGCCATCGTTTGGCGCTGGCGCTTGGTCATCGACAGGGCCGCTTCAATCGCGGCTGCCAGCGCGTCGACATCACCCGGTGCAACCAGCCAACCGGTCTCACCATGGCGGATCGATTCCGCCGCCCCGCCATGGTTGAAGGCGATCACCGGCCGCCCCATTGCCTGTGCTTCAAGCGCGACCCGGCCGAATGGTTCCGGCGTGGTTGACGGCATCACCACAACATCGGCCACCATCAAGGCGGCGGGCATATCATCGGTCATCGGGGTCAGACGGAACCGTCCGGCAAGGCCCAATTCATCACCATAGCGGGTCAAGCCGGTGATAAATTTATCGCTGCCGCTGGCCGCGCCAACCAATAGGCAAACAAATTTATCTGTCGGCAATTTTGCCAGCGCTTCGAGCAGGATTTTCTGCCCTTTCCACGCCGTCGCCCGCGCCGGCAACATGATCACCGGCACATCCTCTGGCAGCGCGACGCTGTCGGCAAAATTGACGATACGCGTTTGGTTGACGGCGGCCTGATCGAAATAGCCGATATCGACGCCCCGTTGGATCACTGTCAGGCGTGGCTCAATCCCGTCATATTGGCGGGTAATCAGATCGCGTACATAGCTGGAAATGGCGATGACGTGATCAGCCTCAAGAATTTTGCGGTTATAAATCCGTTTCAGCGCGGAATCGGTCCAGAAACGCCCATGCACGGTACTGACCCGCAACAGCCCAAGCTGCTGGGCAACAGGCAACGCAATCCAGGCTGGGGCGCGCGAACGCACATGCACAAGACTGGCCCCTTCAGCCAGCAAAATATCCTTGAGCCGCCGGCGGATCAACGGCCAGCGAAGCGGGTTTTTGCAGCCCACATCCAGTATGTGATGCACACCGCCGGCGCGCTGCACCTGATGCACCATCGGCCCGCCATTTGATATGACCACAGCCCGCCCCCCCTGTTTGACGATCGCTTCGGTCATCTCGACAGTACCGCGTTCAACCCCGCCACGGACCAACGCCGGCAATATCTGCACGATGACCGGTGCGGGTTCGCCACGACGGTTCAGCCGGACTGGTTTTGGTGTTATGGTCATGATGCGACCTGCCTTTTCATGGCTCGGCACTGATTGGAAAAAAGCGAGATATATATGATTTCACATTCGCTGCACAGAATAAACCCGTCTTTGGATATTGCCTATCATCAAACCACCGGCAGCGGGCCGGGCATTATCTTTTTATGTGGTCATGGCTCGGACATGGACGGTAGTAAAGCGCTGTTTTTAGAGCGCTGGGCAACCGCCCAAGGCCGGGCCTTTTTGCGGTTTGACTATAGCGGGCATGGCCGATCAGGCGGCAATTTTCTCGACACCACCATTTCGGACTGGACCCGCGACACGATCAGCGTGATCGATGCGCTGACCAGCGGCCCGCAAATTCTGGTCGGCTCGTCACTGGGCGGCTGGCTGATGCTGAATGCGGCGCTGGCCCGGCCTGATCGTATCGCCGCCCTTGTTGGCATTGCCGCGGCACCAGATTTCACCAAGGACCTGATCTGGGACCCGTTGACCGCCGCCCAACAAGACCAATTCATCGCCGATGGCCATATCGCCCTCGACAATCCTTATGCCGATGAACCGGTGATCTATCCGTATCATCTGATCACCGATGGGCAGCAGCATCTGCGGCTTGGCGGGCCCTTGTCAATTAGCCAGCCGGTTCGCTTGCTTCATGGGATGGCCGATACCGAGGTGCCGTGGCAGACCGCGGTCAGGCTGGCGACTGTGTTGGCATCGGACGATGTCCAGTTACATATCGACAAAACCGCCGGCCACCGGTTTTCCGAACCGGCACAGCTACAATTGTTGCAGACCGTTCTTCAGGATTTGATCAATGATCTGACCGCGGCCTAAAAATCCAGATCCGCATAATGCGGCGGCGGTGACAGCCCGACAAGCTGGTCGCCAAGCAACTCACGAAATGCCGGACGCGACTTGATTTTGGCATACCACGCCTTGGCTTCAGGGTGCCGTGACCAGTCAATATCACCCAAAAAATCCAGCACTGACAAATGTGCCGCCGCCGCCAAATCGGCCAATGACATCTGCTTGCCAGCCAACCAATTGGCCTGTTCGGCAAGCCAGTCGATATAATCAAGATGAATTTGCAGGTTGCTCATGGCCGCCCGCATCACCACCGACGATATCGTGCCTTGACCGGAAAAACGCTTTATCACCCGTTCCGCCAGCAACGGTGCCCCCACCTCGCGGCTGAATTTCATCTCGAACCATGACACAAGGCGGCGGATTTCAGCCCGCTCAGGTGCCTCACCCCATAATAGATTGACCTGACCGCTGACCTCGGTTTCCTCGATATATTCGGCAATAACCGTCGCACCGCTCAGCACCAGCCCATCTTCGGTCACCAGCACCGGCACATCACCCGCCGGATTAAGACGCAGAAAATCCTCTTTGCGTTCCCACGGAATTTCGAGTTTTGGCAAAAACACCAACCCGCGCTCTGCCAACAGCAAACGAATAAACCGCGACGAGGCTGACAGTTGGTAATGATGAAGAACCCGCATCGGTAACACACAATCCTGACTTTT
>CAZYKI010000009.1:25842-31541 GCA_964648035.1 uncultured Candidatus Puniceispirillum sp. | reverse complement strand
AGCCGTTCCGGTTCGACAAACCCCGGCCAGTCAAGCTGATAGCCAGCCGCCGGCACAAAGCCGAATTTTGGATAATAATCGGGTTCACCCGATACCAGCACCAGCGGCCAACCAGATGCCTTGGCCCGCGCCAAGCCGGACCTGACCAGCGCCTGACCAAAACCGCGGCCCCGCATCTCAGGCCTGACCGCCAGCGGCCCAAGCAACAAGATCGGTTGCTGGCCAAGCAGGATTTCCCAGAATCGCAACGACCCTACCGGCTGCCCATCGACAAACCCCATCAAGCACAGATCAGCCACCGGCGCACCGGGGCGCAACGCCCAAACCGACCGGTCGTAGCGGGCTGGCCCAAAGGCCTCGGCCATCAAATCCTCGATAACCGGCGCGTCGGCCGGCTGTTGCTGCAAAATTTCAAACATGTCTAGGCTTTAGCGCACTTCTTATCCAACGCAAAGCCAATAGCGCATCGCCACGCCCCCAAACAAGTGGCAACAGCGACTGTCCTATGCGCTTTTCGACAGGTCGTCATCCGCGGTCAATGGCACGTCCAGAATAGGCACGATCTCATTTGGCACAATCTGCCAAAAGTTCCGCATCGCCTTGTTCCATTGATTCAGGATTCGCGCCGCCAGCAGACTTTCGGTTTCGGCGGCATGTTCAGCCACCAGATCACGAAGGACTTGCTGCCAGTGCGGGTGCTGCAGGCGCGCAATGGTTAGGGTTTCCGGATTGACACGATCCATAAAGGTCCCTGCCTCGTCATAGACAAAGGCCATCCCCCCGGTCATGCCAGCCCCAAAATTACTGCCTACCTCACCAAGAATAGCCACCATGCCACCGGTCATATATTCACAAGCATTTGACCCGCTGCCCTCGACCACGGCGGTCGCACCTGAATTGCGTACACACAAGCGTTCGCCCGCTTGCCCGGCGGCAAACAGCTTGCCGGATGTCGCCCCATACAGCACGGTGTTGCCGATGATGGTGTTTTCACTGGCGACAAAACCAACCGCTGCCGATGGTCGCACCACAATCATACCGCCCGACAGCCCCTTGCCGACATAATCATTCGCATCGCCAATCACATCAAGGCGCAACCCCTGGGTCGCAAACGCGCCCAATGACTGCCCGGCTGAACCCCGCAACCGCACCGACACATGGCCTTCGCGCAAGCCAGTCATGCCAAACCGCCGCACAATATGCGACGACAGCCGGGTGCCAATCGCGCGCTGGGTGTTTTCAATATTGTAGGACAGCTGCATTTTCGATCCGTTTTCGAGGGCCAGCTTGGCATCGACAACGATCTGCGCGTCAAGCGTGTCAGGCACGTCAGTGCGGGCCGCGTCACGGCTGCTGACAAGCTCGCCTTCGCCGTCGGCCCGTACCAAAATCGGGTTCAGATCAAGATCGTCAAGCGCCGCATCACCGCGGCTGACCTGCGTCAGCAAATCGGTCCGGCCAATCACCTCTTGCAGTGAGGCAAACCCAAGGCTTGCCAAAATCTCGCGCACTTCCTCGGCAAGATGGGTGAAAAGCTGCACCACCTTTTCCGGCGTACCCTCAAATTTGGCGCGCAAATCGTCACGCTGGGTGCAGACGCCAACCGGACAGGTATTGGAATGACACTGGCGCACCATGATACAGCCCATCGCAATCAGTGACGATGTGCCAATACCATATTCATCTGCCCCCAGCATCGCGGCCATCACCACATCGCGGCCGGTTTTCAGCCCGCCATCGGTCCGCAACACAACCTTGTTGCGCAAGTCATTCATCGACAGCACCTGATGCACTTCCGACAAGCCCATTTCCCATGGCAAGCCCGCATATTTGATCGATGATTGGGGGCTGGCACCGGTACCACCACCATGACCTGATACCAAAATAGTATCGGCCTTGGCCTTGGCCACACCGGCGGCAATGGTGCCGATACCGGTCGAGGCAACCAGCTTGACACAGACTTTGGCATCTGGGTTGATCTGTTTTAGATCATAAATTAGCTGGGCCAAATCTTCGATCGAATAGATGTCGTGATGCGGCGGCGGTGAAATCAGCGTCACCCCCGGTGTCGAGTGCCGCAACCGGGCGATCAGGCTATTGACCTTAATACCGGGCAATTGCCCCCCTTCACCGGGCTTGGCCCCTTGGGCCACCTTGATCTCGATCTCTTCACAATTGTTCAGATATTCCGCGGTCACACCAAACCGGCCAGACGCAATCTGCTTGATCGCACTTGACGGATTATCCCCATTTTCACGCAAACTGAACCGCGCCGGGTCTTCTCCCCCCTCGCCCGAATCCGATTTGGCACCAATCCGGTTCATCGCGATCGACAGGGTCTCATGCGCTTCAGGGCTAAGCGCACCAAGCGAAATCCCCGGCGAGACCAGCCTTTTGCGAATATTGGTGATCGATTCAACCCGGTCGATCTCAATCGGATCAGCCGCCGGTTTGAACGCCATCAGGTCGCGCAGGTTGATCGGGCCTTGCGCGTTCACCAGAGCTGAATATTTTTTCCAGCTTTCAAATGATCCGGTATCACACGCATGCTGCATCGCATGGATCATCTGCCCGTCAAACGCGTGCCGTTCACCCGACTTGCGGAAGCGGAAGAATCCACCCACCGGAAGATGCACCACATCGCTGGCATAGGCCTTGTCATGCATCGCAATCACCCGGCTGGCAATCCCCTTCAGGCCCAAACCGGAAATACGCGATGACATTGGCGGGAAATATTCCGCCACCAAAGACCGTGACAGACCCAAGGCCTCGAAATTATACCCGCCCCGATAGGAAGCGATGATCGAGATGCCCATCTTGGACATGATTTTCAGCAGGCCTTCTTCAACCGCTTTGACAAAATTGGCCACTGCATCAGCCAATTCCAGTCCGGCCAACAGGCCGCGCCCATGCCGTTCGGCAATCGCCGCCTCGGCAACATAGGCGTTGACGGTGGTCGCTCCAACCCCGATCAACACCGCAAAATGATGCACATCAAGACATTCGCCGCTGGCGACATTGACCGATGTAAAGGTCCGCAATTGCTGGCGAACAAGGTGCGAGTGAACCGCACCGGTCGCCAAAATCATGGGAATTGGCGCCCGGTTTTCGGACACATTGCGGTCGCTAAGCATCACATGTTCACAGCCCGACCGCACCGCTTCTTCTGCCTCGGCCTGAATCCGGCTCAACGCATCGGTCAGCGCCTGATCGGTACCGTCATTATCAAAGCTACAATCGATAATATGCGCCTTGTCGCCAAGATAACGGCACAATGCGTCCCATTCCGGTACCGTCAGGACCGGCGAGTCAAGAAGCAGATGGTCACATTGTTCTGGGGCTTCATCAAGGATATTACCAAGATTGCCAAGGCGGGTCCGCAAACTCATCACATGCCGTTCGCGCAATGAGTCGATGGGCGGGTTGGTCACTTGCGAGAAATTCTGCCGGAAGAAATGATGCAGGCCCCGATACCGGTCGGACAGCACCGCCAAAGGCGCGTCGTCGCCCATCGACCCGATCGCCTCTTTGCCGGTTTGTGCCATTGGCTGCAACACCAGTTCCATATCTTCCATGGTCCAGCCAGCCATCAATTGGCGGCGGCGCAGATCAAGCGCGGCAAGCGGTGCCGTCGGCTTGCCGGATGAACTGGCCAACAGCGCACTCATCGGCTTGGCATTGCCAACCCATTTGCCCCAATCGCGCCGTTTGGCAAGCGCATCTTTCAATTCGTCATCCTTGTAAAGACGCCCTTCAGCAAGGTTGACGCCAATCATCTGGCCAGGCCCAAGACGGCCACGTTCGGCAATATTCGTATCCGGCACCACCACCATGCCGGTTTCCGATCCGGCGATCACCAGCCCGTCATGCGTCACCACATAGCGCAACGGCCGCAGCCCATTGCGGTCTAGCCCGGCAACAACCCAGCCATTGGCATAGGCGGCAATTGCGGCTGGCCCGTCCCACGGCTCCATCACCGAATTGCAATAGGCATAGAGCTTGGCACGCGGACTATCGCCACTGACATCGATCGCTTCAGGTATCATCATGGTTTTCACCATGGGCAGATTGCGTCCCCCATGGCCAAGCAATTCAAACACCGCATCCAACGCTGCCGAATCCGAGCTGCCGCTGGCAATCAACGGCTTCAAATCTTCAATATCCGCACCGAACAAATCCGACGCCATACGGTCTTCATGGCAACTCATCCAGTTCTGGTTGCCGCGGATGGTGTTGATTTCACCATTATGCGCCAGCACCCGAAACGGCTGCGCCAACCGCCATGTTGGCATGGTATTGGTTGAATAACGCTGATGGTAAATCGCAAAAGACGATATAAACCGCGGGTCAAGCAGATCCGGGAAAAAGGCGGTCACCTGCTCGGCCAAAAACATGCCTTTATAGATGATCGACCGGCTTGACATCGAACAGATATAAAAATCGGTGATCATATGCTGCAAAACGGCTTTTTCGATCCGGCGCCGGACAAGATACAGCTCGCGTTCGGCCGCCACCGCATCCATATCGGCCGGCATTGAAAACATGATTTGTTCAATTTCCGGCCGCGTCGCTTTGGCCTTGGCGCCAAGCGCACGAATATCGACCGGCACCTGCCGCCAGCCATAAATATAATGGCCAACTGCCAGAATTTCGCGCTCGACAATACAGCGGCAGCGCTCTTGCGCGCCAAGGTCCGCACGCGGCAAAAACACCATACCAACGGCCAGCCGGCCGCCATCATCATCATGGCCGGTACGCCCGATATGCTCGATGAAGAAATCACGGGGAATTTCGATATGAATACCAGCGCCATCACCGGTCATGCCGTCAGCATCGACCGCCCCACGGTGCCAGATCGCTTGCAGCGCCTCAATCGCCGCGTCAACCACAGCCCGGTTTGGCTTGCCATCGCGCGCGGCGACAAAGCCGACCCCACATGCATCATGTTCCATCTGGGGGCCATAAACGCCAGCATCGGTCAGTTTTGCTTCATTAGCCGCACGCCGCGCCAAATAGGCGGCTTCATCAAACGTCTTGCTCATT
Organism: uncultured Candidatus Puniceispirillum sp.; assembly: GCA_964648035.1. Classification (GTDB taxonomy): domain Bacteria; phylum Pseudomonadota; class Alphaproteobacteria; order Puniceispirillales; family Puniceispirillaceae; genus UBA3439. The sequence continues at coordinate 26,498 of CAZYKI010000009.1, read as the reverse complement.
ACTTGATCCTCACACATTCGGGGTCAGCGGCTGGCGCCGGCTGTTTTCGGGGCGGCAACCGCCGCATTGATCCAATTGTCAATCGCACGCGCGGCATCGCGGCCATCACGAACCCCCCATACGACAAGCGACGCCCCGCGCACGATATCGCCGGCGGCAAATACGCCGTCCTCGCTGGTCATCATCGTATCCCAGTCAATTTTCAACGTGCCCCAACGGGTCACATCAAGCCCATCATGATCAAACATCTTCGGCAAATCTTCCGGGTCAAAGCCCAAGGCCTTGATGACCATATCTGCCGGCATTTCATGGCTTGATCCCTCGATCACTTCGGGAACCTGCCGGCCGGTGGCATCGGGCTGGCCAAGATGGATCCGCTGCGCCTGCACGGCCCGCACCGTGCCATCGCCCAAGAAGGCTTGGGGTGCTGACAGCCATTTGAAGGTGACGCCTTCTTCTTCAGCATTCTGCACCTCGCGCTGCGAGCCTGGCATATTCGCCCGGTCACGCCGGTAAAGACAGCTGACCGATTTGGCGTTTTGCCGGATAGCGGTCCGCACACAATCCATCGCGGTATCGCCGCCGCCAATGACCACCACATCCTTGCCGGCAGCATCAAGGGCGCCCGAGTCAAACGCCGCAACCTCATCACCAAG
>CAZYKI010000009.1:13217-25742 GCA_964648035.1 uncultured Candidatus Puniceispirillum sp. | reverse complement strand
ACCGCGCCAATGGTGACCGACTGAAACCCCTTTTCGATCACACAACTGCCTTCACACAGCCGGTCTTGCGGACAAATACGCCCACAAATTTCCGGAAAATTGTTGGTTTGTGACGACAATTCATACGCTTCTTGCATCCGCCCTTCCGCGGTCAGCATCAACCAGTCGGGGATATTATTGTGCAGCGGACAATTGACCTGACAGAACGGCACGCCACATTGCGAACAACGCGCGGCCTGCGTCTCGGCATCGGACGCATTGAAATCACCATAAATCTCGTCAAAATCGGCAACCCGGGCCGCAGCGCTACGCTTGTCCGGCATCGCCTTTGCGGTTGATACAAATTTCAACATCTTTGACGACATTCTGCTACTCCCGAAAACCAGCGCATTTGCGCCCGGCACTGCTGTTACCCCGTTTGTTCTAACCGGCTGTTATGAGCCGCCGTCCACTCGGCTGTCGGCGGCCATCGCCGCCACCGCCCCCATCGCTGGCACGATGCAACGCCCATAGCCTGCGATGAATTAGTCAATATCTATTACCTTTTTTTACCGGCACGCAACTTAATTGTCAATCCATCGCGCTGTTTTCACCTTTTGACCAGATAATATACGTCCGATTCGGACCTATTCTGCGGTCGCCTGGTCACGGTCATGGCCCGCTGGCTGGCGGCCGCGGCTATCGCGCCTTGCCTGACCGCCGGCGATCGGCTATAGCTCGCACAAGCGGGCGAATGCGCCGCCCTCATAGCGCCCGAAGACAGCCATGCCGTGACCACCTTCGCCGCATCGGTTGTGACAAGAGGAGACCGTTTCATGCCGCTTGGGCTTCTTGTACTTGTCGCCTTTATTCAGGGCATCACCGAATTTTTGCCGGTATCATCATCGGGCCATCTTGTGTTGCTGCCACTTGTCAGCGGCTATGCCTATCAGGGCCAGACCATTGATGTGGCGGCGCATGTTGGCACGCTGTTGGCGGTATTGATTTTTCTCCGGCGCGAGGTTCTGGCGATCAGTATCGCCTGGCTCGGATTTGGCCGGCGCGACCCGGTCAATGGCTGGCTTGGCCTGATGTTGGTGGTGGCGACAATACCGGTGATTATAGCCGGCTATCTTGTCAATTACGCCACGCTGGACTGGCTGGATTTGGTGCAAACGCTGGCGGTGGCCAATCTGTTTTTTGCCGGCCTGTTATGGCTTGCCGACCGGCAGCTGCCGCGCCGCGACACGCTTGACAATATGCATCTGCGCCACGCTGTGATCATCGGGCTTGCCCAGATATGCGCCCTTGTACCCGGCACGTCACGGTCTGGCATCACGATGACTGCGGCGCGTTTTTTGGGCTTTGATCGGGTTACATCGGCCCGCTTTTCGCTATTACTGTCATTGCCGGTCATTGCCGGGGCGGGCCTGCTGAAAACCAAAGATCTGGTCGAGGCTGGTAACATGGCGCTTGGTGTTGATGCGCTCCTTGTCGTGGCCCTGTCGGCCGGGTTGGCCTTGCTGGCCATCCGCTGGATGATGCAGTGGCTTGCCAAGGCCAGCTTTACGATTTTTGTCTATTACCGGCTGGCACTTGGCGGGCTGCTACTGGCGCTTTTGGCGATCGGCGCCATCAACCCGGATCTGGTGTAACATGCGGGCCGCGGGGCCGCCCCGCTAGCCGCGAAACAGGCCGCGCGGCCGATAGCGGTCAAGATAGCTTGGCAACACCGATTCAACAGAGGTGGCGACAATCCCAAGATCGGCAAGACCGCTGGCCCGTTTGGCCACAACATTATCCTGTTTAAGCAGCTTTAGCTGATCCCGGGTAATTGGCGGGTTTGGCAGCAAGCTGGCAAAAGTGGCACCAAATGCCAACAGCCCAAACGGGACAGGCACCAACGCACGGCGGCGCTCACTATGCCGCAAGGTCATCGCCATCAACTGTTTGAAACTAAAGATATCGGGGCCGCCAAGTTCGTAGGTTTTGCCCGCCGGTGAAAATTGCGACCCGGCAATACCAAGCGCGACCACAATCGCCCGCGCCACATCGTCGACATAGACCGGCTGCATTTTCATGCCACCGCCACCCGGCAAAGGCAGCGCCGGCGCGATCATCGCCATGCTCGCAAACCGATTGAAAAAATCGTCACGCGGCCCAAAAATGACCGATGGGCGCAACACCACACTGGCCGGATAGGCCTTTTTGACCGCCGCTTCGCCAGCCGCCTTGCTACGCGCATAGCGGCTTGCCGAGTCTGCATCGGCGCCAATGGCCGACACATGGACAAGTGCCTCTAGCCCATGCCGCGTGGCGGCGGCGCCAATCAATCCGGGAAGCTCGCCCTGCAATTTATCAAAACGCTGACCACCGCCTTCGGCCAGAATACCGACAAGATTGACCACCGCATCGGCCGACGCGATCACATGATCCAGCGTCTGTGCATCCATCGCGTTGCCGGCAATAATCGTGATCTGCCCGACATCACCCATCGGCTTTAGATATTTAGCGCGCTCGGCATTGCGGCATAATACAATCACCCGCTTGCCAGCGCGCGCCAACTGTTCAACCGTCGCTCGGCCCAAAAATCCTGATCCACCAATTACCGCGACCGTGTTTATCATCACCCGACACATCCTTTTTCATTCGGGGCATGTTGCACCCCCGGCGCGGCGCACAACATGTCCATGATTATTTTCCTGCGACCCAAACTAGGCCAAGCCCCGACCCTTGACAATCCCGTGACAGCGAAATTCGGCCGATAAAACGGTGCGCCATGCCGACAAGATGACCCGGCAACCGCGCCGACCTGTCACCCCGTTAAAAAGGTTTGACAGCGCGGTGTTTGTGGCTATTCTCTCGCCTTCATGATACCAGCGCTATGAACGATGGTAACATGCCCAGGTGGCGGAATTGGTAGACGCGCTGGCTTCAGGTGCCAGTGACCATTGCGGTCGTGGAAGTTCGAGTCTTCTCCTGGGCACCATGAAGGCTGTTGGCAGCAGCCGATCTCATCGCCGCATGCCACCAGACAGCATATATCACATGAGGCGGGCATGGCCATTCACATTCACCAGCATGATCTGCCAGCGGGCGTCACTTTTGGTGATGCTGTTGCGATTGATACCGAAACGATGGGCCTGAACCCACATCGTGACCGGTTATGTGTGGTCCAATTATCAGCTGGTGACGGCGACGCACATCTTGTACAAATCGCCAGCCCGGCCCAGCCTTGCCCCCGTTTGACGGCGCTTTTGGCAGATCCACACATTACCAAATTGTTTCATTTTGCCAGATTCGACATTGCCAGCCTGACCAATGGCATCGGCCCGGTGCTTGGCCCGATCTATTGCACCAAGATTGCCTCGAAACTGGCCCGCACCTACACCGACCGGCATGGGCTGAAAGATCTGTGCCGTGAGCTGCTCAAAATCGATATCTCAAAACAGCAACAATCATCCGACTGGGGGGCTGAAGAGCTGACCGCCGAGCAAGCCGATTATGCGGCTGGCGATGTGCTATATTTGCATCGAATCCGCGCGCAGCTTGATGCGATGCTGGCGCGCGAAAACCGGACCGCTATCGCCGCCCAATGTTTTGCTTTTTTACCAACCCGTGCAAGGCTTGATCTGGACGGCTTTGCCGAACTCGACATATTCCATCATTGATTTGACCCGATCGTGATCAGTGATGGGATCGTGACCCGTGACCGGCTGTCACGCCATCACCGCCAAGGACGCCGCCATGACTGAAAAGACATCGCAACGCCGGCGCAATTTTGCCCCGCGTCGCACCGCAGATGCGGTGCCAAGACAGCAATCGATGCGCCTGTCTTTGGTGCTGATCGGCCTGGCCGCCGGGCTGGCGGTCGGTGTGACCAGCTGGCTTGGCTTTTTGAATGACCGGACTGACAGCAAACTTGAGATCAAATCGGTTGAGATTGCCGAAACCGGCGAGGTGGAATTGACCGGCGCCCGCTATCGCGGCCTGTCGCCAACCGGACGCCCCTATGAAATCACCGCTGAACAGGCCAACGAAGCCCAGGACGGGTCCGGCCTTGTCGACATGACCAAGCCCACCGCCACCGTCACCATGCGTAACGGGTCGGTTGTCAACATCCGATCAAATGACGGCGTCTTTAACAAAAACCAAGATTTGGTAAAGATGCGCGGCGATGTGGTGGTGATTCAGCCCGACCGCAATCTGCGCCTTGATACCGAAACATTACAAGCCAATCTGAAAGCGGGTGAAATGCACACCAATTCAGCGGTCATTGTACGCGACACCACCCGGAAAATCACCGCCGACAATATGCAGGCCTTTGACAATGGCGCGCGTCTTATTTTTGGCGGTACGGCGCGGATGACAATTGACAATAGTGACAATCTAGCCGCACCAGATATTGAAATCAAAAGTTGAATAGGTCGATACTGTCCTATCGATAGGGTAAGTTTAATAACAAGAATCCTCTGCGCTGTATAAGGATCAGATGATGGATAGAACCGGACATAGCTGCATAAAAGCGGGGCATAAGCCTGTCGCATCGGCATTGGCCGCTGTTGTTATTGCCGCCCTCTTTGGCCTTGCCGCGCCCGCGATCGCGCAACAGCAGGCCGCCGCGAAACCGCCGGTGACAATCGATGCCACTGAATTTCTGGAATGGAACCAGACCGACGGCACCTATATTGCCAAGGGCAATGCCCATGTTGAACAGGGCGACACCAGCATTAAAGCCAACCATATTGTCGCCAGCTATCAGCCTGACAGCGCGTCACGCGACCTACAACGCATTATTGCGACCGGTGCGGTGATCTATGTCAATGGCGCCAATCAAGCGCGTGGCAGCAAGCTTGATTATGACGTGGCAGACCGCACCTATGAATTGTCGGGGCCAAACGCCCGCGCCACCAGCCCGGATGGCGAAATGACCGCCACCAGATCGATCACCTATGACGAAAAAAACCTCGACCGGCAGGAAGTCATCGCGATTGGCGGTGCGCGGTATTATCACAGTGACGGCCGCACCATTCATGGTGACCGGTTGGTGGCCTATCTTGATGCCACCGGCAGCTTGATTAGTATCGATGCGTTCGGCAACACCAAGGTGGTCACCACCCAAGGCACCACGGCAACCGCCGACAAGCTGAATTATGTGGCCAGCACAGCCCTGGCCAATCTTTATGGCAATGTCGAAATCATCGAAAAGGACAATGTGATGCGCGGCGCCCGCGCCGAGGTGGATTTCGATAAGGATATCAGCCGGATGCTATCCGATGGCACGCAAAAACGCGTCAGTGGCGTGCTAACCCCCTAACATCATCCAGCAGCCCTGCCTGACTTGTTGACAGATTCCGGTTAATTGGCCACAACATGATATGTTGGATTGTTGCCTGTGACCTTTTGATTTTTTGCGGACAGACTTGTGGAAACCATGGAATTTGAATTTGACGCGACACGGCCCCGGCTGGTTGCCGGCAATCACGGTCTGCGGGCGGTTGGCCTTGGCAAAAGCTTTAACAAGCGCCGCGTCGTCCGCAATGTATCGCTCCGCTTGCAGCGTGGTGAAGCCGTCGGCCTTCTGGGGCCGAACGGTGCTGGCAAAACCACGACATTTTACATGCTTGCCGGTCTTTTGCCGGCCGATGAAGGCCAAGTCTTTATTGATGGGCAAGATGTCACCGGCATGCCGATTTTTCAACGAGCGCGGCTTGGCATGGGGTATTTGCCGCAGGAATCGAGTATTTTTCGTGGCCTGACCGTTGAGCAGAATATCCGCGCTGTTCTTGAAACATTAGATGGCGATGATGATGATCATGACGCGGCGCTGGATGATCTGATGGCCGAATTCGGCATCACCCATTTGCGCAACACGCCGTCAGTCAGCCTGTCCGGCGGCGAAAGACGGCGCCTTGAAATCGCCCGAGCGTTGGCGGCAAGGCCAACCTTTTTGTTGCTTGACGAACCACTTGCCGGGATTGACCCGATTGCTCTTGGCGAAATCCGTGACCTGATCGCGCATTTGAAAACACACGGAATCGGCGTGTTGATCACTGATCATAATGTGCGCGAGACGCTCGATATTGTTGATCGTGCCTATATCATTCACGATGGGACAATGTTGATGGAAGGCCCGCCGGATGCCGTTGTCCGGCATAGTGGCGTGCGCGCGGTTTACCTTGGCGACAGTTTCAGCCTGTAGCTGGTGATCAGTGGCTTGACAGGGCCGGGGCGCGCCTATATACCCACGCTGCTTGTCGCCTGATGGCGGCCCCATAAGGGCATTCGGCGCGACAAAGCGGACCATTTCATCAGGAATTTTCATGTCCTTTACCGAATTGCCGGCCACCACCCATATTGTGGTCGGCCTCGAAGCCAGCAGCAAAAAGCAGCTGGTTGAAAAGCTGTCGACTTATGCTGAAGATCGGACCGGCCTTGCACGACGCGGGTTTTTTGACGCGATTATGCGGCGCGAACGGCTTGGTAGTACGGCGGTTGGCGCCGGTATCGCGCTGCCGCATATTGTGCATCCCGCGCTGAACGAAACCATCACCATTTTTGCGCTGCTTGCCGCACCGGTATCATTTGATGCTGCCGACAACAAGCCGGTTGATATCGTTTGCTTTATCGCCGGGCCGGAACATACCGACTGTGATCACCTAAAAGCGGTATCAGGGATGGCAAAATTGTTGCGGGACAGCGAAATATGCAGCCGGCTTCGGTCTGCCGCGTCAGTCGAGGATGTGGCCGTGGCGCTACGCGGCGAGGCAACCGCCAGCGCGGCGTGATCAACGCGTTTTATCGACTATTGGTTTGAGGGGAATTTGGTGGAGCTAAGCGGGATCGAACCGCTGACCTCTACAATGCCATTGTAGCGCTCTCCCAGCTGAGCTATAGCCCCTTTGTCTGCGTATGTCTGGAACCGGTCTTATCAGGCCGGCGGACGCAATCCAAATTCGTTTGGCCGACAGTGCCGGCGGGGTTATGTATCCCAGCCCCGGCAATTTACGCAAGCAGTTTTTGCATAGAAAGATAATTTTTCGGCAAATCCTGCACCGTCAACCGAATGTTATTCTTCCTTTTCGTCAAGGCTAGGAATCAATTCGTCACCGTCGCCAAGATCATCTTGGATGATGCCAGGGCCGTCAGCATCATCGACGTCCATATCATCCTCGTCAAAATCTAGATCGTCATCGTCATTGTCTGCCTTGTCGTTCGCATCGGCCTGATCATCAAGATCATCATCAAGATCATCATCATCGATAATATCCAACGCATCATCGTCATCCAGCGCCGCCGCCTTTTCGCTGGCCTTGGATGCCGACCGGCTTTTGCGGCTCTTGACAATATGGTTCGGGTCAAATTCGGCACTGCATCCAGGACATATAATCGGACTGCGTTTGAAATCGTAAAACCGCATCCCACAGGAACCACACAAACGCTTAATACCCAACTCCGCTTTTGCCATTCTTCCCTACCTCTAGATTAGCCACACGAAATGTCAGATTTGATCTATGCGATGTGAAACAAAATTTTCCAACTGTCAAAAGAATTTTTACGTCGTTTTTGCTGTTTTTTGCGTCCCGATAGGGGACCGGCAATAATTCATCAAACCCGCTATGGCCAATTGCCTCGATGGCTGAAAAAATGTTAACTACAGCCCACCTGTTTGAAGACCCATACCCTCGCCAATGGATGCGCCGATGCCTGTAGCCACTCAAGACGTGTTAACCGCGCAAAAATCTGCCGCTTTGACCGGCACGATGCCTATTCCCGGCGACAAATCGATGTCGCATCGGGCGCTGATTTTCGGCAGTCTGGCGATTGGGACAACGCGGGTGACCGGCCTTCTTGAAGGCGCCGATGTGATGTCAACCAAGGATGCGCTCATCGCGCTTGGCGCCACAATACGCCGCGATGACAGCGGCATCTGGCATATTACCGGCGTTGGGTTGAATGGCATGATATCGCCGGCCGCCCCCTTGGACCTTGGCAATTCAGGGACCGGTGCCCGATTACTAATGGGGGTTGTGGCAGGTCAGGACATTACCGCCACCTTTACTGGCGACGCCTCGCTCAGCATGCGACCGATGGCGCGTATCACCGACCCGTTGGCGGATATGGGCGCGCAAATCACCAGCCGTGACGGCGGATTATTGCCCGTCACGATCAAAGGTAGCAAGACACCGCTTGCCATCACCTATCATTCAAAGGTGGCATCAGCCCAGATCAAGTCGGCGATCCTGCTGGCCGGACTTAATGCGCGGGGGATCACCCGCGTGATCGAACCACACGCCTCGCGCGACCACAGCGAATCGATGCTGCGGCATTTTGGGGCGGATGTCAGTCAGCAGCTCGACACCGACCTGTCGCATCATGTTGCCTTGGTTGGCGAGGCCAGCCTGAGCGCGGCCGATATCACCGTGCCGGCCGACCCGTCATCGGCCGCCTTTGCGATTGTCGCGGCCTTGATCACACCAGGAAGCGACATCCGTCTTACCGGTATTGGCATGAACCCGCTTCGCACCGGCCTTTTGACCACATTGGTCGAGATGGGCGCCGATATCCAACGTCATAATGACCGGATTGAAGGCGGCGAGCCAGTTGCCGATTTGCGCGTGCGGCACAGCCCGTTGCACGCGGTCACCGTACCGGCCGAGCGCGCCGCCTCGATGATCGATGAATATCCGATCCTGTCGGTGGCCGCCGCCACCGCCACCGGCACCACCAACATGCGGGGCGTGGCCGAATTACGGGTCAAGGAAACCGACCGGATCAAGGTGATGGCCGACGGGCTGCGCGCCTGCGGCGTGACTGTCGATTACGATGATGACAGCATGCAGGTAACCGGCGGCCCATCAATTGCTGGTGGTGCCCACCTATCCGCCCAGCATGATCACCGAATCGCCATGTCGTTTTTGACCTTGGGGCTGGTAGCATCGGCCCCTATCACCGTCACCGGGTGCCAAACCATTGAAACCAGCTTTCCCGGCTTTGCCGCCGGCCTGAACGGCCTTGGCGCGACAATCACCGGCCAGACCCTATCATGATTATCGCCATCGACGGGTCCGCCGCCAGTGGCAAGGGTACATTGGCAAAATCATTGGCCCGCCAGCTTGGCTATGACTATCTTGATACCGGCGCGCTGTACCGCGCGGTTGGGCTAAGCCTGATAAAGGCTGGTGTAAACCCTGATAATATTGTTGAAAATCAAGCGATTGATATAGCAAAATCACTGGACCTTGACCTGACCAACAGCCCCTTGATCCGCGATGATCGGGTGGCCGACATGGCATCGCGGGTCGCGGCCATCACCCCGGTCAGGGCGGCGCTTTTGGATCTGCAACGCCGCTTTGCCGCGACACCACAATCCGGCCGCGGGGCTATTTTGGACGGTCGCGATATAGGCACTGTGGTGCTGCCCTCGGCCGATTTGAAACTGTTTATTGACGCCGCGATCGAGACCCGTGCCAAGCGGCGCACCAAAGAGTTGCACGATGCCGGACAATCGGCTATGTTCCGCGACGTTCTGGCTGATATGCAGGCACGCGACAAGCGGGACAGGACCAGATCGGTCGCCCCCTTACGGGCCGCCGATGACGCGATAACCATCGACACAACCACTATGGATGCGGCGGCGGTTTTGGCGCTGGCCCTGACTTATGTCGAAACTGCATCGCTGGCCGGACAATAGGACGGATCGGCGTAAATCGAACGGCGCTGATTCATTGTAACATAACTGGAACTTGCCGGCGCAACTGTAATCGGTCGCCAACAAAATCCCGCCACAGGGGTCAGAACAAACCGCCGGTAAAAACGGATCGGCGCTTTATCTGGCCATCGTTCGACTGATGCGGCCCCTCATGTCGGCTGAGGCATTATTCGCGGCGCGTTACCAGACCGGTTAGCCTGGTCCTTTTGCCCCGAATGGCGACAAACGGAGATTTTTTTGACATCTACAACCACTTCGGCAGCCGATGCTGCCACCGAAAACTTTGCCGATCTTCTTGCTGAAAGCTTTGGCGAGGACACCACTATCGAGGGCAGCGTTGTCCGCGGTTTTATTGTCGGCATTGAAAGCGACGCCGTCGTCATCGACGTAGGGTTGAAATCTGAAGGGCGCGTGCCACTAAAAGAACTTGCCGCCCCTGGCCAAAAGCCAACAGTGGCGATTGGTGACGAGATCGAGGTCTATGTCGAGCGTATGGAAGACCGCAATGGTCAGGCCGTACTGAGCCGCGACAAAGCCCGCCGCGAAGAAGCTTGGGGCGTACTTGAAGCCTCGTTTGAAAAGCAGGAACGTGTTACCGGTGTGATTTTCGGCAAGGTCAAAGGCGGCTTTACCGTTGATCTGTCCGGCGCCACCGCCTTTCTGCCAGGTAGCCAAGTCGATATCCGGCCGGTGCGCGACCTTGGCCCGCTGATGGGAACCCCACAGCCATTCCAAATCCTGAAAATCGACCGCCGCCGTGGCAATATTGTTGTTTCACGCCGGGCCGTTCTTGAAGAATCACGCGCCGAAGCGCGCTCAGAACTCGTGTCCAACCTTCAAGAAGGTCAGGTGCTTCAAGGTGTGGTCAAGAACATCACCGATTATGGCGCCTTTGTCGATCTTGGTGGTGTTGACGGCTTGCTGCATGTCACCGATATCGCCTGGCAGCGGATCAATCATCCGTCAGAAGCGCTGCAAATCGGCGAGACCGTCGAGGTGCAGGTTATTCGCTTTAATGCCGAGACCCAGCGTATTTCACTGGGCATGAAGCAGCTGCAATCTGACCCGTGGGAAAATGTCGAAGGCAAGTTCCCAATCGGTGCCAAGATGACCGGCCGTGTCACCAACATCACCGACTATGGCGCCTTTGTCGAATTGGAAGCCGGTGTTGAAGGTCTGGTCCATGTATCAGAAATGAGCTGGACCAAAAAGAACGTGCATCCTGGCAAAATCGTTTCAACCAGCCAAGAAGTCGAAGTGATGGTGCTGGATGTCGACATGTCAAAGCGCCGGATTTCACTGGGCCTCAAGCAATGCACCAGCAATCCGTGGGAAGACCTTGTCACGACCTATCCGGTTGGTACTGAAATTGACGGTGAAATCCGTAACATCACCGAATTTGGCTTGTTTGTCGGGCTGAATGAGGAAATTGACGGGCTTGTGCATCTGTCGGATATCAGTTGGGAAGTCAATGGTGAAGCCGCGCTTGAAGGCTTTAACAAAGGCGATATGGTCAAGGCCAAGGTTCTCGATATCGATGTTGTCAAGGAACGTATCTCGCTTGGCATCAAGCAGCTGACCGATGATCCGTTTGGCGGTGAAAGCGATTCACATCGCAAGGGTGATGTCGTCACCTGTACCGTCAGCGCCACCACCGAAAACGGTCTTGAAGTCACTGTTGGCGAGAATCTGAGCGGCTTTATCCGCCGCGCTGACCTTAGCCGTGATCGCGCCGAACAGCGTGTTGACCGGTTTGCCGTCGGTGAAAAAGTTGACGCGGTTATCACCAGCGTTGACAAGAAAACCCGCAAGCTGGCCCTGTCGATCAAGGCCCGTGAAGCGGCCGAAGAAAAGCAGGCGATGGCCGAGTTTGGGTCATCCGACAGCGGGGCCAGCCTTGGTGATATCCTTGGTGCAGCGCTTGCCAAGCGCGATGGTGACGGCGACAAATAACCCGCGCACCAACCGCTAATAATTCAGGGGCCAGCCGAGCGTAGTACCGGCTGGCCCTTTGGCGTCATGGGGCTTCCCATTGCAACAAATAGACTGAAATCCCTCATTTTTTAGCCAGAGATTGACCGATTCTAAGTTGACCGGTGTGCCCTTAAAGGGCATGCTTTGGTGTTTTCCGGCCAAGCCAAGATGGGAGATAACCGCGTGACACGTTCAGAATTGATTGCCAAATTGGCTGCCGACAACCCGTCGCTCTATCATCGTGATATTGAACGGCTAGTGGCCACCATCCTTGACGAAATCGGCAGCGCGCTTGAACGCGGTGACCGGGTTGAATTGCGTGGCTTTGGTGCTTTTTCAGTGCGGCATCGCCAAGCCCGGCTTGGCCGCAACCCAAGAACCGGATCAAGTGTTCAAGTGTCTGAAAAGAAAGTGCCTTTCTTCAAAATGGGCAAAGGGATGCGCGAGCGTCTGAACCGCTAGGCAAAACGGAACAATGCGCCTGTTGGGCCGGTTTTTATGGCTGACTATCACCGTCATGCTGATCTTGTTGGCGGTAACCTTTGCCGCGTCCAACCAACGTCTCGTTGATCTGCATCTATGGCCCTTTGAAACGGCGATCACCGCACCGTTATGGCTAAGCCTGATGATCAGCTTTATTGCCGGCGGGATCATCGGCGCCCTGTTGTTATGGGGCCAGGCGCTGGCGATTCGGACCAAAAACTGGCGCTTGCAGCGTCAGATTGACAAATTACAGCGTAACGCGGCCAAAGCGGCACCGGCACGGCCGGCCATTGGCAAGCCAGAGCAGACCGCACAGCCGGATTCATCCTTGGACTAGCTTGCCCGGACCGGCTATATAACCGGGCATGATACCGGCC
>CAZYKI010000009.1:7282-13117 GCA_964648035.1 uncultured Candidatus Puniceispirillum sp. | reverse complement strand
ACCGAGGCGGATTACACTATCTGCCGCGCCGCCGGCGCCAGCTGGACCGGCATGGTTTATTACCCCGGCTCATCACGTCATCTGACCCTCGACCAGCTGGCGCGGCTTGCCGCCTGTGATAGCGGCGCTGACACCCCCCAACGGGTGTTGCTGACGGTCGATATGACCGGCGATGCATTGGCCCCGCTCATTGCCGCCGCCAAGCCTGACATGTTGCAGCTTCACGGCCGCGAAACACCCGCCGAGGTTGCCGCCATCAAACAGCATTTCAACCTGCCGGTGATCAAGGCGATCCCGATTGAAACCGCCGCCGATCTTGGCCAATGCACAGCATGGCACGGGCTTGCTGACTGGCTGCTGTTTGATGCGAAAACCAGCCCCGGGCAACAGCCTGGCGGCACCGGCCACAGCTTTGACTGGACCGTGCTTGCCGGCTATCGCGGGCCAACGGCATGGATGTTGGCTGGCGGCCTTGATGCCAGCACCGTTGGCCGGGCGGTGGCGATCAGCCAGGCGCAGGCGGTCGATGTATCCAGCGGCGTTGAAAGCCAACCCGGAAAAAAAGACCCGGATGCCATTCATGCCTTTATTCGCGCCGCCCAGTTGGTCTAATATCAAGCCGGTGGGGATCAACCTTTTTTGCCAGTCGCGGCCGCCATTCCGGCCGGCAGGGTGAACAGGACAATTTTCGGGGCTTTGTCATGGGTGACAGCAACATTAACAGCTTTCTCAACCAACCGGATGAGTCCGGCCGGTTCGGCATTCATGGGGGGCGCTTTGTTGCCGAAACCCTGATGCCGCTGATCCTTGACGTTGAAAAGGCCTATAAGCAGGCCCGGACCGACAAGGCCTTCCAGCGCGATATGGCCTATTACCAAACACATTATATTGGTCGGCCAAGCCCACTTTATTTTGCCGAGCGGCTGACCGCACATTTCGGTGGTGCCAAGCTTTATCTAAAACGGGACGAGCTAAATCATACCGGCGCGCACAAGATCAACAATGTGCTTGGTCAGGCCTTGCTTGCAAAGCGAATGGGCAAACGCAAAATTATCGCCGAAACCGGCGCCGGCCAGCATGGGGTGGCCACCGCCACCGCCTGCGCCCTGTTTGACATGGAATGCGAAGTCTTCATGGGTGCCGAGGATGTCGAACGGCAAAAGCCAAATGTCGACCGGATGCGCCTTCTGGGTGCCAAAATCCATCCGGTGACGGCGGGCACTGGCACGCTGAAAGACGCGATGAATGAGGCCTTGCGCTATTGGGTAACCAATGCTGAAACGCATTTTTATATCATCGGTACCGTTGCCGGCCCCCATCCCTATCCGCAGATGGTGCGTGATTTTCAATCGGTCATCGGTACCGAGGCACGCGCGCAAATCCTTGATGCCGAAGGCCGGCTTCCCAACGCGCTTGTTGCCTGCATTGGCGGCGGGTCAAACGCGATCGGTTTGTTCCATCCATTTCTTGATGATCGTGCGGTCGATATTTATGGCGTAGAGGCTGCCGGTAAAGGCCTTGACAGTGGCCTTCATGCGGCCTCGCTGACCGGCGGCAAGCCGGGGATTCTGCATGGTAACCGGACCTATCTTTTGCAAAATGACGACGGCCAAATTACCGATGCCCATTCGATTTCCGCCGGCCTTGATTATCCGGGAATCGGCCCCGAACATTCCTGGCTTCATGATATCGGCCGGGTTAATTATGTCAGCGCAACCGATGATGAGGCGCTGGTCGCGTTTCAATTATGCGCCCGCCTTGAAGGAATCATTCCGGCCCTTGAACCGTCGCATGCGTTGGCATTTGTCAGCACGATGATCGGCAACATGCCCGCCGACCAGATCGTGATCTTGAATATGTGCGGCCGCGGCGACAAGGATCTTGGTGCGGTTCTGCCGATGTTGGAAAAACTTGGGCGGCTTTAAGTTGCGACCTTATCCACAACAAAAGAGATAAAAATGGCAAGCCGTATCGAAACCGTATTTGCAAACGCCAAAGCCGATGGACGTGGCACATTGGGCGTATTTGTAACCGCTGGCGACCCGGATGCTGAAACCTGCACCGCCTTGCTTGACACCTTGGTCGAATCAGGTGCCGATTTCATCGAGCTTGGCATGCCATTTTCAGACCCGATGGCCGATGGGCCGGCCATTCAAGCCTCGTCCTTGCGGGCGCTGAAAGCCGGGATGAGCCTTGCCGGCACATTACAATTGGCGCGCGATTTTCGTCAGCGTCATCCGGCGGTGCCGCTGATCCTGATGGGCTATTACAACCCGATTTACATTTACGGCAATGATCGGTTTATCGCCGATGCGGTAGCGGCCGGCGTTGACGGGCTGATCTTGGTCGATCTGCCGCCGGAAGAAGATGCCGAACTGTGCCTGCCTGCCAAGCAGGCGGGGCTCGATTTTATCCGCCTGATCACCCCGACCAGTGATGACATCCGCCTGCCCGCTATCCTCGCCGAGGCCAGTGGCTTTGTCTATTATGTGTCGGTAACCGGCATTACCGGCACCGCCAGTGCCGCTGCCGACAGCATTGCCGCGGCAATGACCCGAATCCGCAAACAGACAGATCTGCCGATTGTGACCGGTTTTGGCATTCGTACAGCGGCACAGGCAGCCGAGGCCGCCAGCCTTAGCAACGGCGCCGTTGTCGGATCGGCGGTGGTTAATATTATCGCCGACAATCTACCGGACGGCACCACCACGATCAGCGCCGATAACCGGCAAGAGATCATCCGCAAAATTGCCGCATTTGTTGCCGATCTTTCAGCAGCCATTCGCGGATAAGGAGACGGCCATGAACTGGATCACCAATTCTGTCCTGCCAAAAATCAAGGCATGGGTACAGTCGGACGATGTCCCGGAAAATCTGTGGGTAAAATGCGCTGCCTGTAGCCAGATGATTTTCCACCGTGAATATGAAGAAGCCTTTAATTGTTGTGCCACCTGTGGTCATCACGCCCCGCTGCCGCCCGACCGGCGTTTTGCGTTACTGTTTGATGGTGGCACCTTTGAGACCATCACCCTTGAAGCGATTGAAGATGACCCGCTGAAATTCCGTGACTCAAAAAAATATACCGACCGGTTGCGCGACACCCGCACTAAAACCGGCGTCAAAGATGCCATCGCCGTTGCGGCGGGCACGATCAATGGCCGCCCGACGGTTATTGCCGCGTTTGATTTCCGGTTCATGGGGGGCTCGATGGGCCGCATGGTTGGCAACGGCATCATCGCCGCGGCGCGCGCCGCAATAGAGCGCAAGGCCGCCTTGATCACCGTTCCGTCAACCGGCGGCGCGCGGATGCAGGAAGGCGTATTGTCATTGATGCAACTGCCACGGACGATTGCCGCCGTCGAGCAAGTGCGCGATGCTGGTTTGCCTTATCTGGTTTTGCTGGTTCATCCGACAACCGGCGGCGTAACCGCGTCATTCGCAATGCTTGGCGATATCCAAATCGCCGAACCGGGGGCAATTATTGGGTTTGCCGGGCGCCGGGTGATTGAGGAAACGGTGCGTGAAAAACTGCCTGACGATTTCCAGACGGCCGAATATCTGATGGATCACGGGATGGTCGATGCGGTGGTACCACGCGCCGAACAAGCGGCCTATATTGGCCGGATTCTGTCATTCTTGATGGATGATCATCCAGCACGAAAGTCTGCCTGATGCCCGACAGACAGGCGGGCCAACCGTCCGGCCAAACACCGACAAGCGGTGCGGCACGGGCCGCCCATGCGCTTGACAGGCTTGCCCGTCTGCACCCCAAACTCATCGATCTAGGGCTGGACCGCAGCCTTGATCTGCTTGGTCGTTTGGGCAACCCGCATCACAAGCTGCCGCCGGTGATTCACGTTGCCGGCACCAATGGCAAAGGATCGGTGATTGCCATCTTGCGGGCCATCGCCGAAGCCGCTGGGCTGAAAGTCCATGTCTATATATCGCCGCATCTGTGCCGCTTCAATGAACGGATCAGGCTTGCCGGACAGCTGATTGACGATGCCGCGCTTGCCGATTTGTTGGAAGAGGTAGAAACGATCAATGGCGACAGGCCGGTCACCTTTTTCGAGGTAACCACCGCCGCCGCGATGCTGGCCTTTTCGCGTATACCGGCAGACCTGCTGCTGCTTGAAACCGGCCTTGGTGGCGCCCTTGATTCGACCAATGTCATTGCCGCACCAGCCGCCACAATCATCACCCCGATTGCCCGCGATCATGAACATTTTCTGGGCGCCGACCTTGCCGGCATCGCCGCCCAGAAAGCCGGTATCATGCGCGCTGGCTGCCCCTGCTTTAGTGCTGCACAAGACCCTGTGGTCGCGACCACGCTGGACAAGGCCGCCGCCAAGATTGGCGCCCCCTTGATCATGGCCGGGCGCGCCTTTTCGATCACCACCAGCGCTGGTGGCGGGTTCTACCTTGATCAGAATGGCCAGCGCATGACGCAACCAGCGCCGGCCTTGCCGGGATCGCACCAATGCCATAATGCGGGCCTCGCCATCACCGCGTTGCAGCAGGTCCTTACCACTTGTGGCCATGCAATTGATGACGCGATTATTAAGACAGGTCTTAAACAGGCGGTCTGGCCGGGACGTGCCCAGCACATCGCCACCGGCCGGCTGCCGGAACGCTGGCCGCACCAACCCATATGGCTGGATGGTGCGCATAACGCCCATGGGGCGGCGGCGCTGGCCGCCACCTTGGGGTCGATTCACACCGGTCGCTGGAATATCATATGTGGTGCCTTGAATACGCGTGACCCAGCCGAATTTTTAACCCCGTTGCTAGATTGTGCCGGCCAAGTACGGTGCCTGACCATCCCCGGACAGGAGGCCAGCCTTGATTGTGAAGATTTGGCTAACGTCGCCCGCGGCCTTGGCCTCGACGCCGTTGCCGCACCCAATCTTGCCACCGCCTTTGACCGGCTTGACCAAGACGCGCCGGTGATTATCTGCGGATCATTATATCTGGCCGGTCATGTTTTGCTGGAAAACGAAACGCCGCCAGACTAGCACGCCAGATAGGTTGGTATCATAGACCTGCCGGTCCAGCGATAGGCCGCTGAACGATGGCGGCAGCCCCTATCTAGATTGATTGATCGATCCAGCTTTCAAGTTGTGATTTTGGCAAAGCGCCAACCTTTTCGGCAACAACCTCGCCGTTCTTGAATAACAGCAGGGTTGGAATACCGCGCACATTATATTTTTGTGGGGTCAGCGGGTTTTCATCGATATTCAGCTTCACGATCGACAGGCTACCGCTTTTGGAATCGGCGATTTCCTCAAGCGCTGGTCCGATCGCCTTGCATGGTCCGCACCATTCGGCCCAGAAATCCACAAGAACGGGCTTATCGGCCTGCAAAACATCGTTTGAAAAGCTGTTGTCGGTAGTTTTTGAGGTTGCCATTGTACGTCTATCCCATGCTGAGGGGGTGGCCAAAATGCCACCGCTTTAGGCTATCAAATTAGGAACTACGAACGGTGCCGTCAAGTCGAGGCACTGCAATATTCACCTGTCATTTGTCGCGTCATTGGAAAAAATCGTTCCAAGCGCGTCTTGCCGCATGGCCTGATCGATGACCTCATAGTCAGCAGTATCGATCCATACCAGCCAGCATTCGATGGTGCGTCCCGGGTAGATTTGTTGCAGCAACGCATCATAGAGGGCCATTTGCTGACGATAGGCCAGCGGTGGCGGTCCGGCTTTTTTCGTGCCGGTTTTGAAATCGGCCAGAACAATCCGCTTGGCATCAACATAAAGCCGGTCAATTTGGCCGGCCACACCATAACCATTGACCCGACCATTGATTGGCACCTCGACCAAAGCATCGGG
>CAZYKI010000009.1:0-7182 GCA_964648035.1 uncultured Candidatus Puniceispirillum sp. | reverse complement strand
TCGGTCATCATCCAGACTGCGGCTTTGCGGTGTCTCGATCAGAATATGGCCGTCATCCAGATGTTTTGCGTCCGGAAAGGCGGCGATCGCATCCGCCAGCCTTGCATAATCACTGCCATCACGTTTTCGGACCCCATGCGGCTTTTCCCAGCCTCCGATCACCAAACCATCGCGGGCCCGGGTCAAGGCCACATATAACAGCCGGTTGTCTTCTTCGTTCCGCAAGGTGGCGGCGGCGGCCTTGGCGTCCTCGATAAAGCCGGGCTGCACCCCGGTAGCCGGCGGCAACCAATAGTGAAACCGGCCATCCGCCGATGCGGCCAACGGGTCAGTCATGGTTTTACCGCGCAACATATCCGGCAAAATCACCACCGGCGCTTCAAGACCCTTGGCGCCGTGGATGGTCATCACCCGAACCTCGTCATGGCCAGCGGCGTCCATATCGCGTTTGACCTCGCCGCCCCCCTGCCGAATGGCGGCACCAAACTGGACCAATGATGCCCCACCGGTCAGGGCAAATTTCTGGGCAAGATCAAGAAAATGATCCAGTGACTCATCTACCGATGAGCCAAGCTGGTGGCAAAATTGTTGGCGGCCGCCATCGGTCAGCACATAGCTAAAAAAGCCAAACACCGAGTCATATTCAGCCCGCCTTTGCCAGCGCGCCAGCTTGTCTGCCATCACCCCAAACCGGCTGTCGCCGCCGCGATGCATCATCAACCGTGCAAACAAACTGGCCGCCCCCCGGTCATAGGCCAGCGTGAATAATTCATCCTCGGTCATGCCAAAAAGCGGTGATTTCAGTACCGCGGCAAGCTGTAAATCATCATCCGGCAAATGCATCACATCGCCAAGTGCCAACAAATCCTGAATTTCGATTTGTTCGGCCAATTTCATCCGGTCAGCCCCGGCGACCATGATCCCTTCGGCCTGAAGCGCGCCAAGAAGCAGTTCAAAGAACCGGCCCCGCTTGCGCATCAAGATCAGGACATCGCCCGCGCGCATCACTTTGCCCGACGGCAAGGGGCGGTGCCCGATCCAGCCTTTTAGGCGCCGCGCCAACAGCCGGGCGGCGGCCAATTCCGGGCCCCCGTCAGGGGTTGCATCATCGGCACCCACAACCGGCAGCAATTCGACAAACCCGCCGTCACCGGCCCGCGCCAGCTGATGCGATGTAAAGTCACTAATCCCCGGAAGGTCGGGGATCACCGCATTGACAAGGTCCAATATCGGCCGCGTTGACCGAAACGAGACCGATAGCGACACATCGCGAAAATCGGCCCTGACCGCGGTGGCGCGCGCCCCAAGCTGTTGTCGATTGGTGGTCATCACCACCGGGTCGGCGCCTTGAAAGGAATAGATCGATTGTTTGAAATCACCGACCGCAAAAACACTACGGTTGGGCGTCTTGCTGTCTGGGCTTGGCGCATCATCAAAAAAGGCATCAGCCAAATGCCGCAACAATCGCCATTGCGCGGGGCTGGTATCCTGTGCCTCGTCAATCAGCAGATGCTGAATGCCGTTATCAAGCTTCCAAGCCACCCACGCGGCGGCATCACTGTCTTGTAACAGGCGGTTTGTACAATCGATCAAATCTTGATAATCCAGCAACCCGCGTTGGGATTTCAGCCGCTTATATTCGGCGGCAAACGCCATGCCATAGCGGTACAGGGCCAGCGTGCGCACCCGGCATTGCTGGGCTGTTGCCTCGGCCATCAGGGGCAGCAGGATTTCGATGACCGCCTGCTGAATATCATCGACGGCCGGCAGCAGGTCGCGCACGGCTTTTGTTGACAGGCGCGACCGCGGCTTGTTGCCGCTGAACAAAGCCGCACATAAAAATTCCCATTTCGCGACTTTTTCATCATCCGGCTGGGCCAGCCAGACATCCAATTTGGCCGCCCGCTTGACCTGATCATCCGACCCGGCGGCGGTCAGCGCCGCCACCGCCCGGCGCAACGCGTCAGTATCAATCCTGGCCATCGCGGCGGCGCGGGCCGCAAGGCTGGCCGCCATATCGGGCACCGCCAACCGATCGCGAAAATGCGCCTCAACATGCTGAAGCTGGTCGGCTTGATCCAGCCCCGGCGCCAGCGCGATAAACCGGTTCAAAATATCATTCGCCTGATCTTCACTCGCTGATTCGCCAACCGTGATCACCGCTGCCGCCATTTCCGGATCAGCCTTGTCCAAAATATGGTGGCGGGCCATAGCTTTCAGCCGCGCCTGTTCATCATCATCGGCCAGCGCGACATGCGGCGGCACCCCGGCCTCAATCGGAAAACGCCGCAAAATAGACTGGCAAAAGGAATGCACCGTTTCGACCCGGGGGCCGTCATCATTATCCAGAATTTCGGCAAACAAGGTTCTGGCCCGTTGCCGCACCTCTTGGCTTGGCAACGGCAACCCCATTTCGGTTAACTCGGCGCCAAGCTTGTCAGCCGACATCGTTGCCCAGCTGGCCAGACGCCGGTAGATCCGGTTCCGCATTTCGGCGGCGGCGGTGCGGGTATAGGTCACACACAAGATACTGTCGGCGGGCGACCCGGACAGCAGCAGCCGCAACACCCTGTCGGTCAATAGCTTGGTTTTACCGGTGCCGGCATTAGCCGAAACAAACACCGAGGCCTGCGGATCGGCGGCATAGGTTTGATCAGCGGTGGCCGCCGCGGTCATCGCGTGGGCGGCGGATTGATGCTGTGCCATCTCAGCGGTCAGGTCAGTCGTCATCGCCGCCTCCGGTTTGCCATTCGCGACTTCGGCTAAGATGCGCATAGGGTTTGAAGGCTGGCACCAGCGTTGGGTCGGGCTCGCTTGGATAGGTCGTCTCCGGCTGGTCATAGCGGGCCGCTAGCGCCTCAAAGCTGGCGCGGCAGGCGGCGGCATCAAACACCCCATCAAGCCGCGGTAAAATTTCTCCCGGCGCTGATTTTTTGCCACTGATCTGCCAGTAATCAAGGCCAACAACCGCGCCTGCCGGCAAGCCGGGAAACCCACCTTCGGCGGCGATCAGCCCTTCAATGCGCAACTGGTTACGAATGCCGGCCGTCACCTGCGCCTTGCTGGGGACCGACCCGGTTTTATAATCGATCACCGTCAGATTGCCGTCATGATCCTGTTCAAGCCGGTCGGCGCGCGCTGTCAACACCACCGGACCAGCGGGCGCGGCGAGTTCAATTTGCCCGCGCGCTTCGGCATAGACCACCCGGATCTGTTCTCGCCGGCGCCGTTCCGTTTCGATAAACCAACCCGCCAACGCATCAAATCGCGGCCACCAAAACATGCGGACCGCCGCCTGCCCCATCTGGCTGGCAAATTCGCGCTGACCAAGCGCCCGCAATTCGGCCAACGCATCAGGTCCCAGATCACCGGCCTGACAAGATCGGATAAAGGCCGCCAGCGCATCGTGAAACAACGTGCCGCGAATGGCCGCGTCTAACGGCCGGTCAACGGGATCAAGCGGTTTTAAGCGCAAAATCTTTTTCGCGTAAATCGCATAAGGATCGGTAACCCACTGGTCAATCTCAGTGGCCGAAAACTGGCGCGGGCGACTGGCAAGCGGTGGACAGGGTGCGGGGCGCTGTGCCGGATGCGGGCGCGACACAGGCGTCAAATGCCGAAGCCACATCATTTCACGCTGGCCGTCATCGACGACCTTATCCAGCCGCAATGCCGACAGCACAACATCCATGCGTTGCAGCCAACGACTTTTGGTGGTCGGGGTGCCGGCTTCTTTGGTGGCGCGGGTGATCACCACGTCATGGCTGCATATCGCCATGTAAACATCATGCGCGCTAAGGCCGGTCCGCCAATTTCGTGGTGGCAAGCCAACCGCGGCGCGCATGGCCTGATTCATCCACGGGTCACTGTCCGGATGGGGTGGCCAGTTCCCCTCGTTAAATCCGGCCAAAATGATCCGGTGCTGGCCAATGGCCTGCTCGGGATGCATCCGCGCTTCAACCGCACCTAAAATAGCCAGACGCGGATGCGGATTGCCATGCGGATGCACGGTTCGTGCATCCAGAAGCTGATGAATGATCTGCGGCATATCGGCGGCGGTCACCACATGATCGCGGCCATCGGCGGTCAGGTCACGCAACAATTCGGCGGCGGCCTTACCGGCCGGGCCGTCCCACAGCCGTAACGCCCCGCTATCGGCGGGGCCATCGCCGCCATCTTGCCGGTTATCGGCAGCCAGCAATTCGGCGGTTTCGGCAAGACCGCTTGCCAGCCCCCCAAGCGTTTGATTTGGCAATTGCCATGCCGCCCCCATCGGCGCCAGGCACGGCATCAGATTGTTGGTGATAAAGTTTTTGAGGTCCGTATCATCCAGCGCATCGGCAAGGCCGGCAAGCCCCCCATCCGGCCGCACCCCCCGCATCGCTGCCAGCTCAACCCGATCAACAAGCCGCCGAAACTGGCGGCGGTCCATTCCGCCACAGGCAAATGGGTGTTTGAGCAGCGACAGCACCAATAGCGGCGCAAAATCGGATACCACCGCATCACAAAGCAATTGCAGAAACCGGCCGACTGGTGTCAGCGACAGCCGTTGCCCAGCCGAATCCTCGATCTCGATCTGCCAGCGTTGTAATTCGGCGATCACCATTTCTGCCAATTGCCGGTCGGGGGTTACCAGCGCCGCTGTTCTGGTGGGGGTTTCCAGCACGTCACGCAAAGCCAGTGCAACAAGGCTTGCCTCTTCACGCCGGTCACGCGCGGTTAGTATTTTCATCCCGGCAAGCGCGGTCCGATCGATCGGTGGCGTCATCGCCCCAAGCTGCTGCCAGCGATCGCTTGATGTCGCCGGCCGGAACACTTCGCGCATCAGACGACGACGGGCCGCCAAGGCGGGTGGCGGCGCCTCAATCGTGCCACTCCACTCCTGCACCTGATCAGCGCGCAATCCCAGATAAGCCAGCAAGTGCGCCAATTGAAATTGGGGATGACCGCTATCCTCCTTGATAGACTCCCATTGCTCATCCGCATGCCGATCAAGGCCGGGCAGCACCACATGGCCATCGGGCAGCCCCGCCACAACACCGATCAACGCCCGCGTCGCCGCAATTGATCCAGTCGATCCGGCCACCACAATAAGCCGGTCCGGCGGATTTTGTTGCCAAGCATCAGCTTGGGCGCGGATCAGACGGTTGCGCCGATCAACCGCATCGATCACCCCTTCGGCCTGAAGCACATCAGGCCAGCGCTGAACCAGAATTTGCAAGAGGGTCATAATATCCTGCCAATGGGCAGAAAACTGGTCAGGCAGCAAGGATGACAATTGGTCTGCTGTGGCCTCGGCATTGTAGAGCTGGTCCAACAGCTGCGCGAGTGAATCGGCCAGCATCATCGCCTGTGGATGCGACGGGTAATGCCCCCCAAGCGGAAAATGGCGGAGCAATTTTGCCAGATTGACCTGCCGCCGCAAGCCGCTGATCGGGGGGGGTAATGCATCGCCGTTAGGCAGGGCAACGCCGGCCTCGTCATCATCGGCCAAATCGCCAATCGGTATCATTTGCGGCAACAGCATCGCCGCGCCATCGGACAAATCAAGAAACGCCGTTTGCAAGGCCTTGGCGGCACGGCGCGATGGTACCATGATCAAACCGCGAGCCAGCCGTTCAGGCGCACCTGCCAACCTGACCACCCCAGCCGCCAAAGCGCGCGCAAAGGGCAATCCGGCATCAATGCTGTAAACCGATCGGCATGTCATGCCGCTTAGTATAAAAGGCCAAAGCGTTAAAAGCGAGCCGCCTTTTGATGGGGCGCGGCGTGGCTAGGCGTCACTTGTTTGGGCGATAATAGCGTCGAGACGGCTGGCCCAATGCGGCGGTGCTGTTATATCGGCCATGCGGCAGCCACTGTCGCCGGTGGCGTCCACCGACCCCGCCGCATCCGCCATATCCGGCCGATAAAGATGGATAGACAGGTTGGTTTTCGGCAAAAGCTTTTTCAACCGATCCGGCCATTCAATCAGACAAGCCGCCTCAACAAACGCATCATCAAGACCAAGCGCCATGGCGTCCTGCGGCGTTTCTAGGCGGTACAGGTCAAGGTGCCACAGCGGCGTTCCATCAGCCAGCTCATAGGTCTGGACAAGGGTAAAGGTCGGGCTTGGTATGTCGGTTTCATGCGGATTAGCAGCCTGAATGATCGCCCGGGCCAATTCGGATTTGCCGGCCCCAAGCCCGCCTGTCAACGATACCACATCACCCGCTGCAAGCCCGTCAGCCAGCAGCGCACCAAGCCGCCTGGTGGCGGCAAGGTCAGGCAATTCAAGCTGCAGAACCGGCATGGTGACTAATAGCGATAATGATCGCTCTTGAACGGCCCTTGCTGATCAACCCCGATATAGGCGGCCTGATCCGGACGCAAGGTGGTCAGACTTGCCCCCACCTTGGCCAAATGCAGCGCCGCCACCTTTTCATCAAGATGGCGTGGCAAGGTATAAACCTTGTTTTCATAGTCACTGCCACGGGTCCAGAGTTCGATTTGTGCCAGCACCTGATTGGTAAAAGAGGCCGACATGACAAAAGATGGATGCCCGGTCGCACAGCCAAGATTGACCAACCGCCCCTTGGCCAGAAGGATCATCCGTTTGCCATCGGGGAACTCAATTTCGTCAACCTGTGGCTTGACCTCGGACCAGCTATAATTATTCAGCGCCGCCACATCGATTTCATTGTCAAAATGACCGATGTTGCAAACAATCGCCCGGTCCTTCATCTCGCGCATATGGTCAATCGTGATCACATTGCGGTTGCCGGTCGCGGTGACGAAAATATCAGCCTTTGGGGCGGCCTGTTCCATCGTCACCACTTCATAGCCTTCCATCGCCGCCTGCAAGGCACAGATCGGGTCAATTTCGGTAACCATAACACGGGCACCGCCCTGCCGAAGCGAGGCCGCCGAGCCTTTGCCAACATCACCATAGCCAGCGACAACTGCCACCTTGCCGGCCAGCATCACATCGGTTGCCCGGCGAATGCCATCAACAAGTGATTCACGGCACCCGTAAAGATTGTCAAATTTGGATTTGGTAACCGAGTCATTCACATTGATCGCCGGGAATGGCAGGCCGCCAGCCTCGGCAAGCTGATAGAGGCGTAACACACCGGTGGTGGTTTCTTCAGACACGCCCAACAGCGCATCGCGTTGGCGGGTAAACCAGCCCGGGCTGCTGGC
>CAZYKI010000008.1:33579-35899 GCA_964648035.1 uncultured Candidatus Puniceispirillum sp. | reverse complement strand
GAAAGGCTAGCTGCCTGAAAAACCTCGTAGGTTGGTGTTGTTTTCGCTGTTCAAGTTGTTGTCTATACGATAACTTACGACACACAAAGCGGGTGTAGCTCAGTTGGTAGAGCACGAGCTTCCCAAGCTCGGGGTCGCGGGTTCGAACCCCGTTGCCCGCTCCAATTTTTGGTAAAAATAACCGTCTTGCGAGTAGGGATAACACCCCCCGTCAGGTGATGGCCATGCGCCGTCACGCCACCCCCATGATCAAGGACCCAAGATATGACTGATCCCGTTATTGCCCAAAAGGCCCCGATGCCGGTCGAGGTAGAAGCCGGCAAAACCTATTTCTGGTGCGCCTGTGGCAAAAGCAGCAAACAACCATTTTGCGATGGCGCGCATAAAGGGTCGGGCATTGCCCCGGTCAAATTTACCGCCGAGGCTGACAAAAAGCTGTTTTTTTGTGGCTGCAAGGCATCGGCAAAGGCGCCATTTTGCGATGGCACACATAAGGATCTATAGGCCAGCCGGCAGATTTATCCCGCATTAAGGCGCATCAATGATAAAGGGGCGGCCGGGTACCGGCTGCCCCCTTTTATTGGGATCATCATATCATAGGGGTGGCCCGGCCTAGCGCAGGTGGGCCGCCAAAAATGTATGGGTGCGCGCCCATGCCAAGGCCGCATCATCCTCGTCATAGCGGCCGCCGGTCGGGTTGGCAAACGCATGTCCTGCCGTATACCAATGGGTTGTCAGCATATCGGCCTTGCCGGCCTCGCCAAGCCGTTTTTGAAAGGCGCCAACCATTTCCGGATTGATCGATTTATCCATCGTGCCGAAATGCCCCAGCAAGGGAACCGACAGAGTGGCCAGACTTTTGGCGCTGGCGGTAACCCGTCCATAATAGATCACCGCCGCATCAAGCGGATTGGCCAGCGCGGCCGCGAGGCTCCAGCCGCCACCAAAACACCAGCCCAATGTTGCCACCTTGCCATTGCCATTGGCCTTGGCCCAGTTTACCCAGCTGGCGATGGTGGCATTAGCCTCGGCGCTTTGGACCGCTTTGGTTTGCGCGCGGGCCGCCTTGGGATCGGTGGCGACCGAGCCGTTGAACAAATCGATCGCCAGCGCATGGAACCCCTTGTCGCGGATATCCTCGGCCATCGCCTTGATATTGTCGTTCAGCCCCCACCATTCATGGATCAGGATCACCACCGGCGAGTCCTTTGCCTCGGCCTCGGCAAAATAGGCGCTGACCGTGCGGCCATCGGCGGTGGTCTGGGTCAGGGTTGTGCCCTTTGACGCCTGCGCGTGGGCAAGGTCAACATGGGCCAGAATGGTGGCAAGTGGCAAGGCCATCGCACCAGCCAGAAACAGCCGCCGGTCAGTGGCAGAAACGGTGGGTCTTGGCCCGGCATTCGGGTTACAGTTATTCAGGTCGCACATGGCGCTCTCCTTATTGGCTGGTCGGGCGTCGCGGTCGGCAACAGCGGTGCCTGTCCGGCGCGATCACACCTTGTCAAGATGAAGTGAAACGCGCCTTAATTCAAGCGGCATGGACCGCTATGTGCTGGAAAATATTTTTGTGGTTATGCGGTACCCTTTGTTCACAAACCGCGGTAAAACTTTGTCGCTGAAGGGTTGAACAAATTGCCAAACCCATGTATAGGCAGGCGCTATGCGAAAAATATCCGCGCCCCGCTATTGCCGGTCTTATGGCCCCTGTTTCGGCAGCGCAATCGGCGAAGCCGGTAACGACTGTCACCGCCGCCGCTACCATGACGTTTTTAACCTATTTAAGGAGTGTTCCAGATGAGCCTGTCCCATTTCACCGGAAAAACAATCGCTATGATGGTCGCCAGCGGCTTTGATGAAGCCGGCTTTATTGCGATTCAGCGCGCCATGATGGCGGCTGGTGCCAAATTGAAGATTGTATCGCGGGAGGCCGGGCTGACCAATGCATGGAACGGGACCGGGTGGGGCATGTCGTATCCGGCTGACGCCACCTTGTCGACAACGCTGGCGGTTGATTATGACGCCCTGATCGTGCCGGCCGGTCAACGTCATATTGACGCGTTGCAGAATGAGGCGCATGCCAAGCGGGTTCTCGGTGCCTTCTTGCGCGCTGACATGCCGGTTCTGTTGCAGGCCGAAGCGCGCCAGCTGCTGCAATTGGTTGACGGCGGCGAAAGCCGCACCATTGCCGGCGATCAAGACACCGCGCCGGTGATTGACAATAATCTGGTAACAATTGGTGAAACCGGCGAGGATCTTGTCGAACTGACCGCGCTGAATCAGGTGATCGGCACCGTTCTTGATGAAACGCAGGCGGCCTGAC
>CAZYKI010000008.1:23785-33479 GCA_964648035.1 uncultured Candidatus Puniceispirillum sp. | reverse complement strand
CAGGTGATCGGCACCGTTCTTGATGAAACGCAGGCGGCCTGACAACAGCCGCTACGACAGCCGCTACACCAGAAGGGAAGATCATGGCTACAGATAGGCCTGTTGATGTCTTGCCGTCCCCGTGTATTTCCGTTTGCCAGATGGACCCGCAGGACGGCGTCTGTGTTGGCTGTTACCGGACCCGGGCCGAAATTGCCGCATGGCGTAGCATGAGCCAAGATGACCAGCTTGTGCTTCTTGATATTTTGCAGGACCGCCGGGCGCGGGCGACCGGTATCACGCGTCGGTCATCCGGCCGTCGGGCCCGCCGGTTGGCGCGGCTAGGCTCATGACCTTTATCACCAGCCACCGCAACGGACAGGCGCTATGACAGATCCGGTTTCAGCCCTTATCGCCAGCAAAGGCTGGCTTGTCGCCGACGGTGCCACCGGCACCAACCTGTTTGGGCGTGGCCTTGAAACCGGCTATCCACCGGAATTATGGTCGGTTGAACGGCCAGACGATATTTTATGGCTTCATGATAGTTTTCTGACCGCCGGATCGGACCTTGTGCTGACCAACAGCTTTGGTGGTACCAGCTTTCGGCTGAAATTACATGACGCGCAGGATCGGGTGGGTGAACTGAACCGGGCCGCCGCAAAACTGGCCCGCCAGGCGGTCGACGCCCATCGGGCCCGCACCGGTAGACAGGCGCTTGTCGCTGGATCGATCGGGCCGACAGGCGAGCTGTTTGAACCGCTTGGGGCGCTGACCCATGATGCGGCGGTCGCGGCCTTTACCCAGCAGGCACAGGCGCTTGCCGATGGCGGGGTTGATGTGCTGTGGATCGAAACCATGTCGTCGAATGAAGAGGTTGGCGCCGCGATCATGGCCGCGCGCAGCATGGGCCTGCCGGTCTGTGCGACAATGACCTTTGATACCGCCAGCCGCTCGATGATGGGCGTGACGCCGGATGCCTTTACCACATTTGCGACCGGCGCCGGTGCCAATTTTATCGGGGCAAATTGCGGTATCGGGCCGGCTGAATTGCTGCACTCGGTGCAAGGCATGGTGCCGGCGGCTGGTGAGGTGCCGGTGGTGGCCAAGGGCAATTGCGGGATCCCGGCCTATGTCGAGGGAAAAATCCATTATCATGGCACGCCCGCGCTGATGGCCGAATATGCGCTATTTGCGCGCGACGCCGGGGCGCGGATCATTGGCGGCTGCTGTGGCACCACCCCAGATCATGTGGCCGCGATGGTGGCCGCGCTTGACAACACCCCACCGCGGCCATTTGACCATGACGCGATGGTGGCCGCCTTGGGGGTTGCGTGGGACGGGCTTGATCTGAACAAGCCAGCTGGCGCACCAGCACGCGGGCGCCGTGGCCGCCGCCGCCCGTCATAATCTGGGCCTATTCGCCGACAGTCCGAAAGCCTGTTGCGTCGACGGCGTAGAATTTGCATACTCGCGGCGATTTTGACCCGCACTAGGCCGCTTTCAACATCGCGGCCACCTCGGTTTTGCCGGCCCGTCATCGGCCGGTTGTCCTGTTTGGAGACGTATATCATGCATGCTTACCGCTCACATAATTGTGCCGAACTGACCGAGGCACATGTTGGCCAGTCAGTCCGGCTATCCGGCTGGATTAACCGAAAGCGGGATCACGGCCAGCTGGTATTTGTCGATTTGCGCGATCATTTCGGTTTGACCCAATGTGTGATTGACTCGTCCGATGCATGTTTTTCAATGGTTGAATCAACCCGTCTTGAATCGGTTGTCACGATTACCGGCACCGTGCTGAAACGCAGTGACGAGACCATCAATAAAAGCCTGCCAACCGGCCATATTGAGGTGCGTATTGAGGAATTCGCCGTGCAATCGGCAGCCGATACCTTGCCATTACAGGTCAATTCAGACGAGGATTCGGGCGAGGAAACGCGCCTTCGCTACCGTTATCTTGATTTACGCCGGACCCGGCCCCACGCCAATATCATGCTTCGCGCCAAGATTATCCAATCGATTCGCAATCGCATGCTGGCCCAGAATTTCACCGAATTTCAAACCCCGATCCTGACCGCGTCATCGCCCGAAGGGGCGCGCGACTTTCTGGTGCCAGCCCGCTTGCATCCAGGCAAATTCTATGCGTTGCCACAGGCCCCCCAGCAATTCAAACAGCTGGTGATGGTCAGCGGCTTTGACCGCTATTTCCAGATTGCGCCCTGTTTCCGGGACGAGGATAGCCGCGCCGATCGTAGTCCGGGAGAATTCTACCAGCTTGATCTTGAGATGAGCTTTGTAGAACAGCAGGATGTGTTTGATGCTGTCGAACCGGTCATCCGCGGGGTATTTGAAGAATTTTCCACCAAGCTGGTCGATCAGGAATTTGTGCAAATTCCCTATGCTGACTCGCTGTTGAAATATGGCAATGACAAGCCGGATTTGCGGGTGCCGTTCGAAATCTGTGACGTCACGGATATTTTCCGGGGATCCGATTTTGCCATTTTTGCCAAAAACATTGAAAAAGGCGCGGTCGTGCGCGCGGTACCCGGCCCAAAATGCGGTAGCCGCGCAATTGCCGATCGGATGAACAGCTGGGCGCAGGGCGAAGGCGCGCCCGGTATGGGCTATATTATTTACGGCGATGGTGAAGCCCGCGGCCCGGTGGCCAAAGCATTGGGGCCAGACAAGGCCGAGGCGATTCGCCAAGCCGCCGGTGTTGGCGATGGTGATGCGGTGTTTTTTGCCTGTGCCCCAGCCGATGAGGCTGCCAGCTTGGCCGGCCGTGCCCGGGTCAAGATTGGCCATGATCAGGGTCTGATTGATCAAAACGCGTTCCGCTTTGCGTGGATTGTCGATTTCCCCATGTTCGAAGCTGATCCGGTAACCGGTAAAGTCGACTTCTCGCACAACCCCTTTTCAATGCCACAAGGCGGAATGACGGCGCTTGAAGAACAAGACCCGCTGAGCATCAAGGCATGGCAGTATGATCTTGTCTGTAACGGCGTTGAACTATCATCTGGTGCGATTCGGAACCATTTGCCCGAAGTGATGTATAAGGCGTTTGAAATTGCTGGCTATCCGAACAGCGTTGTTGACGAAAAATTTCCGGCCATGATCAACGCGTTCCGGTTTGGCGCCCCGCCACATGGTGGCATCGCACCGGGGATTGACCGCATCGTCATGTTGATCGCCGATGAGCCGAATATCCGTGAAGTGATCTTGTTCCCGATGAACGGCAAGGCCGAGGATCTGATGATGGCTGCACCATCCGAGGTTGACGAAGCCGCGCTTGCCGAATTGCATATCCGGCGGGTGCCGCAAATCAAAAAAGGTGAATAGTCAGGCGCTGTCAGGCTTGCCCGGCTTGGCGTGACTGCCCATGCAGCAACGCCAACACCGCGCCCAGCAAAATCACCGCACCGGCCTGATGCAGGCCGCCAAGCGATACCGGGACCCCATGCAACAAGGTCAGAACGCCAAGGGTGAATTGC
The DNA here is from genome assembly GCA_964648035.1 of uncultured Candidatus Puniceispirillum sp. Taxonomy (GTDB): domain Bacteria; phylum Pseudomonadota; class Alphaproteobacteria; order Puniceispirillales; family Puniceispirillaceae; genus UBA3439. The sequence goes on along the minus strand of CAZYKI010000008.1, from coordinate 30,006 downwards.
GCCAGAATGGCGGCCAGCACCAAATGACTTTGCCATAAAAGTCCTTGCCGCCGCGCCTTTAGCGCCAGCGCGATCACCGCGCCCGCGGTCAGTGCCGCAAGCCAGCGGTGGTGAAACTGTGCCGCGGCCGGATTTTCAAACGGATCAACAAGACCTTGTTCGCCATATTCGACCGGGACCAAGCCGGCGCCCATGAACGGATATTCATTATAAAGAAGGCCGGCATTCATGCCCGCCACCAGCGCCCCGGCAAGGATGGTGACAACCAACAACGACAGGCTGGCAAGCCCGTGTCCGCGCGGCAAGCTGCCATGCCCGTCGCGCATGTCAAAAGCGGTCCATAGCAGCAGCGCAAAAATCAGCAAGGCCATGCCAAGATGGGTGGCAAGCCGGTATTGCGATACGCTGGCTTGTTCGGTGAGGCCGGATTTAACCATCCACCAGCCGATCACCCCCTGCAACCCGCCAAGCAGCAGCAAGACCACCAGCCGCAGGCCAAACCCTGTTGGCACCCGGCCGGCCAGCGCAAACATCATCAGTGGCAGCGCAAAAGCAACGCCGATCAACCGGCCCCATAGCCGATGAAAATATTCCCAGAAAAAAATCGTCTTGAACTCGGCTAATGTCATGCCGTAATTCAGCTGCTGATATTCGGGTGAGGCACGATATAGCTGGTAAACCCGGTCCCATTCAGCCGCGTTTAGCGGTGGCAAGGCCCCAATTAACGGGCGCCATTCGACCATCGACAGGCCGGATTCGGTCAGCCGTGTGATGCCGCCAATAACCACCATAATCGCGACCAGCGCAGCCATCACAAACAGCCAATTGACCACCGCCGTTACGCTGTGATCGCCGGCATGGCGTGAAACCCACGGCACCGATTGATATCGCATCATCCGCTATACTCCGATCACTCTTGCTTTCGGCACGGGTCCAACGCCCGGCCCCAACGCCCCGCTCAAAGACCTCTATCCACCAACGACCTATAACCCAAGAGATATATAAGTCCTCTGACCAATATCAAGCCTGCCGCCAACCGGTAAGTCGGCGCATTGCCGCAGGGGGGGGCATGTGCCGCCGGCCATTTCCCGCGGTATGAGTATTTTTTTGACTCTTTTCTAGGGACAATGCCTTGACAAAAGCGGCGTAATCTCCCACTTACCCCCAAGTGGTGTTTTGGCACTCGATGCTATAGAGTGCCAAAATGCTGTTAGTCGACTATTTTGGAGGAGAAACAGGCATGAAATTCAGGCCTCTTCACGATCGCGTTGTTGTGCAGCGCACTGAATCAGAACAGAAAACTGCTGGTGGGATCATCATTCCGGACACCGCTCAGGAAAAGCCGATGCAAGGCAAAGTTATTGCGGCTGGCGCTGGTGCGCGTGACGAAACGGGTAAGGTGCAGCCGCTTGATGTCAAGGCTGGCGACACCGTGCTGTTCGGCAAATGGTCCGGCACTGAGGTCAAGATCGATGGTCAGGAATATCTGATCATGAAGGAATCAGACATCATGGGCGTGATTGAATAAATCGCCTGCCGATCTGTTGACACTGTTTAGATAGAAGGAAGATTGAAACATGGCTGCTAAAGAAGTCAAATTCGGCTCAGACGCCAGAACCCGGATGCTGGAAGGCGTCGATATTCTGGCCAACGCCGTCAAGGTGACATTGGGTCCAAAGGGCCGCAATGTGGTTCTCGAAAAATCATTTGGCGCACCGCGTATCACCAAGGATGGTGTGACCGTTGCCAAAGATATCGAACTGAAGGACAAGTTCCAGAACATGGGCGCACAGATGGTGCGTGAGGTTGCATCGAAAGCCAATGATGTGGCTGGTGATGGCACCACGACAGCCACCGTTCTGGCCCAGTGCATCGCACAGGAAGGCGCCAAGGCTGTGGCTGCCGGTATGAACCCGATGGATCTGAAGCGTGGTATCGACATGGCGGTTGAAGCTGTTGTCGATTCGCTTGGCAAGCGGTCCAAGAAAATTTCGACCTCAGACGAAGTGGCGCAGGTTGGCACCATTTCGGCCAATGGCGAGGAAGAAATTGGCAAGATGATTGCCGAGGCGATGGAACGTGTTGGCAATGAAGGTGTGATCACCGTTGAAGAAGCCAAGAGCCTGGCAACTGAACTTGAAGTTGTCGAGGGTATGCAGTTCGACCGTGGTTATCTGTCGCCTTACTTTGTCACCGATGCTGAAAAGATGCGGGCGACATTGGAAGAGCCATATATCCTGCTTCATGAAAAGAAGCTGTCAAACCTGCAGGACATGCTGCCGATTTTGGAAAAAGTTGTGCAGTCAGGCCGCCCATTGCTGATCATTGCTGAAGATATTGAAGGCGAAGCTTTGGCGACTTTGGTGGTGAACCGCCTGCGCGGTGGCTTGAAAGTGGCAGCGGTCAAAGCCCCTGGCTTTGGCGACCGTCGCAAGGCCATGCTTGAAGATATTGCCATCCTGACCAATGGCACCGTGGTATCCGAAGAAGTGGGCATCGCCCTTGATTCGTTGACCCTCGACATGCTTGGTAGCGCCAAGCGCGTCGAGATCACCAAGGACGAAACCACCATTGTTGACGGTTCAGGCGCCAAAGGCGAGATCGAGGCACGTTGTAACCAGATCCGCGCTCAGGCCGAAGAAACCACATCCGACTATGACCGTGAAAAGCTGCAGGAACGTCTTGCCAAACTGGCTGGCGGTGTTGCGGTGATCAAGGTTGGTGGTGCGACCGAGGTTGAGGTGAAGGAACGCAAAGACCGCGTTGATGATGCGATGCATGCAACCCGCGCTGCTGTTGAAGAGGGTATCGTCCCTGGCGGTGGTGTGGCGCTGGTGCGTTCGACCAAAGCGCTCGAAGGGCTGAAGCCAGCCAACCGCGATCAGGAAGTGGGTATCGAGATTGTCCGCAGCGCGCTGCAGGCACCTGCCCGCAATATCGCCCATAACGCCGGTGCTGAAGGCGCGGTGATTGTTGGCAAATTGCTCGAATCAAAAGACGACAATCTTGGGTTCGATGCCAAGGCCAATGAATTTACCGACATGATCAAAGCCGGTGTGATCGATCCGACCAAAGTGGTGCGTTCAGCTCTGCAAAATGCGGCATCGGTTGCTGGTCTGTTGATCACCACCGAGGCTATGGTCGCCGAGAAGGTCGAGCCGAAAGAAGCAGCCCCAGCCCCTGACATGGGCGGCATGGGCGGCATGGGTGGCATGGGCGGCATGGGCTTCTAGCCACCGACCAACACCGTTGAACATGATGACCGGGGGGCGGGTTTCGCCCTCCGGTTTTTTAATGGCTGTCGGTGTGACCAAGGAACTGCCCGGTTATCGCAATCGCCTCGGCAAGCCCGATCCGTTCGACCTGCACGCCCGGTGGAAAGGCATTCGTCAAGCGGGTTGGCAGGCGGCTGTCAAGCATGACAAAGACGCCGCGATCGGTTTGCCGTCGGATTAGCCGGCCAAAGGCCTGACGCAAGCGTTGCCGTGTCTGATGTTCGGTCCAGGCCTCGCGCCCCTGCCATTTGGCACGGGCCGCAAACAAGATATCGCTACGCGGCCACGGCATGCGATCAAACACAATCAGGCGTAACGCGTTGCCGGGGACATCAATGCCGTCGCGTACCGCATCGGTGCCCAAAAGACAGGATTCAGGATCTTCTCGAAACATCGCCAACAAGGTTTGCAGATTCATGCGGTCGATATGTTGGGCATAAAGCGGCAGACCAGCAGCATCGAGACGTTCGGCCAAAGCCGGATAAACCGCCCGCAAACGCCGAATGGCGGTAAACAGCCCAAGCCCGCCGCCCCCGGCGGCCGTCATCAAGCCGGCCATTGCACTGGCGGTAGCCTCGGGACGGTCGCGCGCTAGATCGGTCACCACAAGAACACGGGTCTGGGCGGCATAATCGAATGGTGAGGCTAGGCTGAACCGCATCGCCGCATGGTCAAGATGGGCGGCCCCGGTCTGGGTGATTGCCGCCTGCCAGCCATCGGTCGGGGGCTGACCGCTTGCGGCTGGCTGGTCGCCGCCACCGGCATGGTCGGTCAATGTGGCCGAGGTGACAGTCACCCCATGCGCGGTTTCCAAAACGCTGTGGGCAAACGGAATACTAGGGTCAAGCCAATGCCGCGCCAGCCCGACATCGCGGTCCTGACCATCGATCCGGTCGATCTGGATCCAGTCGACAAAGCCGTCACGGGCCCCGTTTTCAACATCGCTTAGCATGATCTGCCACGCATTGAGGGGGCCACCGGCGCGTAACTCTAGGCCGCGGATCGCACCTTCAATCCGCGCCCGCTCACCGCTGTCCAGTGTCTCTGCCTGATCATCAAGATAGGTGGTTAACCACCCGACCAACCGGTTTAACGGCGCCGCCAGTTCGGCCAGCTCGCTAGCCAGTTGGCGGGCGGCCAGCACCACCATATCCGGGGCTGGATAAAGAGATGACTGAAGATCATAGAGACTGTCCGGGTCCGCAACGCGTTGATACAGCGCGGCACGCAGCTGCATGAAAAACGCCTCGCCATGACCAAGCGGCTGGCCTGCTGAAATACGGTTTTCCCACCCTTGACCGGGCAGGCAGCGTGCCGCTTCAAGGGCTGCCGCAATATCGGCAAGCGCTGCGTCATCACCGGCAACAATATCCTCAAGACGCCGTTTCAACCCGCGGGCACGGCCACGACGCCCGTCATCCGCGCCGCGAATCCAGTGGCGCAATTCGGCCGCTTCCCGGCCGCTTAGATAGGCCGAAAAGGCACTGTCGGCGGCGTCAAACACATGATGCCCTTCGTCAAACACATAGCGGGTTGGGGTGCGCCGGTCGCCGCGGCTTCCATAGGCGGCCTGCACCATCACCAGCGCATGGTTGGTCACCACAATATCGGCGCGTTTTGCGGCGCGGATTGATTTTTCGACAAAGCAGCGATTGTAATGCGTGCAGGCAGCATGAATACATTCACCGCGCCGATCGGCCAGCCCAACGGTCGCGGCCCGGCCAAACAGATCAAGAAGCCAAGCCGGAAAACTGCTGCCGGTCAGGTCACCATCGCTGGTGGCGCCGGCCCAACGCGCCATAAGCCCCAGCACCGTTGCCCGCCGCGGACGGCCCGGCATTTGTGCCAAGGCTTCTTCAAGATTGAGCAGGCACAGATAATTTTCACGGCCTTTCCGGATGACCACTTTGCTGGCGCGGGCCGTAGCGTCAGGATAAAGCCGGCTTAGTTCATCAGCAATTTGATGCTGCAAGGTACGGGTATAGGTGGATACCCAGACGGTGCCGCCATTCAGTTCGGCCCATAAGGTTGCCGGTGCCAGATAGCCCAAAGTTTTGCCAGTGCCAGTGCCCGCTTCGGCCAGCAGCATCGCCGGGCTTGGGCCAGCGTCGGGCCGGTCAAAACTGGCTGCCACCGCGGCCGCATAATCGGCCTGAGGGGCACGGGTTTCGGCGGTGTTGCCAAGCATGTCGGCAAGCCGTTGTCTGGCGGCATCGGGCAAAACCGGCTGATGGCCAGGCTCGGCTTGTGGGGTGTAATCGGTATAATCGGCCAGCCGGTCCCAGATCGCACCAAGGCGGCTGTTTGGCGGGCCGGGGTCGGGGAACGGCAATCCCAGATGTGCCAGCACATAAGCTCCCCATGCCCAGCCACCGGCTGTCATCATCTGTGCGATGCGTCCGGCTTCGTGGCGGGCCGCATCAGGGGCGGCGGCTAACTCGTCAAGCAACGCAAAGGCAATTTGCGGCAGCAGGCTGGCCATACTGGCCCCGTCATGCGGGCGGGCAAAGCCCAATTGCCCGGCAAGGCCGGCCGCCGTTGGCAACACAAACCGGGCCGGCCGGACAAAGGCAAACAATTCCAATAGATCAAGGCACGGTTCGATATCGACACCGGCGCGGGCCGCACTCCATTGGCGGTGACATAGCAACACCGGCCCCAGCGCCAGTTCGGCGGCCAGCTGGGCCGGCGATGGGTAGGTGATTTCACCGTCACGGCTGATCCATATCAATCGGGTGCGATGCGGGTAAAATACCGGTATCGCGTGAAGATCGGGAACGGATGACTGGAAACTTGTTTGCATTGTTATTGTTATAGCTTGGGGGCGGCTGTCACACCAGCCTGCAGCGTCGTGATCGACCGATAACCTTGCGGCCTCGACTGTGCGACCCCGACTGTGCGACACGGACTGTGCGAACTCGATCTTGTCTCTTGACCTTGTCTCTT
>CAZYKI010000008.1:11701-23685 GCA_964648035.1 uncultured Candidatus Puniceispirillum sp. | reverse complement strand
GACTGTGCGACACGGACTGTGCGAACTCGATCTTGTCTCTTGACCTTGTCTCTTGACCTTGCCCTTTGCCGGCCCTAGCTTGTCGGCGTAAAAAGGGGATGGGCGCGCCAGCCGGTAGGCGCTATCCGACTTTTCGACCGATGTCCAATGCGGGAACTGCAGACCATGACCGATCTTATCGCCGATCTTAAAGCCATTGCCAGTGATGCCAAGGCGTGGCCGTTTGCCGAAGCACGCGCGCTAGCCAGTCGCATGGAAAAACAAGGGGCAAAAGACACGGTTCTTTTTGAAACCGGCTATGGGCCGTCGGGCCTGCCGCATATTGGCACATTTGGCGAGGTTGTCCGCACCACGATGGTGCGTCATGCCTATGAAACGCTGACCGGCCAGCCAACACGGCTTGTTTGTTTTTCAGACGATATGGACGGGTTCAGGAAAATTCCGGACAATGTGCCGAATCACGATATGCTGAAAGACTATCTGAACATGCCCTTGACCAAGGTCAAGGACCCGTTTGGCACCGCCCCATCTTTTGGCGAGCATAATAATCTGCGCTTGCAGGCGTTCCTTGATTCCTTTGGCTTTGACTATGAGTTTATGAGTTCGACAAGCTGCTATCAAGCCGGGGTGTTTGACGCGGCATTGCTCCGGGTTCTGGAAAAATATGACGCCATTATGGATATCATGCTGCCGACATTGGGCCCGGAACGTCAGGCAACCTACAGCCCGTTTTTTCCGATTTGTCCGGACAGTGGAAAAGTGTTGCAAGCCAAGGTGGTCAGCACTGATGTGGCGGCGGGGACGATTGTTTATATTGACCCCGACAGCGGTGCTGAACGTGAAATTGGTGTCACCAGCGGCCAATGCAAACTGCAATGGAAATGCGACTGGGCGATGCGCTGGTATGCGCTTGGTGTCGATTATGAAATGAGTGGCAAGGACTTAATCGATTCGGTTACCCAATCCAGCAAGATTACCCGCGCCTTGGGCGGCACGCCGCCAGGGGGCATTTCCTACGAGCTGTTTCTGGATGCGAATGGCGAAAAAATATCCAAATCCAAAGGTAATGGCCTGTCGGTGGAAGATTGGTTGCGATATGGCAGCCCTGAATCATTGGCGCTGTTCATGTATGGCCAGCCGAAACGCGCCAAGCGCTTGCATTTTGACGTGATCCCCAAAACGGTTGACGAATATTACCAGCATCTTGCCAAATTGCCGGATCAAAGCCCGGCCGAACAGGTGGAAAATCCGCTCTGGCATATTCATAGCGGGATTCCAAACCAAGCCGGCATGCCGGTCAGCTTTTCGCTGCTGCTCAATTTGGCGGCGGTCTGTCATGCCGAAGATCCGGCCATTGTCTGGGCCTATGTCAGTGATTATGTCGATGGCGTGGGTCCCGATACCCACCCTGAACTTGATCGAATGATCGGCTATGCGGTGCATTATTATCAGGATATGGTACGGCCGAACAAAATCTACCGCCTGCCGGATCAAGCCGAGGCTGGGCATCTTGCTGCATTGGCAACAGCGCTTGCCGGGCTTGATGGCGATGATAGTGCCGAGGCGATCCAGTCGGTTGTCTATGCCACCGGCAAGGCGGCGGATTATGAAAATTTGCGCGATTGGTTCAAATGTCTTTATGAGGTGCTGCTTGGACAGGCTGAAGGGCCGCGCATGGGGTCATTTTTTGCGCTTTATGGTCGCGCCAAGAGTATCCGCTTGATCGAGGACGCGCTGGCCGGCAGGCTGGCCGACACCGGCAGCGCAGTGGGCGAATCGTGATCTGGCAAGGCCTTGCCGCGCTGGCGCGCTTGCTTCCGGCCGAGGCGGCGCACCGCGCCGCGGTCACAACATTGCGCTATAATATCGGGCCGCGTCCGGCGGCGATGCCAGACAGCGTTGATATGGGCGTTACGTTTGCCGGCTTGTCTTTTGCCAATCCGCTGGGATTGGCGGCTGGTTTTGACAAGAATGCCGCCTGTTTCAATGGGGCTATGCGCCTTGGCTTTGGGCATGTCGAGGTGGGCACGATCACCCCGCGCCCACAGCCCGGCAATCCGAAACCGCGTGTGTTCCGCCTTGCCGCGGACCGGGCGGTGATCAACCGCTATGGGTTCAACAGTGCTGGCATGGATGTGGCGGCCCGGCATCTTGCTGAAAATGCGCCTGGGCGATCTGGTGTCTTGGGGGTCAATGTCGGTGCCAATAAAACCAGCCTATCGCCGATTGACGATTATCATCAGGCGGTGGCGACACTGGCCACCCATGCCGATTATATCACCTTGAACATATCCTCGCCAAACACGCCGGGGTTACGCAATCTGCAAACAAAACAGCATCTGGCGGATTTACTGGCGGCTGGTCGCGCGGGGCTGGCAACGGCGGATATCAAGGGCCGAGATGTGCCGCTGTTTTTGAAAATTGCCCCAGACCTTCATACCGGCGATTTAGGGGACATTGTCACCGCCTGTATCGATGCCGGGGTTGCCGGTATCATCGCCACCAACACCACGGTCAGCCGGCCGCCAAACCTTGTTGGCCGCCATGCTGACGAGGCGGGTGGTCTGTCGGGGGCGCCTTTATTTTCGATGGCGACCGCGTTGTTGGCTGATCTCGCCCGACAAACCGATGGCCGGGTTGGATTGATCGGCGTTGGCGGTGTGGCAACGGCATGGCAGGCCTATGCAAAAATTCTGGTCGGTGCCAACCTCGTGCAGCTTTATACCGCATTGGCCCTAGATGGTCCGGAACTGCCGGGCCAGATTCTGGCTGGGCTGGCCCGCCTGATGCAGGCTGATGGCGTCAGTGATCTTGACGCGGTGCGAGGGCAGGTCAGCGACCCTGTGGCCGCGTCTCAGCACGCATTTCGCCTTCATGAAACAGTGTCAGCGCGATAGGCAAAACACCAAACCTGTCAGGTTTCGGGGCGTGAAGCTGGTTACGCGGGGCTGGCTGTTTTGGCGCCATAGCGCGCATTTCAGCCATGGTCTGAAAATAGAGCAGTGTGACAAGACGTAACGATGCCGTCAGGCTGGTGGACCGGCGCCGTTCCTGCACCAGCTGGCAGAAGTCGTGCAGCGCAATATTCTCGCGCAGCAAAATAACGTTGATCGCGTCCCAGAAGGCCTGTTCAAGCACAACAGACGTGCGCGCACCCAAAAGCCGTATGTTGCGCTTTTTTCTCAAAACAGATCGCTGCCTTTGTTGTGCGGATAGGACATGATATATCGACTAAGGTTCGTGTTGTTGTCCGGTCAGGCCAGTTCCCTCGTCACCAACTGGTGGGGTTCTTGGTCGGGTGTCCGCGCTGCGGGCAGATCGGGCACCTTGGTTATTAGACTATTTGGGTTAACCAAAAGGGTTAATTGAAAAATATCTGACCCCATCCAGTACGGTATGCAGGGTGGTTCATGGCCGGTGCTGCCGACAATCAGATATGACGCCATTTGGTTGGTCGGGTTATTGTTTTTTGGCGGTTTTCCGGCTTGACCTTGGCGTAAGACTGGCCTATACCCAGCCTTCAAATTCTAATGTGAGGCAAGACGCCTCGCCGTCTATGGAGCTTTTGTTATGGCAAAACGCTGTCAAATCAGTGGAAAAACCGTGATGTCTGGCAATAATGTCAGCCATGCGAACAACCGCACCCGTCGTCGCTTTCTGCCAAATCTGCAAACCATGCGGATGCAGAGCGATATCCTTGGTCGCAAGATCAGCCTGCGGGTATCGACAAGCGCTATGCGGACAGTCGAAAAACATGGTGGCCTTGACGCTTTCTTGTTGCAGGCGCGCAACGCCGAATTGGCCGAAGAAGCACGCGACCTAAAGCGCGAGATTGCCGCCGCACAGGCTGCTGAATAATCAAAAGCCGTCAGTAAAGATGGCCATTATAAAAAACCCCGCCTGATGGCGGGGTTTTTATTGCGTGTGACAGGGGATGCTGCGCCGGTCAGGCGACTCGCCGCCGCGGACCACCGCTATCCTCGTCAAACAAGTCGGTCAATTGGCCGACAACCGCACCGCCCAGCTGGTCAACATCGGTAATGGTGACGGCACGCCGGTAATAGCGGGTCACATCATGCCCAATCCCGATTGCCAGCAATTCGACCGGCGACCGGTTTTCGATATAGGTGATGACCTCACGAAGATGTCGTTCAAGATAGCTGCCGCTATTGACCGACAAGGTCGAATCATCGACCGGCGCGCCGTCCGAGATCACCAGCATGATCCGGCGGTCCTCATGCCGGGCAAGCAGGCGTTCATGCGCCCATAGCAGCGCCTCGCCGTCAATATTCTCTTTCAAAATGCCTTCCCTAAGCATCAGGCCAAGCGATTTGCGCGCCCGGCGCCACGGGGCGTCGGCGGGTTTGTAAATGATATGACGCAAATCATTCAGCCGCCCGGGCATCGCCGGTTTGCCGGCCTGTTGCCACAATTCGCGTGACTGACCGCCTTTCCAAGCGCGGGTGGTGAATCCCAAAATCTCTACCTTAACCCCACAGCGTTCCAATGTCCGTGCCAGAATATCGGCGGTGACCGCCGCGATGGTAATGGGCCGGCCGCGCATCGAACCAGAATTGTCGAGAAGCAATGTCACCACCGTATCGCGGAATTTGGTGTCTTGTTCTTGCTTGTAGGACAGCGGGCTCATCGGCTGGGTGACCACCCGGTACAGTTTGGCCGCATCCAAAATACCTTCATCAAGATCGAAATCCCAAGACCGATTCTGGTGCGCCATCAATTTACGTTGGAGCCGGTTGGCCAATTTACCGACCACCGAGGTCACATTTTCCATATGCCTGTCAAGCATGGTACGAAGCCGGTCCAGCTCTTGCGGATCGCACAGCTCATCGGCCAGCACCACCTCGTCAAATTTGGTCTCGAAAATCCGGTAACTGTCGCGATCAGCCGCATTGCGGGCATTTTGTCCGGCCATATCCGGGTTCGGGGATTCGCCGTCGGCGCTACCGTCGTCAGCGCCCTCGGCCTCCATCATCTCGCCATCTTCTGTGGTGCCCGCATCGCCAGCATCATCCATCGCTTGGCTGTCATCGCCATCGCTGGCGTCTTCACCAACGGCTGACTGTTCTCCATCCTGCTCGGATTGGCTATCGCCATTGTCATCCTGATCGTCATCATTGTCCGAATCATTATCCTGATCCGATGTGGCGTCGCCAAGATCGGATTCGAGGGCGCCAATCAGCCGCCGCGACAGTTCGGCAAACGCCGATTGATCATCCAGTGAATCGCCAAGCTGGTCGATCACCTCGCCGGCCCGATGCCGGACCCAAGGCCGCCACAGATCCATCACCATCGACAGGTTTTTGGGGGGTGGCGCACCGGTTAATTGTTCGCGCAACATCAGCCGCACCACCTCGGCAATGCCGGCGTCATCGGCACTGCCCGGCGCATCGATCTGTCGGTTTTCATAGCGTTGGTTCAAGGCCGCTTCAAGATTGGCGCCAACGCCTTTCATATGACGGGCGCCAATGGCCTCGACGCGGGCCCGTTCGGCGGCCTCGAAAATCGCCTTGGCCCCATCCGGGGCAGGGCAATGTTTCTTGTGGGTGATCGGATTGTGATGGGCCAGCCATAACGCCGCCCCATCCGCCGCCCCGCGCAAGCTGGCCTTTTGGGCGGCGGTGGCGGTTGGTGGCAGGGCGGGAAGACGCACATCGGCCTTGCCGATATGCGAATCGGTGCCGGCATAGGTCACTTGATGGTCTTTGCCGCCAGCAAGGGCGCGCATCGCTGCGGCATTCGACTTCAGGAATTGTGCGTCTTTTTCATGTGACGACATAATCTCTATCCTGCTTGTTGCGGGTCAGCCGGTAACGGCTGATGCGATGCGTGCGCGCCGGTCCGGCGGTTGCCAGCGCGGCTAGCTGGCATTGGCCTGCCGAATAGGTGCTTCCGGCAAGTCGATCCCAAAGCAACGCTGGTAATATTCTGCCACTGTCGGCCGTTCAATTTCGTCACATTTGTTCAAGAAGCTAAGACGGAACGCCAAGGTGATATCACCAAAGATACTGGTGTTTTCTGCCCAGGTGATCACGGTGCGCGGTGACATCACGGTCGACAGGTCCCCAGCCATAAAGCCCTTGCGGGTCAGGTCAGCCATCCGCACCATCGCCGATACCTGTTCGGTTCCCTTTTTGTCGGCATATTGTGGCAGTTTGGCGGTGACGATATTGACCTCGTCGTCATGCGGCAGATAGTTCAATGTCGACACGATGGACCAGCGATCCATCTGGCCTTGGTTAATCTGCTGGGTGCCGTGATAAAGGCCGGTGGTGTCGCCAAGGCCAACCGTATTGGCGGTTGCAAATAGCCGGAAATGGGGGTGTGGATGGATCACCTTGTTGCTATCAAGAAGGGTCAGCTTGCCATCAACCTCAAGCACCCGCTGAATAACAAACATCACGTCGGCCCGGCCGGCGTCATATTCGTCAAATACCAGCGCCACCGGGTTTTGCAGCGCCCAGGGCAGAATCCCTTCACGAAATTCGGTCACCTGCTTGCCGTCACGCAACACGATCGCATCTTTGCCGATCAGGTCGATGCGGCTGATATGGCTGTCAAGATTGACCCGGATGCAGGGCCAGTTCAGACGTGCGGCAACCTGTTCGATATGGGTCGATTTACCGGTGCCGTGATAGCCTTGGATCATCACCCGGCGGTTGTGGGCAAAGCCAGCCAAGATGGCAAGGGTGGTGTCGGTGTCGAACTGGTAGTTGGGATCAAGGGTCGGCACATAATCGGACCCTTCGCTGAAGGCTGGCACGACCATGTCAATATCGATGCCGAATGTATCACGCGCGTTGACCTCGATATCTGGCGCCGTCAGCGCATGGGCTGGTGTTGGCGCAAATTTGGCGTTGTCAGACATAACAGTTCGAACTCCACATAAAGCTGATTTCAGATTTAGACAGCGGCAGGTTTACCACCTTTTGTCAGGCTCTTCCGGATCAATGAAAAGGCAAGATTGATCTCTTTTAACCGTTCTTCGGCCCCCGCGTCACCCCCATTTTTATCGGGGTGGTTTTCTTTCACAAGCTGCTTGTATTGCTTTTTGACAATATCAAGATCATCAACCGGTGCCAGTTTTAGCGTGTCCCAAGCGGCACGTTCCTCGGCTGACAGTTGGCGCCCCGGTTTTGACGGGTCGCGCTTGTCAAAATCAAATAGCCCCAACGGGTCGGTAAAGGCCCCGTCACTAAGCTGGCCGGTGGCAAATTTCCAGCTTGGCCGCTCCCATGTTGTGGCGCGGCGTATCTCGGCCTCAAGGGCGGCGCCGTGCAAGCCGTCATAATAATTCCATGCCTTGTTATAGGCGCGCACATGGTCAAGGCAAAACCATAGATAGTCACGCAGCGCATCGCGCGACCGCGGGGCAGGATATATGCCTTCAAGCGGACAGCCATCAGCCGCACAGCGCCGCGGCCCCGCCTCGCCGGTTGCGGCATCGGGATTTTCCGTTCTGATATCTGGCGCACGCGCTTGTCTTTTCATATAACCAAGTATAGGTCACTACCATTTGTAGGCAACAGAAACCGTCGAGGAGACAGCATATGGCCACCGCCGAGATGATCACCCAAAAGCTGGTTGCAGCCTTTCAGCCAGAGGCCATCGATGTGCAGGATGTCAGTCACCAGCATGCTGGCCATGCCGGGTGGCGCGAAGGCGGCGGTACGCATTTTGAAGTCACAATGCGGGCGGCTGTTTTTGCCGGCAAGTCACGGCTTCAGCGTCACCGGCTTGTCAATGAGGTGTTGGCAGACGATCTGGCCGGCAGCATCCACGCCTTGCAATTGCATCTCAGCGACTAGCGCCGCCAATCTGGGTCGTTACTGGCTACAGATTGTCTTCTGCATAGCCGACACAGCTATTGAGCAAATGCCGCCGTTGTTGCTGTTTTGCGGCATCGCTAAAACTGCCGGTTTCGCGGCGTTCGCGGACCTGCTGGCCATATAATGTCTGATAGGCAATCGTGGCCACCGGCCCCATAAGTTCGGAAATATGGGTGCAGCCATGTTTGCCGCCAATGGCCGCTTGTACGGTTTTGCGCCAGCCCGGACCAATCTGCAAGCCAACCAGCGCATCAAAGACGTCATTGGCTTGCGGGCATACAGCATACGGCCCGCTGACGGTGATCACTTTGGCAGCGGTGATCACCCGCTGATCGGTCATGGTGATTCGTAAAATCATGTGATGAACCGGCATGTCGGGTGTTACCGTGCCGCGAAAATCGCTGGGGAAACTATAGGTTTTGTGATCGGTCAGCTCGGCCTCAATGTCATAAAGCCCATCACTGCGGACAAACCCGTTCACGGTGATCTGCCGCTGATGCACATGTTCACGCGTGACCTCGGCGGCGGGTAGGCTGGTCGGATGGTCCTGCCCATAGGGGGTATGGATTGGCGTTGCGGTAGCGGATTTGGTCATGGTCACTTCACCGATTTGTCAGCTGGCCCACAGACGCAATGTGGTCAGGCGGTTGCCTTCCCGTTTGACAATGCGAAAGCGGATATCATGAAAACGAAATTCCTGGCCGGGGCTGGGGATTGTGCGGCTTTCATACAGCACAAGGCCGGCCAATGTTGAGGCATCTTCGTCAGGCAAGCTCCAGCCAAGTGCCCGGTTCAGATCGCGAATGGTGACATTGCCATCAACAACCCATGAACCGTCTGCCTGTGCCGTCAGGCCGGCCAGCAATATGTCATGTTCATCATCAATATCGCCGACAATTTCCTCAAGAATATCCTCAAGCGTCACAATCCCGCGGAAATCGCCATATTCGTCAACCACCACGGCAAAATGTTCACGCCGTGTCCGAAACGCCTGAAGCTGGTCAAACAGCAAGGTTGTTTCCGGAATGAAATAGGCGTCGCTGGCGATGTTCTGGATCAGATTTGGCCCAACCGGTTTGGTGCCGCCCGCCTCGGCATCACCCAAGGCGCGAAGCAGGTCTTTGACATGAAGAACCCCGATAATATTGTCCGGCTTGCCGGAATAGACAGGGTGCCTTGTATGGGGCGACTTTAACACATTGCGGAGAATATCATCGATATTGTCATCGGCATTGACCATGCTGACCGTACCCCGATGGGTCATGATCTGGTCAACCGACAGCGCATTCAAATCAAGGATAGATGACAGCATCGCATTGCGTTCGCGGTCTTCGGCATTGCCGTTAACGCCCTGCAATTCGATCAACCCGCGCAATTCTTCTTCCCGGTGGTTTTCATCGTCGGTGGCCGGCCGGATCAACTGGCTGGCAAGCAGGCGGATCCCCAGTGACAAAGGGCTTAGCGCCCGCACCACCCATTTTACCGCCGGGGCAATCTGCAACGCATATTTGTCGGCATAGGCAAATGCATAGGTTTTTGGCATCACCTCGGCAAACACCACCAGCAGAACGGTCATCGCAATGGTCGCCCAGACCAACCCGCCCTCGCCGAACAGTGATATGGCAACGCTGGTGGCCAGCGCTGATCCCAACACATTGACCGCATTATTGCCGATCAGGATCGATCCGATCAGCCCGTCACGGTCGGCGCGGAGTTCTTCAACAATCGCCGCCCGGTCATTACCCTTGCTGGCAAGCTGGCGCATCCGCGCATCAGACGCGGCCGTCAAGGCGGTTTCAGCGCTTGAGAAAAACGCCGATGTCAAAATCAAAAACAAAATGATCAGGGCCAAAACCCATAGGCTAGCCAGCATGGGCACCTCGTTCCAATAAGGATTTGACGCTGGCGACTGGCACATCACCGCTGACAAAGCTGTCGCCGATGGCGCGCACCAGAATGAAATGCAGCTGTCCGTTTCGGGTTTTCTTGTCATGCTGCATATGGCCGATCAGGGTGGCGGCATCCGCATGGCCGGCGGGTAGGTCAGATTGACCGGCCGGTAGGCCGTGACGCCGCAGATGCGCATGGCAAAGGTCGCGGTCAGGCGCCGCACACAGGCCAAGATCAACCGACAGATCAAAGGCAAGCCCCATGCCGGCAGCAACCGCCTCACCATGCAGCAAGCGGCCGTCATAGCCGGCTACCGCCTCAAACGCATGGGCAAAGGTATGGCCAAGATTCAGCAGGGCGCGTTGCGCTTTTTCATGTTCATCCGCCTCGACGATCCGCGCCTTGGCTTGGCACGACGCAAAAATAGCCTGCATCACCGCATCCGGCGCCAAGGCCAGCACCGAATCGCCATTGGATTCAAGCCAGTTGAAAAAGCCGGCATCGCCCAATAGCCCATATTTCACAACCTCGGCATAGCCAGCCAGCAATTCACGCCGCGGCAAACTGGTAAGAAGGCTGGTGTCGGCAAGGACCGCGCGAGGCTGGTAAAAGGCGCCGATCAGGTTTTTGCCGGCGGCCGCATTGACCCCGGTCTTGCCGCCGACCGAACTGTCGACTTGGGCCAGCAGGCTGGTTGGAATTTGCACAAAATCGACCCCGCGCAGCAGACTGGCAGCGGCGAATCCGGCAAGATCGCCAACCACGCCGCCGCCGAAGGCAATCAGTAACACTGACCGGTCAACGCCGATGCGTAAAATGTCGTCCAGCAAAGCAGCAAGCACCCGCATTGATTTGCTGGCCTCGCCGGCAGCAACGACAAAGCTGTCAATTTTACCGGCTGCCGGGGCCAGTCCAGCCTTTAGCCGGTCAAGATGCAGGGCGGCCACATTGGCATCGCTGACAATGACGATATGGCGGCCCGTGGCGATGTCGCCAAGCTGCCCAGCGGCATCATCGATCAGCCCCGGGCCGATGATGATATCATAGGCGCGGGACCCAAGGCCGACAGTGAGCGTTTTACGTTGCATATATTGTCCCCTACTGCCTGCCCAGAAATGTGTCAAGCGACTCGAGCATGGCGCGGACAGCCCGCTGTGCGGTCATCCCGTCAGTGTCGATATGGATATGCGCCCGTTGGTAAAACCGGGTGCGCTGGTCAAGGAGATTCACCAAGGTTACCAATGGGTCATCAGCATGCAGTAACGGGCGTGATTTGGTGTTGCCAATACGGGCAAGCAGGGTCTCCGGCGTGGCTTTCAACCAAATAACATGGCTTGATTGCAGCATCAGCTCTGCGGTGTCTTCCTGACAAAAGGCGCCACCACCAGTGGCGATAATTTTTGGCGAGCCGGCAATTGTTTTGGCCAGCGCGGCACGTTCCATTTCCCGGAATTTGGCTTCACCGGCAATCTCGAAAATCTCGGCAATGCTGATCCCGGCGGCGTCAACCACCTGTTGATCGATATCGGCAAACTCCAGCTTTAACGCCCGCGCAATGCGGCGGCCAATCGCCGATTTGCCGCTTCCCATCAGCCCAACCAACGTTAGCGGACGGTCAAGCCGTGCCACCACGGTGGCGGCGATGTCTTTTAGCGGTCGTTTTTTCATGGGTGGGGCTGTAGCAGGATTGGTCATTGCGCTATGATAGCGATGCACTGTCGCAAGGGAAATAGCGGATCGTTCCGGTTTTGCCATGTTGGTCGAAAAAACTGCCAAAATTGGGACCGGGACTGGTCAGTTTGCCAAATTGCCGACATAATCTCGACATAAACAGGCCGTTTGTTATGGCAAAGTTAGGATGCCGGCGATCATAGATGCCTGATCGGGCATGCAGAAAAGGCCGATTATCGGGATCAGACCGATACAGGAAATAAAGCTGCAACACTGTAGCTGATAGATGGGGATGATATGTCAAAGGTAGCGATTTTTGGTGTTGTTCTGGTTGGATTGGCGGCGGCCGGACTGGTGGTCTTGTCAAGCTGGCAAATTCCGGCGCCGACGACCACAGTGAATAAGGTGATTCCCGATGACAAATTGCCAAAGTAACATCCCTGCCCCCGCAGCGCGCTGGTCAACGCCGTGCCGCGCTGCGCGGTCGATCCTGATGATGGGCCGGCTTGGGGTGGCGATCGTGGTTTTATCGCTGCTGCCGCGCCTGGCCTTGCCAGTCTTGGCCCAAGAGACCGG
>CAZYKI010000008.1:5890-11601 GCA_964648035.1 uncultured Candidatus Puniceispirillum sp. | reverse complement strand
CTTGGCCCAAGAGACCGGGTTGGCCCAAGACCCAAAGCCGATTGATTTACTGTCTATCCGGCAGCCGGATTCAGCCACCGACACGCCAGGTGACTTGCCTGCTGCAACGCCAATCACCAATGATCAGATTTCGCTGGATCAAGCACTTGACCAAGCTATGGGCCAAGCGCGTGATGGTCAAACTGGTGAGGGCCAAACGGGTGATCCAACATCGTCTAGCCCGCCGGACAGTGCTGACGCCATTGTGGGGGCAGAAGATGCTGTGGCACCGGACAGCGCCGCCGCGACCGCCGCTGTTGGGACGGGTGTTGGATCCAGTCTTGAGGCCCAGCTTGGGGCCAGTAATCGCAGCTATGGCAGCGCGAAAATTGGTCGTCGCAAAATTTCCGATGTCGGGCTTGCAGCGATTGGGGTGGGCGAGGATCCTGGCAATGGTGACGCATTTGACAATTTGATCTGGCGTGGCACCGACGCGCGTGACGCGGTTTTCTTGTTGGAAAAAGCTGCTGGCGACAGCCGGTCGCAGACCTTGACAAGGCTGGCTTACAAGGTTGTGGCGCGGCAGTCGGTCCCGCCAAGCGGGGCGAATATTGTCGCCGCCGATTTGGTGACGGCACGGCTTGGTTTTTTGGCGAATGGCGGCCGGTCCGGCGATTTGGCGGTGTTGGCCGAACAGCTTCCCGACGCTGAAAAATGGCAAGATTGGCAGCGCTGGCTTGTCGAACATCATCTGATGAGCCGTAATGATGCCGCTGCATGCACGGTTGTGGGCCGGCAGATTACCCAAACCATGGACCCGTTTTGGCATAAGGCCAATGTGATCTGTCAGGCGGTGCAGGGCAATATGGGCGGCGCCAGATTCGCCGCTGATATTTTGGCGGCAAACGGGGTGAATGACCCGGTGTTTTACGGGCTGGTCAATCAGGTATTGAACAATGCGCCGCCGCTGGATATCGATCCGGTCAAGCTTGACTCGCTGCATATCGTTTTGATGGATGTAGCCAACCGGCCGATTCCGATTGAAGGGCTGGCGGTATTGCCAAAACAGATGGCCGAGACCGTGATAAAGTTGAAATTTCTGGGGCCGGATGCGCGCTTGGTGTCAACGTTTGACGGGCTTAGTCGGGGTCTGGTTACGGCGCGTCAGGCGAGTAAATTATGGCGCAATGCCGTGGTCGAAAATGACAGCCCGCAATTGGCGTTGGCGCGGCTTGACAGCGGCGCTGATGCGCTGACAACCGCGTTGGCGTGGAAAGCGCTTGCCGGGGCGCAGCCCGACCAGCGGCTGGCCCTTGTTGCCGGTGCGGTACGGGCAGAGATTGTTGCCGGTCACGGGCCGGTCATGCTGCCGCTTTATGCCGAGCTTGTGCGCGAATCGCTGACCAATGAAACGGTCGCCGCCTCGATGCGGTTTGATGATCTTGGTGTGGCCCCGAAAATGGCCATGTTGCTGGCCATTAGCGCACCGGATGACACCGCCAGCTTGGCTGCTTTTGCCGGTAATAGTGACGCGCTTTTGGCAGCCCGCCTGCTGCAAAGCCTGTCTGACAAAACACTGGCGGCCAACGATCTGGCCGCTGATGATCTGGCGGCACTTGATATGTGGCATTTGTTGCCGGTGTTGGAGGCGGCGGGGGTTGTGCTAGATGGTCAAAACTGGCTTGAACTGACCAAAATAGCGGCCGGTACTGGACGATCGGCGATGACATTGTCGCCGGTGATGATGCAGGCGGTGCTGAGTGCGGCGGCTGACCGCCGGGTGGCCGAGACAATTTTGCTGGCCAACTGGCTGCTCCGCGATGTGCCGCTGGACCGGATTGTTGCGGCAGATGCGGCATCATTGATCCGGGCCTTGCAGGACATTGGCCAAGGCGCGGCGGCGCGGGCGTTGGCCCAAGAAATAGTGGCGGCGCATTTGATGCAACGACTGGCAGCGATGATCCCGGATGGCACCCAAAGCTGATCCAAAAGCCCCCAACACCCGGATCACCGATCCGTTGATTGATGGGTTTTTGCACGCCTTGTCGGCAATGCGGGCGGCCGCGGAAAACACGCTTGCCGCCTATCGCCGTGACCTTGATGATTGCTGTGTTGGCTTGGCGCAACATGGCCAAAGCCTGTCGAGCTGTTCGGCAGACGATCTGCGGGCACTTCTTGTTTGGTGGCACCAGCGTGGCCTTGCGCCGCGGTCGGTGGCGCGCCGGCTCAGCGCGCTTCGTCAGTTCATGGGCTGGGCGGTCGACGAGGGGATCAGGCCTGACAATCCAACCCGCTGGATCGACAACCCGTCATTGCCGGCGACCTTGCCCAAAAGTCTGGATGAAGCAGAAATTGTGCGGCTTCTCGATGCTGCCGCCATGTTAACGCCGGCGTTTGCCGCGACCCGGGCGGTAACGATGCTTGAAGTACTTTATGCCACCGGCCTGCGGGTCTCGGAACTGATGGGTTTGGAGGTTACAGCGTTTCGCCGTCACCCGGATACGATTCTTGTCACCGGCAAGGGCGGACGTGAACGGCTGGTACCGCTTGGTGATACCGCCAAGGCGGCGGTGGCCCGCTGGCTTGATTGCCGCGACAGCCGCCCCGCCTTTATGCTGTCGGAGATGATGTTTCCGGCCGACGATGGCCGCGCGATGACCAGACAGGCCTTTGCCGCGCTGCTGAAAAAGCTGGCGCTGGCGGCGGGTCTTGATCCGGTCCGGGTCAGCCCGCATAAATTGCGCCATTCCTTTGCCACCCATATGCTTAATCGCGGCGCCGATTTGCGGAGCTTGCAAAGCCTGCTTGGCCATGCCGACATTACAACAACGCAAATCTATACCGCCAACCGCCCGGACCGGCTGGCCGGCCTTGTGGCCAGCGCACACCCGCTTGCCTCACGCCGGCAAGACAGATAAACTTGGCCCGACAAGTGATCAGGGTCAGACGGACAACGTGATATGAGACAGTTTCTGGATTTTGAAAAGCCGATTGCCAGCCTTGAAGGCAAGGTTGAAGAATTGCGCCATATGAGCACCGATGGCAGCATCAATATTGCTGACGAGATTGGCAAGCTTCAGACCCGGATCGAACGCGAACTCAAACAGACCTATGAAAAGCTTGGCGCTTGGGAAAAAGTGCAGGTTGCAAGGCATCCTGACCGGCCCAAAGTGCGGGCGATTTTTGACCGGCTGTTTGACGATTTCACGCCGCTGGCCGGTGACCGCAATTTTGCCGAGGATCATGCCGTTATCGGTGGTATGGCCCGGTTTCGCGGGCAGGCTGTTATGGTGATGGGAACCGAAAAGGGCAGCACGACCGAAGACCGCATAAAGCGCAATTTTGGGATGGCGCGCCCTGAAGGCTATCGCAAGGCCAGCCGGTTGATGCAGCTGGCCGGACGGTTTGGGTTGCCGGTGCTTAGTTTTGTCGACACCGCCGGGGCCTATCCCGGCCGCGGTGCCGAGGAACGAGGCCAAGCCGAGGCCATTGCCAGCGCCATCCGGTCTTGCCTGAAATTGCCAACGCCGATGGTTGCGGCGATTATTGGCGAAGGCGGCTCGGGGGGCGCTATTGCGCTTGCCACCGGCAACCGGGTGGTGATGTTCGAGCATGCGATTTATTGTGTGATCTCGCCGGAAGGCTGTGCGTCGATCTTGTGGCGCAGCGCAGACCATGCGCGTGATGCGGCCGAGGCCATGCGGATCACCTCTGACTGGATGAAAAAACTTGGCGTGATTGATGCGATTGTCAAAGAGCCGCTTGGCGGCGCGCATCGTGACCCGATGGCGGCAATTGATGCGCTTGGCGATGTGTTCGCCGCGCAGCTGCAATCGATGGCCGGTATGGATGCGGCCGCTTTGATTGCCGACCGTACCGATAAATATATGAAAATGGGTGATGCGGGCCTTGCCTGACGCCGGATTACTGCGGGCCTAGACGTGGCCGGTCCTCTACCGCTGTTGGGTGGGCCCGATTGGCGGGTTGGTGGCCAGTGACGGGATCGACCGGCGCGCCCGAATGATCGCGTCCGGATCGATGGTGGCACTGATCACCGCATCGCCGGTGCCGGCATCGGCAACAATATCACCCCACGGGCCTATAATCAGCGAATGGCCATAAGTATGGCGCCCGTCGGCATGGACCCCGGACTGTGCTGGTGCCACGATAAAACAGCCGGTTTCAATTGCGCGGGCGCGGAGCAGCACATGCCAATGTGCGGCGCCACTGGTGGCGGTAAAGGCGGCCGGTACCATGATCAATTGCGCCCCATCGGTGGCCAATTGGCGATAAAGATGCGGAAAGCGCACATCATAGCAGATGCTCAATCCCACCTTCATTCTATCAACCGGGGCGATCACCGGCGCGGTACCGGCGGTAAAGCTGTGCGATTCGCGATAGCTTTGGCCATCACCGACATCGGCGTCAAACATGTGAATTTTGTCATAATGGGCCGCGACAGACCCGTCCGGGGCGATCAGCAATGATCGGTTCACCAACTGCCCATGGCGCGGACAACGCAATAGTAACGAGCCGGCAAGAAGCCAGATATCAAATTCACGGGCCATTGCCGCCAGCCGGTTTTGGCTGAAGCTATTGTCGGCTGGCTCGGCAATCTCTTGCAGATGGGCACGGCTTGCCGCCAGATAGGTCGCGGCCTCGGGCAAGGCCACAAGCCGCGCGGTGCTGGCAGCGTCGGCAATCAACGGGTAAATGTGATCAAGGGTCGCCGCCGCATCGTCACCGGCGCAATATTGGACCGCGGCAACCGTGATCATGGGTCAGGACGCCAGCAGCGCGTCAAGATGGCCAGCCCGGTCAAGTGACATCAGATCGTCACAGCCACCGATATGGTCACCATTGATGAAAATCTGCGGTACCGAGGTCCGGCCATTCGCCCGCCGGCGCATGGTGTCACGCAAGGCTGAACTTAATGTGACGTCGATCTGTTCGACATCGGCCTGTTTGGCGTTCAAAAGATGCAGCGCCCGCGTGCAATA
Source organism: uncultured Candidatus Puniceispirillum sp. (assembly GCA_964648035.1). Taxonomy (GTDB): domain Bacteria; phylum Pseudomonadota; class Alphaproteobacteria; order Puniceispirillales; family Puniceispirillaceae; genus UBA3439. The sequence goes on along the minus strand of CAZYKI010000008.1, from coordinate 6,622 downwards.
GGGGCAGGCCATGCTGGTATAGATTTCCACTTTCGCCATCTTCGGTCTCGCCTTGTGTGAATGTCGGTGGTTAATGTCGGTGGTGACTGTCTGTTATTGGGGCTAAGTCTTACGGATTTGCAACGAGGCTGTAAAGCTGTTGGCCTATTCTGGTTACATAACCCGGGCCACCACCATCGCCCGCACCGGCCCGCTGCCAGCCCGGCTCAGGCATCTGGCGGCGGCATAAAGCGTGGCACCGGTGGTCATCACATCGTCAATCAGCAATATAGGCCTGCCGGCAAGCCGGGCATGTTCAACCGGCGGGACCTGAAAGGCTCCGGCAAGATTGCGGATACGTTGGTGGCGGGACAGACCGGCTTGCGAGCGGCCCGGCCGTGGCCGGGTGATAATGTTTGGGGCAAATATCGGCCCATCATCGACGCCATGGGGCGTTGCCCTGATCAAGGCACGGGCCAATTCGCCAGCCTGATTGTAGCGTCGTTTCAAATAGCGCGCCCGATGCAACGGAATCGGCACAACCAACATATGTCTGCTCGCCAATCCCGCCAATAGTGGCGACATCAGCCTGACCAAAAGCGGTGTTATATGAAGCCCATCACCATGTTTGAATTGCAAAATCAACTGTCGTGAAATGTCGTTATAGACCGCGAGGGCGCGGATCAGTTCCAACGGTGGCGGCGTCGTCAGGCAGGCCGCGCATAAATCGCTTGGTCCGGCATAGGCAAGTGG
>CAZYKI010000008.1:0-5790 GCA_964648035.1 uncultured Candidatus Puniceispirillum sp. | reverse complement strand
ATCCCAGCGACCGCATCAGCCTATCTGTCCTGACCGGTATCATTGTCACCGCATCCGCCCCTCTCCTCATCCTCTCCTTAGCTATGCGTTTAGAAGGCCCGCCCAGTATAGGGGCGGCATGGTTAACAGATGATAAAGAGATGCGGCGCGGCCGGTAAATATCGCTTGCGGATTGGGGCGGCTGCCGTGATAAAAGGCGGGCGATGACCCATCAGGTACCAACATTGTTTGACAAGGCGGCGGTGCGGCGCAATCGGGCGCGTGCGGCGGCCGGCTATGACGCGTTTGCCTTTTTGAAGGATGAAGCGGCGCTCCGGCTTGCCGACCGGGTCGAGCTGATGCGGCGGTCATTTCCGGTCTGTCTTGACCTTGGGGCGCATGACGGGCGGCTGGCCCGGCATCTTCGCCCTTTGCAAAAAATCGGTACGATGATTGCGGCAGAACCGGCCGCTGCCTTCATGCCGGCGGCGGGCCAGCCATCGGTCGTGCATGATCTCGACATGCTGCCCTATAAGGACGCCAGCTTTGATGCGGTATTCTCCTGTCTTAACTTGCATTGGGTCGATGATTTGCCCGGGCTGATGATGCAGATCAGACGGGTGCTAAAGCCGGACGGGCTGTGCCTTGTCAATTTACTTGGCGGTACCAGCCTGCATGAATTACGCGCCGCTTTGGCGGCAGCCGAACAGGAGGTTCTTGGCGGGGTCCATCCCCGCTGTGCGCCGCTAGCAGATATTCGCGATGTGGGCGGATTATTGGGCCGCGCCGGTCTGGCCTTGCCGGTTGCCGACAGCGACCGGCTTGAGGTGACCTATCCTGATATGTTTCGCCTGATGGCTGATCTGCGTGGCATGGGCGAACAAAATGCGCTGCTTGGTCGGGCGCGGATGCCAACCCGGCGGCACATATTTATCCGCGCCGCTGAAATCTATGCCACCCGGTTTGGCCGTCCTGACGGCAGTATCCCGGCCAGTTTCGAGATTGTGACGCTGACCGGCTGGGCGCCGCATGAAAGTCAGCAAAAGCCCCTCCCACGCGGCAGCGCCACGGCCTCATTTACCGACCTGTTTGGTGATGATTCGCCACCGGCTATAACAGATCCTGCAAAGCGGCAATAAGGGGCTTGTCGGCGGGCGGCATCGGATAGTCACGCAACTGCCCTGGCCGCACCCATTTCAGCGCCCCGCCTTCAAGCGGTTGCGGCCGTCCGTGCCAGCGCCGACAGACATAGAGCATCATCAGCAGGTGAAATGGTGTGGTTCCAGCCTGTTGGTCGTAGGCGTGGCTGACAAAGCTAAGCGGGGCAAGGCATGACTCGGCGGTGTCGATCCCCAATTCTTCGCGTAACTCACGGATCAGCGCCGCTTCAGGCGTTTCGTTGGCCTCGACCTTGCCACCGGGAAACTCCCATAAACCAGCCATCGCTTTGCCGTCTGGCCGTTGTGCCAACAGCACCCGCCCGTCAACATCGACCAACGCCACCGCGCTGACCAAGACCAGTCGCATATCAGCTTCGATAATCGGCATTGATGGTGATATATCCGTGTGTCAGATCACAGGTCCACACCCGCGCTGTTCCCCCGCCATGACCAACCGTAACCGCAATGTCTATCGCATCGCCGGTCATATGGCGGGCAATCGGCGTTTCGTCATAAGTGGCAACCCGCATGCCGTCGCGCGCCACCTGAAAGCCGCCAATATCAATGCCAATCGCCAATGGCGGAATGCCGATACCCAATTTTCCAATCGCCATGACAATGCGGCCCCAATTAGCGTCCTCGCCGGCAATTGCTGTCTTGACGAGTGGTGAATTGGCAATGGCAAGACCGATCTTGCGGGCGGTCGCATCGTCGGCCGCCCCCGCCACATCAATGGTGATCAGCTTGCTGGCCCCTTCGCCATCGCGGACAATCTGGATGGCCAGATCCTGCATCAAATCTGCCAAGGCGGTCCGAAATTCAGCGAGGAGCGGATCGTCGATATTATCGACAGGTGTGTTACCAGCCGCCCCGCTGGCCACCAAAAAGACGCTGTCATTGGTCGAGGTATCGCTATCAACGGTGATCGCGTTAAAGCTGCGGTCATTGGCAGCCACAAGACAGGCGGCAAGCAGCGCGGCCGGCACGCTGGCATCGGTGGCAATATAGCCAAGCATCGTGGCCATGTTGGGCGCAATCATGCCCGACCCTTTGGCGATCCCGCACAAGGTAACGTCAACATCGCCAATGCGGCACTGACGATACGCCCCTTTGGCAAAGGTATCGGTGGTCATGATGGCTTTTGCCGCCTGTTCCCAACTGGCGGTTTGATTGGCGATCATCGCTGGGAAAAAAGGCGTCAGTTTGCCAGCATCCAACGGCTCGCCAATCACCCCGGTCGAGGCCACCAGAATGTCGTCGGGTTGACAGCCAAGATCGGTCGCCAATGCGCCGGTAAGGGCGCTGACCGCGGTGTCACCACGGGTGCCGGTAAAGGCATTGGCGTTGCCGGCGTTGGTGATAATCGCCGCGGCTGTTCCGCGCCGGGTGATGGTCCGGCTCCAGCATACGGGGGCGGCGGCGGTGTCAGATTTTGTAAAAACGCCGGCAACAGTGCTGGCGGGTGCCAACGTCATCAACAAAAGGTCATCGCGGCCCTTGTAACGGGCGCCGGATGCCGCCGTCGCTAGGCCAATACCGGCAATCGCTGGCAAGGCCGGAAATGCGGTGGGTGCCAATGGTGAAATGGTCATATCCGTTACCTGTCAATGCCCGGCTGTAAGCGGGGTGTCGTGCGGGGCGCTATTGTGGGTTGCTGGCTTTCATCGCGTCCTTGCGCACATCGTCAAAACTACGGATGGTGATGGTTTGCTTGGCACGCAATTCTTCCAGCACCCGGCCAACGGCCTGTGTTGACAATGTCTGTAATAGCCGGTCGCGCATCTCGTCAAGGCTTGGTGCCGGTGCAACGGTCTTGGTGTCAACCTTGATGACATGCCAGCCAAACTGGGTTTGTACCGGTGTGGTGGTGATGGCACCGTCAGCCAGGGCAAAGGCGGCCGCTTCAAATGCCGGCACCATCTGGCCGCGGCCAAAACTGCCAAGGGCGCCACCATTCGGGCCACTTGGCCCGGTCGATTTGGCTTTGGCCAGCGTGGCGAAATCGGCGCCGGCGGCTAATTCCTTGATGATCGCTTTGGCGGCATCCTCGGTTTCGACAAGGATATGCGATGCTGTCACCTGTTCGCGCGATGCGGTATCGGCAACATAGGCCTGATACGCTTTTTCAACGCTGGCTTCAGTGATGTCCCGCGCCACCGCGTCGCTAATCCATTTTTCAGCAAGAATCCGGTCTGCCGCTTGCTTCATTGATGCGGCGATCGCGGGCTTTTGATCAAATTTTTCCTGCCGCGCGGCACGGGCGGCGAGCCGCGCATCGACCATTTCAGAGACGAGTTGGCTAAAATAATTGGCTAATGGCATCTGCCGGAATTGGTCAGGAAGCCGTTCGGCCTGATCCATTACATCATCAAACCAAATGGTTTCACCATTGACCGTAGCCACCGGAATGCGCGTCTCATCGGCCGCCAGTCCCGTTCCGGCCAGCGCCAGAAATGTCGCGGTCACGAGCCCTGTCAGGCGGTTGGCAGTCACAAATTTGCTCATCACTGGCTCCTTATTGGCATTGCCGCCCTTGCGGCCATATGGTTGGGTTACTGTGGTTTGATCTTGCCGGCTTAGTGTTAGCCGAGGCTAGGCCCAAGAGCAAGCGCCCAATGCGCGGCTACGGGTCGTTATAACACGCTTAAAAGCATCCGCCGACAATTGACAAAAGAGGTCTTCACACCTATGTCGAAACAGGCGCATCACCGCGTCTTTGATCTGCCGTCCGGCAGGGATTGCCGTATGGCTGGGGAGTAAGCATGTTCGGGTCTATCGCAAAGAGCCTGTTTGGCAATGCAAATGATCGTGTGATCAAGGCGATGAAACCGCTGGTTCAGGCGATCAATGACCGCGAGGGTGAGTTTGCTGATCTCGATCAGGCGGCCGTGCGCGCCAAAATAGACGAGATCCGTGACGCCATCATCGGCGGTGCCAGCAAGGATGACCATCTTGTTGATGTGTTTGCGCTGGTGCGTGAGGCGGCCAAACGGACATTGGGGCAGCGGCATTTTGACGTGCAGCTTATGGGCGGCATCGCCCTTAATCGCGGTGACATTGCCGAAATGAAAACCGGCGAGGGCAAGACCCTTGTTGCAACGCTGGCGGTGGCGCTCAATGCGCTTGACGGGCGCGGTGTGCATGTGGTGACGGTCAATGACTATCTGGCAACGCGTGACGCTGGTTGGATGGGACAGGTCTATGACTATTTGGGCCTGTCGGTCGGCTGTATCACCGCCGCGATGGATGATGATGACCGCCGTGCCGCCTATGCGTGCGATATCACCTATGGCACCAATAATGAATTTGGTTTTGATTATTTGCGCGACAATCTGAAATTCCGCCTCGAGGACATGGTCCAGCGTGATTTCAGCTATGCGATTGTCGACGAGGTCGATTCGATTTTGATCGATGAAGCGCGGACCCCCTTGATTATTTCCGGCCCTGCCGAGACCAATGCCGGCCAGTATGAGATTGCTGACAAAATCATCCCGCTGTTGGTGGCCGAAGATTATGACCTTGATGAAAAAGGCAACAGTGTCGCCCTCACTGAAGCGGGTATTGAACATGCGGAAACCCTGCTCCGTGACCAAGGCGCGATCGGCGAGGCGACTTTATATGACATTGAAAATGTCGGATTGCTGCATCACGTCAATCAGGCCTTGCGCGCCCACCGTCTTTTCACCCGCGATACGCATTATATGGTCAAAGCCGGTCAGGTGGTGATCATTGATGAATTTACCGGCCGAGCGATGGAAGGCCGGCGTTTTTCCGATGGGTTGCATCAGGCGATCGAGGCCAAGGAAGGTGTCGAGATTCAAGCCGAAAACCAGACGATTGCATCGGTGACATTCCAGAATTATTTCCGGATGTATGACAAGCTTGCCGGCATGACCGGCACCGCGATGACCGAAGCTGGCGAATTTTCTGAAATTTACGGGCTGAATGTTACCGAAATCCCAACCAACCGCGATATTGCCCGGGTCGACTATGATGACGAGGTCTATCGGACCAGCACCGAGCGCGATGAAGCGGTGATCGAACTGGTCACCGATTGCCGGACACGGCAGCAGCCGGTTCTGGTGGGTACAGTAACGATTGAAAAATCCGAACGCCTGTCGGCCGAACTGACCAAGCGCAAAATTCCGCATAAAGTGCTGAATGCGCGGTTCCATGCCGAAGAGGCCAAAATTATCGCCGATGCCGGGGTGCCGGGCGCGGTCACCATTGCCACCAATATGGCCGGCCGCGGTACCGACATTCAGCTTGGCGGCAATCTGGAGATGCGGCTTGCCGAACTGGCCGAAAAAGGCACGTCGGTAACCGACAAAATGCGCGACAAAATTATCGCTGAAATTGCCGCCGCCAAAAAGACCGCGCTTGATGCTGGCGGTCTTTATGTGATTGGTACCGAGCGCCATGAATCGCGGCGTATCGACAATCAGCTTCGCGGCCGGACCGGTCGTCAGGGGGATCCCGGCGCGTCGAAATTTTTCCTGTCATTGCAGGATGATCTGATGCGTATTTTTGGGTCTGAAAAACTCGAATCAATGCTTTTGAAACTGGGTCTTGAAGAGGGTGAGGCGATCATCCACCCGTGGATCAACAAGGCCGTTGAAAAGGCCCAGACCAAGGTCGAGGCGCGCAATTT
>CAZYKI010000007.1:23655-38714 GCA_964648035.1 uncultured Candidatus Puniceispirillum sp. | reverse complement strand
CGGACACGGGCGGCGCGCTCTTCAGCGGTGAGACGATCATCACTGTCAGTCGGCGCCGGTGCGGCGGGGGCGGCCTCTGCCACCGCTGCGGCGGTTGGCTGCTCAGCTACCGGAGCCGTAGGGCGCGGTGTAGCCGACGGCGCCCGTTTACGGCGCACCTCGACCTGAACGGTTTTGCGGGCAGCACCGACTGCTGGCCCGGCACGCAACTTGCTGGCATCAATATTGCCAAGCGTCAGCTTCCCGCCTGACAAGCTCAGTTTTTTGGTGTTGCTGTTATCGTCACTCATCTCGAACCTTTCCTGACCGGCCGACAATGCGCCATCAACGCAACTCTGGCCGGATCGCTCCGTCTAGGTGATACACCGGTCAGGCAGGTCATTACAACCCGCCGTGGCATAAAACCCGTCCAAACGCATGATCTCTTCATGAACTTTTTGCGCCATTTTGGCCGCCCCGGCCGCCCCTTGGTCGCGCAAACCGGCAAATGCCATGCTGTCGCGTCCGCAAATCTGACCGATCTCGCGTGCCGTCAAATGACAGCTTACCCAATCGACCCCAAGCTTTGTTGCCAATTTGTCGCGTTCACGCGGCGATGCATCATCGGCCGCCAATAATCCGGCAAACCGCCCTTCAGCCAGCAATTTTCCGGCGCCCCCAAGCAGCAGGCCGGCCCGGCGTGCCAATGCGGCCGATGCGACCACCCGATGCCGTAAGCCGGCAGCAATCAGCGCGATATCCTGCTCGACCGATTTCAGACCCACCCCAAGACTGCGCTGGAAGCGGCCCTTTTTATCCGCCTCACGAATAGCCGTAGCCTCGGCGACGATCCACGCCCCGCGCCCCGGCAATCGCCCGGCCAGATCGGCAACAGCGACCCCGTCAGGCGCCGCCACAAAGCGAATCAGCCGATAGGCCGGCAGAACCGCCCCGGTGGCAATGCAGGTGCGCGCGACCATGCGGGCAGACCTCGCATCGCCTAGTTGTCTGAAGCCGCTGACGCCGGATCGGCATCGGCATTTTCAGTCGTGTCGGTATCATCGGCAAACCAATGCGCGCGTGCCGCCATGATAATATCACCGGCCTCGGTATCATCACTCAAGCCATGTTCGGCCAACAATTCGACAAGCTCTTCATTATCAAGGCCAGCCAAATCATCCAGCGTGCGGATATCATTTTCCGCCAGCTTCAACATCATCGCCAGCGAGATATATTCGAAAGCCCGCAAATCATCAGCCACATTCAAGCTGTCCAGCGCGTCATTGATCCGCTTTGATTCACGCTCGACATAATCATTGGCCCGGTTTTGCAGCTCGGCCGCCACATCTTCGTCAAAGCCCTGAATGGCCGCCAGTTCATCAAGGCTGCTTTCGGCGATCTCTTCAGGGAATACGAACCCTTCAGCCACCAACAGATGCGCAATCACATCGTCAATATTCAAGGCATCCATAAACCGGGTTGAACGGGTTTTGAATTCTTCTTGCCGGCGCTCTGATTCTTCGGCCTCGGTCAAGACGTCAATATACCAGCCAGACAATTGCGAGGCCAGGCGCACATTTTGCCCGCGCCGACCAATCGCCAGACTTAGCTGGTCATCCGGCACCACGACTTCCATCCGGCCGGCAACCTCATCCATCACCACCTTGGCCACTTCAGCCGGGGCCAGCGCATTCACCACAAAGGTGGCGGTATCCTCGCTGTAGGGAATAATTTCGACCTTTTCGCCCTGCAATTCACCAACCACAGCCTGAACCCGGCTACCGCGCATCCCAACACAGGCGCCAACCGGATCGATCCCCGGGTCTTTGGACAAAACAGCTATCTTGGCCCGGCTGCCCGGTTCACGCGCGACACCCTTGATTTCGATAATGCCATCATAAATTTCCGGCACCTCTTGGGTGAACAGCTTGGCCATAAATTCGTTGGCGGCACGCGATAGGAAAATCTGCGGGCCGCGTGGTTCCTCGCGAACATCGATGATATAGGCCCGCACCCGGTCACCTTGACGCAACATTTCGCGCGGGATCATCTCCTCACGGCGAATAACCGCCTCGGCGCGGCCAAGATCAACGGTGATCGAATAGCTTTCAGCGCGTTTGATCGTCCCAACGACGATCTCGCCAACACGGTCTTTATATTCTTCATATTGGCGGGCGCGCTCGGCATCACGGACCTTTTGGGATATCACCTGCTTGGCGGTTTGCGCCGCGATCCGGCCAAATTCGATCGGTGGCAGGCCTTGCCGCCAAAATTCACCGACCGCCAATGGTGGCGTCTGTTTGGCCCCTTCGGCCGCACTCATCTGGGTGGCTTCATCCTCGACCTCTTCGACAACCTCGATCCAGCGTTCCAACTTGATGGATCCGGTTTTGCGGTCAATCATCGCCCGAATGTCACGATCAAGGCCATATTTGGCACGACCGGCTTTTTGGATAGCCTCTTCCATCGCCAGCATGACTTCCTCACGCTCGATCGATTTTTCGCGCGCCACAACATCGGCAACCTGTATCAGCTCAAGGCCGGGAATTGATGATGTATCCATGATCATTTTACCTTTACTTGCAGTGACCCCGTTTATCATCGGGGCATTTAATCATCTCTGGTTCAACCGTTACCCTCGGCCGTTTGGCCACGGGCAAGAATTTCACGCGGGTCGAGCCGTGCCGACTCAATCGCATCAAAATCAAATTCAAAGCGGCCAAAGCTGGTTTCCAGACCAACCTTGCCCTCTGTCGTCACGCCGGTCAGCCGGCCATCAAAGCGGCGGCGGCCATCGCGCATCAACCGCAGCCGTATTTTCGCCAACTCACCGGAAAACCGGACATAATCATCAAGACGCGTCAGCGGACGGTCGATACCCGGCGAGCTGATCTCGAGCATATAAGCATCGGCGATCGGATCCTCGACATCGAGCAAGGCCGATATATGCCGGCTTAACAACTGACAATCATCGATTGTCATTTCGCGATCTTCAACGGGCTCGGCCATAATTTGCAACTGGCTTCGACCGGTTTTGCCGCCCGAAAACTGTACCCGGACAAGCCTGTATCCAAGCTCGGCTACCGCCCCGTCAATCACTTGTCCGATCTTTGTTTCGACCAAAACCTTATTCGCCTTCTTGCCTTGGCGGCCCTGTATCGCAAGGTCGCCGGTATCGCGTTACTGCCGGTTGGCCGACCTCACCATGCCAAAACCCACGGATCTTGGCCTGAAAAACGGCAATAAAAAAGTGGGCCAGTGGCCCACCGTCTTTTATTCGACAGCATTGTTGTTATCCATATACGCGCATCATCGATAAAAATCAACAGCTTTGGCAGGAATCACCGGCGCGCCGAAACAAAAACCACGACGAGCGACGACCAGCGCGGTCTCCCTTTTTCATATAGCGCGTCTCGGGCAAAAAAGCCGGCCGCTGACGCCAGTCCTCTGGCCGTTTAGCGGTCCAGTCAAAGGCCGGATGGGCCATCGCCATCGCCAACAGCCAGCCTTTGGCGGTTGGGTCATCACTCGCCATCACCAACATCCCGCCTGGCCGGATCAACCGCGCCAGATGATCCAGCATTTCAGGTTGTAAAATGCGCCGCGCCGCATGGCGTCGTTTGGGCCACGGGTCAGGGAACATAATATAGGCCCCAGCCAATATACGATCTGGCAGGGCCGGCAGAATCAAGCGTACATCATCCGGCCAGATCCGGATATTCGTCAACTGATCCGCCTCGATATGCCGCAGCAGGCTGGCCACCCCATTAACAAAGGGTTCAGCCCCGATGAAATTATTTTCCGGTGCCGCCGCGGCAAGACCAGCAAGATGCTCGCCGCCGCCAAAGCCGATTTCAAGAAAGCTATCAGCCACCCGACCAAATTGCCTATCCAAGGTAGAGGCCGGATCAAATGTCAACGCTGGCAACCGCGCATCCAATAGAGTCTGCATGCTGGTGCGAAGCGGCCGGCCTTTGCGCCGGCCGTAAAATTTGGGCGCAGACCGATCGTACCGCGCTTTGTCCGACGGGGTCGACATAACGTTAACTGGCCCTTTTTATTTGGCTAAACCGTCTTGGCTATTACCGTTTTAGCGGCAGGCAAGGCTGGCCTCAGGCAAGCGCTGTTTTCAGACTGTCAGCAAGATCGGTCGCTTCCCAGCTAAAGGTGCCAGCACCGGCCTCACCAGCCACCCGGCCAAAATGGCCATAGGCCGCGCTTGGCGCATAAATCGGCGCATTCATGCCCAAATGCTGGCGAATACCGCGCGGGGTCAAATTCATCGCCTCACGCAACGCACGCTCAAGCCGCTGGTTGTCCACGGTACCGGTACCATGCGTATCAGCATAGAGCGACACCGGTTCAGCCACACCGATCGCATAGGCAATCTGAATGGTGCAGCGTGACGCAAGACCAGCCGCGACAACATTCTTCGCCAAATAGCGGCAGGCATAAGCCGCTGAGCGGTCAACCTTGGTTGGATCCTTGCCAGAAAACGCCCCGCCGCCATGCGGGGCGGCACCACCATAGGTGTCGACAATGATCTTGCGCCCGGTTAGCCCGGTATCGCCATCCGGCCCCCCGATGATGAACTGCCCGGTTGGATTGATCAGGATATCCTCATCTTCAACCATCCACCCATCGGGCAACACATTGGCGATAACCGGTGTGACCAAGGCGCGGATGTCGGCTTGGGTGGCATCAGCGTGATGCTGGGTCGAAACAACAACCTTGTGAACACCTGTCGGCACCCCTGACGCATCATAATGAAGACTAATCTGGCTTTTTGAATCCGGACCCAAAATCGAGTTTTGATCCCCTTTTCGAAGCTGTGCCAGCTCTTTGAGAATTTGGTGGGAATAATGAATCGCCGCCGGCATCAACACATCGGTTTCACGGCAGGCATAACCAAACATCAGCCCTTGGTCACCCGCGCCCTCATCTTTATTGTCGCCCGAATCAACACCCATCGCGATATCGCTGGACTGGCCATGCAGATAATTTTGGAATTCAAAATGGGCGTGATGGAATGAATCTTGTTCATAGCCAATATCCTTGACCGCCGCCCGCACGGCAGGCTCAATCTTGGCCATGATATCATCCATGACGTCCTTATTGGCCCGCACTTCACCCGCCAGAATGACCCGGTTAGTTGTCGCCAGCGTCTCACACGCCACACGCGCTTCAGGCTCATGCTGCAAAAACAAATCAAGGACGGTATCCGAAACCCGGTCACACAGCTTGTCAGGATGTCCCTCAGAAACCGATTCAGATGTGAAGATATAGCTCATTTTGCAGTCCTTATATTTAAGTGACAGGATATTTAACTGACAGGTGACAGTTGTGGACAGAGTCTTGCGTGGCGGCGCATGGTTATTGCCTGATCCGGCGTGACAGGTCAAGCCACAGCGCAACGCCGATATTCAGCACCAACAAACCAAAAAAAGCAAGATTGCCAAATTGGGAAAAAATTGTCGGGTGCAAGGCGGGTGGCACCCTAAGGTCAAGCGCCCCCACAGCCCCTAGCGGCAGCACGCCAAGCGGCCTGCCATAGCCGTCAAATCCAGCGCTGATACCGGTGTTCGCCACCCGTAACAGCGGTACACCTTCTTCGACGGTACGCATCTGGGCATGAAAAAGATGTTGCCACGGGCCAGCGCTGTCACCAAACCAGGCATCATTGGTCAGATTGACCATCACATCGGGACGGGCCGCCTGATCGATCACCCGGCCAGAAAAAATCACCTCATAACAAATCAACAGCTGCATGCGGCGGTTGTCGCCAAATGGCAAAAGCCGGTTATTTTGCCCGGGGGAAAAATCAATCGGCCCGGCAAAAGCGCTGACAAACGGAAAGAGCTGCCGAAACGGGATATATTCGCCAAACGGTACCAGATGGCGCTTGTCATAGGACCCGGCATGGGTGCCATCATGCGCATAGAGAATGGCCCCATTTAACAAGCGGCGGCCGGGTTCCAGGCGCGGCGCGCCCATCAGCAAAAACCCGCGATCAGCGGTGGCTTGGCGGGCGAGTCCTGCAACCAGATCCGGTTCCCGTCCGGGAAAGCCGGCAAACGCTGTTTCCGGCCAGATAACAAGATCCGGAATCGGCGTTTTATCGCGTGACAGGCCGACCAGCCGGGCGAGATGATCGGCCCGTTTCGTCGGGTCCCATTTTTCGGTTTGGGGTATGGCCGGTTGCACCAGACGCACCACCGGTCGGCTATCGCCCGCTAGCTGCTGATTCAGCGGCGGGGCGTGTTCAAGGCGCCAGATACCGGCGCCAACCAGGCCAAACGGCACCAGCAGCCAGATCACCGCCACGCGCCGGCCGCCAACCGCCCAAAACGCCGGCACCATCGCCAACAGCAACGCCAGCATCGTTAACCCATAAGCACCAAAAAGACTGGCCGCCTGCAAGCTGGCCACATCAACCGCAAACAAACTGCCGGGCATGTTCCACGGAAAGCCGGTGGCCACAAAGCCACGAGACCATTCAGCAAGGCCAAGCATCACGACCAACCAGAAAGACCGGCCAAGCACGGTCCGTCCCAACGACCAAGACAAAGCCGCGGCGGCGGCCCAAAACAAGGCAAGGCCAGCCGCCAGCGCGGCGGCCATCAGCGGCATCAAGAACCACAGGCCCGGATTGTCGATTATCAACGCATGGGCGACCCAATAAGTCGAGGCCAGAAACCAGCCACTGCCCGCGGCCATCCATATCGCCGCCGCCGCGATGCGGCCAGATGCGTTGAGATAACCGATCATCGGGATCGATAGGGCGAAAATCGCCGGTATCAGGAACAAGGGTGGTACCGCCAGGCTGGCAACGGCACCGGCCAAAAAATGCCAGACAAGACGGCCGCTTACAGACGATGGATTAGACGGCCTTGGCAAGATCATCGCGCGGCAATCCGCGAATTTTCAAGAGGGTTATCCGCCGTGGGTCGCCTTCAAGAATCTCGAACTGCACACCACCGCGATGCCGGACCACCTCGCCATGGCCAGGCACCCGTCCGGCAAGGCTGAAGACCAAACCACCGATCGTATCAACCTCGTCACGCTCGTCATCATCAAGAAGCGGCCCGGTGATCGCTTCGAGAATATCGATTTCCAACCGCGCATCGGCAATCGCTGTGCCATCACTTTTGCGGTCAAACCGCGGCGTGGTGACGGTATCATGTTCATCCTCGATTTCGCCGACAATTTCCTCGACCAAATCCTCGATGGTAATCAGCCCATCGACCCCGCCAAATTCATCAACAACCAGCGCCAAATGCCGCCGCCGCAACCGCATTTCATTCAGCAGATCAAGCAATCTTATGGTTGGCGAGACAAAAAGCGCCGGGCGTAAAAGACTGTGGACAGCCGGCCTTTTCCCATTCCGCAAATGCGTAACAAGATCCTTTATATGGATAATTCCGGCCACATCATCCAACGTGTCACGATAGACCGGCACCCGGCTATGATTGGCCGCACTCATTTGTTTTACAATATCATCAAGACTGTCGGTCAGAGCAACCGAGACAATATCGGCGCGCGGGATCATCACATCGATCGCGGTCTTGTCACGCAACCCCAGAAGGTTACGCAACAGCGCCCCTTCATGGCTGTCAAAGCTGGTTTTGTCTTCGATTGATTCCTGCAGCAATTCGGTCAATTCATCGCGTCGTGATGACGGTTTGGCAAGACCGGGGAATAATTTACCAAACAGCGCCAACATTACCCAGCCTCCCGCGTGCCACTGCCATAGGCCGCATCATCATACGGGTTGGCGACATTCATGCTGGCCAACACCCTAATTTCGAGCGTTTCCATTTCATCTGCCATCGCCTCATCAATATGGTCATAGCCAAGCAAATGCAGCACACCATGCGTGAACAAATGCAGCAAATGATCAGGCGGTGACACATGTGCGGCGGCGGCCTCACGCTGTACCGTCTCGCCAGCAATCGCGATATCACCGATGCTTGGGTCAATGTCAGCGCCGTGAAAGGTTTCCGGCACGGCAGGCCAGTCACCGCCAGCCGCGCCGTCATAGGCCGGAAAAGACAGCACATTGGTTGATTTGTCATAGCCGCGATGCTGATGATTCATCACGCGCATTTCATCATCACCGCATAAAAGAAGACTGACAAAGGGCGGATCAATCGACAGCAGGTCAACCAGATGATCAAGCATCAACGGGCCGCGCTGGCCAAGGTCGGCTATCAGATCGTCAGGCCAAAAAGCCGGATCGATGCGTGCTTCGATCATCGCGCCGCAAGGCGAGCGCCAGTCCCGTGCAACAAACAGCGCCGCGTCGGGACTGTCAGGCTCCGGATTTGTGTCACTTTTCGGGCTGTCGGCTGTCATCTATCAACTATCTGTTCGATCCACCATCAGGCTGCTGGTCGCATCCTATGGCATATATCTGCTATTTGGCCGCATCTGATCGCTTTTGTCCAGCCTCATAGGCCTGCAAAATACGCGCCACAACCGGATGACGTACCACATCCCGGCCTGACAAATGGATAATGCCGACCCCCTTGATATCACCAAGCAATGAGACCGCCTCGGCCAGACCAGAGGGCTGGCCTGCCGGCAAATCGACCTGCCCCAGATCACCGGTAATGACCATATGCGAATCCTGACCAAGCCGGGTCAGCACCATTTTCATCTGCACCGGTGTTGTGTTCTGCGCCTCATCGATAATCACATGCGCGGCGGCCAAGGTACGGCCGCGCATAAAGGCCAAAGGCGCAATCTCGATCTCGCCACTGGCCAACATACGGTCAACCTTGTCAGCCGGCATCATGTCATAGAGCGCGTCATACAGCGGCCGCAAATAGGGGTCGACCTTTTCTTTCATATCACCCGGCAAAAAGCCAAGCCGCTCACCAGCTTCAACCGCCGGTCGTGAGAGAATGATCCGTTCAACTTCACGTTTTTTCAACGCTTCAACAGCGCGCGCCACCGCAATATAGGTTTTACCGGTACCAGCTGGCCCAAGCCCAAAAACCACCTCATTCTGCCGCAGCAGGTTCATATAGTCGGCCTGACCACGGGTTTTGGCGACGATCTTTTTTTTCCATGTATCGAATGCGGTTCCGGCATGCGGCCCATCGGGGGCATTGCCATTCGTCACCCATCGCAGCGCATCATCAACAAGCGCTTTATCAACCATATCATATGTGCCGTCAGCGAGGCATTTATAGAGGCTCTCGATCACTTGGCGCGCCGCTCGGGTCGCCGCCGCTGACCCTGACACCGTCAGGCAATTACCAAATGAATCGACGGTCACATCAAGCGATTTTTCAATATGCGCCAGATGCTGATTATGCTCGCCTGACAACAGGGCGACCATGACATTGTCATCAAACTCCAGCCGCAGGCTGCTGGCTTTGGCCCGGGTCACGCTGCCCCCTTAAGGTCAATGATCTCGCCGCGCATGCTGTTTTGGCGGGCTGCGGAAAGCCGGCATGACAAAATCTTGCCAATTTGATCGGCGGTGCCATCAAAATTGATCGCCTGCATATAGGGGCTGCGCCCGGCCATTTGCCCGGCACGGCCGCCGGCGCGCTCGACAAGCACATCGACCACCCGTCCTTCCGTGGTCTTATTGAACGCCAATTGCTGGGCATTCAATAATTGCTGCAAGCTTTCCAGCCGTTCAGATTTGACCACTTCCGGCACTTGCTGGTCGGTTGTTGCGGCCGGTGTGCCGGGGCGTGGGCTATATTTGAATGAATAGGCCGAGGCGTACCCAACCGCATTCACCAACGACAAGGTGTCGGCAAAGTCGCGATCAGATTCACCCGGAAACCCGACAATAAAGTCACCCGACATGGCGATATCGGGCCGCACCGCCCGCAACCGGTCGATCAAGGCCAAATAAACATCACGGTCGTGACGCCGGTTCATTTCCCGCAATATGTGGTTGGACCCAGACTGAATCGGCAAATGCAGATAGGGCATCAGCTGTGGCACATCACCATGCGCTGCAATCAGGTCATCATCCATATCAAGCGGATGCGAGGTGGTGTAACGGATACGGTCCAGCCCGTCGATATCGGCCAATTCGCGGATCAACCGGCCAAGCCCCCAAATATTGCCGCTGTTGGTTTCGCCATGATAGGCATTCACATTCTGTCCCAACAAAGTCACTTCACGGGTGCCGGTTGCGACAAGCCGCCTTGCCTCGGCAAGGACCGTGTCGACGGGACGGGAAAATTCCGCGCCGCGCGTATAGGGCACAACACAAAAGGCGCAAAATTTGTCACAGCCTTCTTGCACGCTCAAAAAGGCGGCGGGGCCACGCGGCGCATGCTCACCCGGCAAAAAGTCAAATTTGACCTCTTCTGGAAAATCGGTGTCAATCGCACGCTGACGGCTTGCCGGGTCGACTTTGCCGACAAGTTCCGGAAGCCGGTGATAGGTTTGCGGCCCAACCACAATATCCACCCACGGTGCCCGGCGGGTGATTTCTTCACCTTCTGCCTGGGCAACACAGCCGGCAACCGCAATCGTCAGGCGGCGGCCTTGCTGGTCGGCCGCCCGCTGCTGCAATTGCCGCAACCGGCCCAATTCGGAAAATACTTTTTCCGATGCCTTTTCACGAATATGGCAGGTATTCAGAATGACCATATCGGCATCATCGACCTGATCGGTCGGCGCATAGCCAAGCGGTGCCAGAACATCGGTCATGCGGTCAGAATCATAAACATTCATCTGACAGCCATAGGTTTTAATAAACAGTTTTTTGGTCAACGGTGGTACGCCATCATTTTGCACAGCAAATACAAGGCCCCTTGTAACGTCTTGCAGTAAAGCTGGTCAAGAAAAAGCCTCTGTCAGCAAGCATTTCATCAACACCGCATCGACCGCCCCACCGGGACGCCGATAATAATGTGGCCGGTGGCCTGATATGATAAATCCGGCTTTTTCATAAAGGCGAATGGCGGCCATATTGTCGGCCGCCACGTCAAGCCAGATCGCGCCGATATTTTGTGTATCCCGCTGGGCGATAAGATGGCCAAGCAAGGCCGCGCCAATTCCGCGCCGGCGTGCCAGCGGTGCGACCGCCAGCGATAAAATTTCTGCCTCATCGCCAACAATCTGCGCGATGATATAACCAGCAAAAGGGTCCGCGACCGGCCGATCTTTTTCCGCCGCAACGTCGGCAACAAAAGCCACGCCGCCCGGCTGTGCGAGAAGATGTGTCAGATGCCGCTTGTCAAACGCCGAGGTGAACAGCAGCGCCTCAAGCGATAGAATGGCGTCATAATCGGCTGGCCGTACCGGCCGGATCATGTTTTTTTTGCCTTTTTTGGTCCTAGGCGGGGATCGGCTAAATATAGCGGTGACAGGGCGGGCATGTGGCCGTGGGCAATATGGTCGGCCGCTAGGCGGGCAATCATCTCCGCATCCGGACTTGTTGGCATTGCCGCGGCTGCGATGTCTGCCAAGGCGACCGCGTGATGGCCATGATCGGCAAACAGCGGCACAAGCTGGGTGGCCGCATAGCCGACAAGCACAATCTCCTGACCAGCAATTGACGGCGCCAGCAGCACCGGCAGCTGCGTATCAGTGGCGTCAAACACATCGCTGGCCGGTGCCGCTTTAGCCGTGAATATTTGCGCATAGAGGTTACCGCGCCGGGTATCAGCCACCGCCAGAATCGGTCGGCCCGCCGCATCGGCGCGCGCATTATAGGCGAGGGCCTGAAGCCCGGATATCCCAAGGCCGGGCACGTCCTGTGCCAAACACACACCTTTGGCTGCCGCCAGTGCCACCCTGATACCGGTAAAAGACCCCGGGCCACAGCCTGCTGCCACATGGGTGATATCAGCAAAGGATTTTCCGGCCTTGGTCAACGCGCTGACGGCCAGCGGCACCAGCCGCGCCGCCTGTCCAAAACGCGCCTCTTCCCACACCGATGATACGGCATCATCGTCCGACAGCACCGCGGCAGACAAGGCGCTACCACTCGCCTCAAACGCCAAAATAACCATTGGTTCTGCCTCATCTGATTGCGCCGGCCGAGGCCCCCTATGGCCGCCAGCCTACCGCGATTAAACAATTGCCAGCGCCGGACCCGATGGGTTACATCTACCCAAGACGAGGACAGGTGACAAGGGCGCATCGGAACCGGGCGGCCCGCCAGTCACCCCAAAAAAGGACCGGTAATCGTGACCAACGTCATGCAAAGAATACCGCACTGGCTGCATCATCTATGGCGATTAGCGGTGGCTGGCGCTGTCCTGCTGACCAGTCAAATGGCAATCGCCGCCGATCATGCGGTGATTTTGATGTATCACCGGTTTGGCGAGGATGCGATTCCCAGCACCAATATCCGGCTTGAACAGTTTGACCGGCACCTAGAGATTTTGACCAATGGTGGCTATACCGTGTGGCCGCTTGGCAAGATCGTCACGCATATGCAGACAAACCAACCGCTTCCCGACCGGACGGTTGGTATCAGCGTCGATGATGCCTATTTGTCGGTGTATACCGAGGCGTGGCCGCGGCTGAAAGAAAAAGGGCTTCCCTTTACCTTGTTCGTTGCGACCGATCCGGTCGATCGCGACCAACGCGGCTATATGAGCTGGGCACAAATCCGCGAATTGCAGAACGCCGGCGTTGAAATTGGCAGCCAGACCGCCAGTCATCCCCATATGTACCGCCTTGATGCCGCCGAAAATGCAGCCGAGCTGGCCAAATCCAATGATCGCTTTCTGGCCGAGATCGGCATTCGGCCACGGCTTTTTGCCTATCCTTATGGCGAATATAGCTTGGCCGTCATGGCCGCGGTGAAGGCCGCCGGTTTTACCGCAGCCTTTGGCCAAAATTCAGGGGTGGCGCATGGTTATGACGGGTTTTTTGAACTGCCGCGCTTTGCGATGAATGAACAATATGGGACCGAAGAGCGGCTACGCTTGGCAATCAACGGCCTACCCTTAAAGGTCAATCAGATATTACCCGAAGATGTTTTGCTTGATCAAAACCCACCGGCGTTTGGTTTTACGCTGGCACCAGATTTAACCGAGGCGCAACAGCTAAACTGTTTTAATACCACCTATAACAGCCTTGATATCACCCGGTTTGGCCAGCGTGTCGAGGTGCGGTTTCCCGGCCCATTGCCCGCTGGCCGGGCGCGGGTCAATTGTACCATGCCCGCCACCGATGGGCGCTGGCGCTGGTTTGGCAAGCAATTCCTTGTACCGTAACTGCTGGGTACCGTAACTACTGGGTGCGTTAACTGCTGGCAATCGCATAGCGATACAAATTGTTTGATTTGATCAGACGCTGCAATTTTTTGACATAGGCCATACCGATCTCGGCATAGCTGTGAAGATGGGTGACAAGCCGATCGGTTTTTTGCCGCACTGGCAGCGCCCGCACCTCGGCACGTTCTGCCCGAAAATCAGCATAGCTGTAATGCGTATTCAGATTATGGATATAGGCCCGGACCGAATCAAACAAACTGCTGAAACTCCGCACCACAACACGATCATCGGTTGCTTCTAACGGGCGGATGCCAGCATCGGCTGTCCATGCCCATTGCCCGAAAAGCGCGTTGCCGTCACGGGCAAATCGCGATGTCCCCCACCCAGACTCAATCGCCGCCTGGGCCAGTGCCAGCGGCACCGGTACCTTGTCGGCACGAAACAGAAGCCGCCTGAAAAGCGCCTCATCGTCAAGATCAACGCCGTCAATTTTATAAAGAGCCGCCCATTTTTCCAGAGACAGCCTGTCGCCATTGTCAAACGCCTGTTGCATAGCCGCGCGGCGCGCATCGATTTCAGCATTAGCCGCCGCGATCAACGGTAATACAAGATCGATAAATGATTGCTTTTGGGCGGCGCCTGACAATGTCAGATGCCCGGCCGGAATGTGCGTTGCCAACAGGGCGGGTGGCCGCCGCGCGGTTATTGATCCGGCATCACCACTGTTGGGGCCACGCATAAGTGGCGGTTCTGGCACCGCCGCTTTAGCAGGTAACACCGGTGCTGGGACCGGCGGTACCGCGGCGGTGGCGGCACGGCTTGACGATTTGTCATCATCAGACGGAAACCATTTTGGTGGGCCAAGACCGAACAGCCCCGGACCGGCAACACCAAAACCGGCAGCAAAAATTACCGCCAAAAGAATGCGCCGATTGGTCAACCAGTCACCGGCCATCCAGTTTGGCAGTTTGATCCGTGTCATGCGCTGCCCCATCGGGTTGGGCGGATGCGATGCTTAAAAATCAGCGGCCCGTACCTCGCGCACTTCGGGAATGTAATGCCGAAGCATATTTTCAATGCCCATCTTCAATGTCGCGGTAGAGCTAGGGCACCCCTGACATGCACCGCGCATCTGCAGGGTCACGATCCCATCGGCAAAATCCTGAAAAACGATATCGCCACCATCCATCGCCACCGCTGGCCGGACCCGGGTATCAAGAAGCTGTTTGATTTGCTGAACGGTGTCGCTATCACCACCATCGGCATGCGTGTCTGTGACCGCCGCGTCATCTTCAATCACCGGCAAGCCTGACGCATAATGTTCCATAATGCCCGCCAAAATTGACGGTTTCAGCGCAAACCAATCAAGCGTTTCAGCCTTGGTAACGGCGACAAAATCCTGCCCTAAAAACACCCCTGTGATTCCATCGATCTGAAACAAGCGGCGCGCCAGTGGCGCCCGCGCGGCTGCATCAGCATCGGCAAAATCGGCAGTGCCGTGATCCATCACCGGCACACCGGGGATAAATTTTAAGGTCGCCGGGTTTGGTGTGTCTTGTGTCTGAATAAACATGGTGTTTGTCCTCGGTATTTTCGTCAGCATTCTGGCGCTGCCCTGCCGGCGGCCATGGCTTGCGATTTCAATCTGCGTCCTTGCCCCTTGATCGGGATGACCGCCGCTCACAGGCAATGATCACCCTGTCAGCGCGTCATCCTCATGAAAACAACCGGCCATTGTCAAAACCGGCCATTGTCAAAAACTGCAGACCTCGCTCACATGGGGTGTTGTGCGGGCAAATGCAAGCCCACAACACCTATATACTATGCCATATCAGGACTGGTCTGGCCAGCCGGAACCGACCAGAATCGACC